>JASIAM010000188.1 GCA_030041985.1 Bryobacteraceae bacterium | reverse complement strand
CAACATGGAGCTGGTGGGCTATAACGATCTCCAGGCCCGCAGCGCCTATCAGCCCGTGATTCAGAAGCAGGGCGCGCGCTGGATCGCCTACATCGGCCACCATGCCGGCGTTCAGCCGAACCCGCTCACCGGGCAAAACGAATCCAATGGCACTTCTGTCGTTGACGTCACTGATCCCCACCATCCGCGCTACCTCGCGCATATCCCCGGCGAACTGGTATCCACCGGCGGAGGCGGCGACACAGGCGGCGCGCAGATGGCCCGCGTCTGCAGCGGCGACGATCTGCCTCACGGGGAGAAAGGCAAGTTCTACCTGCTGCGCAGCTTCGGCAACACCGCGCATGAAATGTGGGATGTCACCGATCCCTCCCGTCCCAGCCGCCTCAACGTCATCGTCAGCGGCCTGCGCGACACGCACAAGAGCTGGTGGGAGTGCGATACCGGCATCGCCTACCTGGTTTCGGGCGTGCCCGGCTGGCGCACGCCGCGCATGGCCCAGATTTATGATTTGAGCGATCCTTCAAAACCGGTCTTCATCCGCAATTTCGGCCTTCCCGGCCAGCAGCCCGGCGCCAAAGGTCCCACTCCCGGGGGCCTGCATGGACCAATTTCTACCGGGCCGAAGGGCAACCGCGTGTACTTCGCCTATGACAATGCCCGCGATGGCATTTTTGAGATTGTCGATCGCGAAAAACTGTTGAGCGGTCCGAAGGAACCCACCGATGAAAACCTCCGCTACCCCGTGATTGCGCGTGTCGACTTGCCCGTAGATATCGGCGCGCACACCGCCTTTCCCATGCTGCATATGACGATTGCCGAATTCGCCAAACAGAGAGACGGCAAAGTGAAAGACTTTCTGGCGCTCGCCGGAGAAACGGGGGCCAACGAATGCCAGGAATACCGCCAGATGGTGCGCTTCTTTGACATCACTACCGAAACCAAACCGGTGGGCGCTTCCACCTGGACCGTTCCCGAAGATTCCGGCAATTTCTGCTCCGCGGGCGGCCGCTTCGGCGTGCATTCCACCAACGAAAGCTTCACGCCGATTTACTACAACCGCATTCTGTTTGTGGCGCATTTCAACGCTGGCGTACGCGCCGTCGATGTGCGCAATCCGTTTCAGCCCAGGGAAATCGCCTATTACATTCCCGCCATCACCGATAAGACGGACAAACGCTGCGTTGGCCAGGGAGCAGACCAGCACTGCAAAGTCGCGATTCAGACGAATAATGTAGAGGTCGACGACCGCGGCTACATTTACATCGTGGACCGCGCTAATACCGGCATGCACATCCTCGAACTGACCGGCGCGGCGCGCCAGATCGCCGATTTTAGCGCCGCGGTCCGGTGACCGCTAGTGGAGTCCACGAAATGGCTGGACAAAAAGCAGCCGCGCTTCGCGCGATTGGCAGGCGGAAACGCCTGCCCCACCAAAACCTGAGATTTGTCCAGCCATTTCGTGAAGACTACATTAGATTAGAACATCAATCGCAAACCGAGCTGTAGAAACCGCGAGCTTCCGATGGTGTGTTGAATGATTCCGAGACTGCCCTTTGGCGGAACGGAGGGCGGCCCCTCATACTCCGGAAAGAATGTCACGTCGTTGTTGGGCGTGTCGAAGTCCGGCTGGTTGAAGATGTTGAAGGCGTCGGCTTCGAAGCGCAGGCGGAAGCGTTCGCTGATGGAGAACTGCTTGGCCAGGCTCATATCGAAACGAACCTGGAAGGGTCCGCGGAATGTGTTCCTGCCCAGGTTTCCGAATAGCGATTCGTAATTGTCACAACCGGTAGCATCGCAGGGCGGCACGCCAGAGGCGCCGGGAGTCAGAAAGTAGGACTCCGGTGAGAACAGGGAGGAATTTAGCACTGGCTTATTAGGATTCACGCCAGTCGTGCCTTGCAATTGCACCTGCTTGGCCGTGACGCCCGGCGCCAGGGGCACGATGGGGTTGCCGATTTCGTCGTAAGAGCCGTAATACTGGCTCGCCACCGAGCCGGAGTAATCGTACACGCTGTACGGCTGGCCGCTCTGCGCGACTGTCTGCCCGCCGATGACCCAGCCATTCACTAATGCGCCCACCTGCTTGCTTTCCACCAGCTTGGGAATGGTGTAGCTGTAATTGATCAGAAAGACGTGCGTTTGATCGAAGTCGGCCGAGGCGTAATTGTCTTTGGGGTTGAGCGGATTGTTGCCGGTAACGAACAGGCCCAGGCCGCTCTGCTCATCGAGAGCGTGCGACCAGGTGTAGGACGCGGTGAGGTACAGGCCAAAGGATAGCCGCTTGCGAGCTTGAAGTTGTAAAGCATTGTAGTTGGAGATGCCCTGCGCCTCATAGATAACGGAATTGAAGTCATAGCCGATATAGGGCACGCGCACGCCCACATTTCCCGAATAACTCGGTCCGGGACAGATCGGTTCCAGGTCCAGTGTTCCGCTATTACAACCGCTCAACGGACTCACACCGCCATAGGAATAGATCTGGCCGTTTACGGGATTCTGTGGCGTTGCCAGCAGAGGCTGGTTGAAGGGAACCGGCAGCACCTCATGAACGCCGTGGTTGCCGATATAGCCGACTTCGAACAGCCAACTGTTGGAGGCCTGATATTGCACGTCGAAACTCCAATTTTGTGTGTTCGGTAGCTTGTTATTAATGTCGTAGCCGCCATACAGGAAGGGGCCATACAAATTGCCTGCCGGGTAGTCGCCGGATGCAGTCTGTGCCAAGTTGGGCAGTAGCGCCGTAAATCCCGAGACGTTGCCCGAGGGGGGCGGCGGTGCTGTGGCGCCGAACGGGGCGGAGAGGCTTGCCCCGCTCTTCGCGGCAATCGGCTCGATGAACGGAGGAGCGAGGGTAACGCCGAAGGGGCCGTTAAAGCCGGAGCCCGCGCTGGGCGATAAATAACTGAAAAACTCTCCGCGATCGTAGAAGATGCCATATCCGGCGCGCACCGTAAGCTTCGGAGCAGGCGTCCAGGCCAAGCCGATGCGCGGCGCGAAGCCCCACTGGTGCTGCTGCATGAGCGTGTCACTGGCGCCCGGGGTGGCCGAGGTCGGGTTGTTGCCGGCGATTTCCAGTCCGGAATTGACGATCGTGTCCGTGCTGGAGTCGAACGAATAGAGGTTTCCGTTGAACCCGGTCAGCTTGCCATACCTCTCCGAAAGCGGCCCATCGAAATCCCAGCGCAGACCGGCATTCAACGTCAGATTGCTACGAAGCTTGAAACTGTCATTGACGAAAGCGCCCACTGTATCGGAGTGGTAATAGCGGCTGGCCGACCCTTCAAAGGCGGTGCCTTTGTAGACCGAACCCTCGACGAAGGTCTCAAAGGTTTTGAATTCCACGATGTCGCTGTTGGTGTTGTTGTTAATGATATTGAGCTGGGTGTGGTCCCATTGCGCGCCCATGGAGAGCGTATGCCGGCCTCTCACCCAGTGCATCGTGGTGCCGAGTTCCCATTGGTTCTGGAACATGCCGGCATTGCCGAAGCTGGTGCTGGTCCCGAATTCCAGTCCCTCGGCGATGGTGGGGTCCGCGGTGGTGATCTCAATCTGCGGAAACTGCGGCGAACCCAATAAATTCATGCCCACGCTGGATGGCGAAAAGTCTTGTTCGGTATTCGAGTAGGCTTGCATCCGTGTGAAACCGACATGCTGATCCCAGGTCAGATTGGGGGATAGGATCAGGGTGTTGCTGAGGGACGCCACGTTGCTGCCCGCGGAGAGTTGTTGGGGAAAGCCGAGCAGCGATCCCACTGCGCCAAAGGGATTGTTAGTGGGATTGGTTTGATAGTAGTACTTAGCCGTGAGGCGATCCTTTTCGCTCAGCAGATAGTCCAGTGTGCCGATGGCCTGATTGACGTTGGCGGTGGAGTTGCGTCCCTGCACCACGGCGTCGTAGCCCAAGGCTGTAGCCTGTGCCGGATTGGTGATTTGGGCACTCGGAATCAGATACTGTCCGTTGGGAAGTTTCGCATTGAGGAGGTTCAGGGCGGTTGAATTAACCTGGGCAGGCGCAATATTCGCGCCAAAACTGGAGTTGATCGCATTCGCAATGCCCGTGGCGCTGCGATCGTTGGTGAGTCCCAGTGGCACGGTGGCATCCTGAGTGGAGTTAGCGGCATCGGCCACGCGGATCCCCTGGTAGGAGCCGAAATAAAAGAGCTTGTCTTTCTTAAGGGGGCCGCCAAGCGTGACGCCGAACTGATTGCGATTGAGAAACGGAACCTTGGTCGTAATCGCTGGCGAAGCATTGTAAAAGAAGGGCGCGGCGTTCATATCGCTGTTCTGAAATTGTTCCCACGCTGTCCCGTGAATGTCATTGGTACCGGATTTGGTCAGCACGCTGATGTGGGCGCCGCTGTTGTTGCCCTGCGAGGCATCGTACATAGCCGAGTTCACCGCGATCTCCTGGATGGCGTCGGGAGGAGGTGTGGGCAGTGCCTGGCCAATCGCCGAATACACCGAGGTGCTGGTTTGGATCTCGCCGCCGCCCGCGAAATTCTCGCCGGTGTTCAGCACGAAACGGTTCTCGCCCACCTGGCTGGTAGAGTTGCCGTTGAACAGGTTATTGGTGCTCACGCCATTGAGGGAAAAACTGTTGCTGGTGTCGCGGTTGCCGTTGGAAAAGATTGCCTGGTTGCCGAGTCCAGCGTTGCTGCCGGCCCCCCCCAGAAAATCCGCGTGAACTCCAGGGCTGAGAATGGCGAGCTGAGTAAAGCTGCCGGTTCCGAGAGGGGTGTTTTGAATCGTGAGCTGGTCTACCACGTAACCCTGCGTTGTATCCACCTGGTTCATCTGTGATCCGGCGCTGACTTCGACAGTGGTGCTCACTGCGCCGACTTGGAGAAATCCATTTACCGTGGCCGTTCGATCGGTCTCGACCAGAACCTGAGTATGCGTTTCGGTTTGGAAGCCCTGTTTCGTAAAGTCAACCTCATAGGTTCCGGTGGGCACATTGGGCAAGGAATAGGCGCCGTCAGCCTGAGTGGTGGCGGAGATCTCGAGATTCGTGCCGAGGTTGCGGGCCTTCACGCTGGCACCAGGGACACCAGCTCCGGTGGAATCCTTGACCGTTCCCGTAATGCCTCCGGTGGTCTGCTGGGCCATCAAAGGCAAGCTCACGCCAAAGATCACGGCGGAAATCCACAGTAGCCCCCAGGACTTACGCCGCAAGAAGTTACATTTTCTTTGCCTATCCATTCGGTTCTCCTCGAATAGTTTTCCCAGCTCGGGTCATCCAGGCTGAGCCAGGGATTATATGAACATAAATGTGTTTAGTGGTTTACCGGCAGAAAGACAATACTTGCAGGCATCCACAAAGCCTGCGAACTCCCACATGGAGTAATGATACTAACGCTATATTACAAAAATGTGACGGCACAGAAGCGATGACAGGTCCGCGACCATGGGGTGCAGGACATAAAAGCGCAGACCTGGCGTAATCTGACTTAAATCGGCGTGTTTTCGGGCCGCCTTGGCGCTTAGGAGGCCGCCGTACGGGCTGAACGTGAGACCGGAACGTACGCCGGCGGCCGAGCACCAAGCGGGCCCGCTAACGCGCGATCCCCGGCTCTCATATGTCTTGACACGCATATGCTCGGTAGAGTATATCAAGAGAGTGGAATCCGTGTTCGCAATCATTGCGGAACCGAGCCGCCGCGCAATATTAAGCCTCCTGGCCTCGGCACAGCAGTCGGTGGGAGAGATTGAGCACCAGCTTGGTATGCCGCAGCCGGCTGTATCCAAGCACCTGCGAGTGCTGCGGGAGGCGGGTTTCGTGGAATCCACCGTAGACGCACAGCGCCGCCTCTACCGTCTGAAACCGGAGCCACTGCAGGAGGTGGATGCCTGGCTGGCTCCATTCCGCCGGTTCTGGCCGGCTCACGTAGATGCTCTCGAACGGCGCCTTGACCGCATGGAACGAGCAGCACCAAGGAAAAGAAAGACAAGGAGAACCCGATGAAGATCAAATTGACCAGCGTGTACGTGGACGACCAGGATAAGGCCCTGCGCTTCTACACGGACGTACTGGGCTTTGCCAAGAAGACAGATTTCAGTCACGGCCCATATCGCTGGCTGACCGTGGCGTCGCCCGAGGAGCCGGACGGCACAGAACTGCAGTTGGCGTTGAACAGCAACCCCGCGGCGCTGAGTTCACGATGGCGCCCACCGACGTGACGGCCTCGACCATTGCGATGCTGAAGGATACCTGCGGCAACCTCATTCAGCTTACTGAGCTGAAACGCTGGTAGGGGCAGCCGTAGGAGAAGAAGATGAGCGATCGCGGACTGCGCCACTCGCCGGAAAAAGTGGCAGGCGCTAACCAACCCGGCGCATCGGCGCGAGTGGGCGTCCTGGAGCGGCTGCTCGCGGGAGATCCCATTGGACGCATCGCCGGGGCTGCGGCCATGAAGTTTAGCGGCTGGCAGCGGCTGAACGCGGAATATGCCCAGCAATTCGGTGTCGAAGTTCCGAGCTGGACAATCAGGAGCTAAATGGAAAAACGGAAAATCGGTTCCCTCGCAGTACCGGTGGTGGGGCTTGGCTGCAACAATTTCGGCTGGCGCATTGGCGCGAACGAATCGGCGGCTGTAGTGAACGCCGCGATTGAGGCGGGCGTTACCTTTTTCGACACTGCGGATATCTATGGAGAAGGCAAGAGCGAGGAATTTCTGGGGAGGGCGCTGGGGGCGCGGCGGCGCGACGTAATCATCGCGACGAAGTTCGGCATGCAGTTGGGCCAGATCAAGGGCGGAGCGAAACCCGCTTATGTTCGCAAAGCAGCCGAGGACAGCCTGCGCCGCCTGGGCACGGATTACATCGACCTCTACCAGTTGCACCGTCCCGATGCCGAAACGCCGATTGCGGACACTCTGGGCGCCTTGGATGAGCTGGTCCGCGCAGGAAAGGTGCGGGAGATCGGCTGCTCGAATTTCAGCGCCGCTCAGCTTCGTGAGGGTGAGGCGCAGGCCGCGGCTCGTCCGGGCGCCGCGCGGTTCGTGAGCGTTCAGAATGAGTACAGCCTGGTGAAACGCGATCCGGAGGCCGACGTGCTGCCGGAATGCGAGCGGGCGGGCATTGCTTTTATCCCCTATTTTCCGCTGGCAAACGGGCTGCTGACGGGCAAGTATCGACTGGGACAGCCGATTCCCGAAGACAGCCGCGCGAAGGCTGGTTTCGGGCCGAAGGTGTTTACGGACGATAACCTGAAACTCGTGGAAAGACTGATCCGGTTTGCGCAGGCCCAGGGACATACGCTGCTCGAGCTGGCGATGTCGTGGCTGGCGTGCCGGCCGGCCGTGGCTTCGGTGATCGCGGGCGCGAAAACAGCGGCGCAGATTCGAGAGAATGCTGCCGCGGCCGGATGGAAACTTGCCGCGGCAGAGATGGCGGAGATTGAGAGATTAGTGGCCTAAATAAAGGCCATCGTCTTGATGCCGGAGATATCGAAGCGTTTGCGGCAGCGCAGGTTTTTGCAGGCTACTTTATCGTCGACCAGAACCATGTAGCTTTGGGCCTTCTGAAAACGGGCGCGGTCCCGTTCGTCGGCGCCCTGCGGAATGCGTTCTTTTTTCTTGCGGACCACCCAGCGCACTTCATAGCTGTCCGAGGTATGGCAGAACGGGCAGTTGAGAGTGACCGGCTTGGTAGTTGGAGACTCAGTGTAAAAAGTCCGCTCGTCCATTCACCGCTTCTCGATCGGAACCCAGGGTTGCCCGTCGGGATTGCCTTTGTACTCGGCGCGGGGCCGGATGAGGCGGTTGTTTTTGTATTGCTCCAGGATATGCGCGGTCCAGCCGGACATGCGGCTCACGGCAAACACCGGTGTGAACAGGTCGATGGGGATTCCGAGTGAATAATATGTCGAGGCGGAATAGAAATCCACGTTGGGATTGAGATTCTTAAGCGACTTTACAGTGTCTTCCATGCGCCGCGACATGCGATAGAGTTTTTCATGGCCGGTGCGCCTGCCTAGTTCTTCAGAGAGCACCCGTAAGTGAGTGGCGCGTGGATCTTCGGTGCGGTACACGCGATGGCCGAAGCCTGGTATTTTGACCTTGCGCGCCAACTTATCGCGGACATTGCCGGCTGCTTCATCCTCGCCGCCGAGTTCCAGCAGAATGTGAATGACGTCCTGATTGGCGCCTCCGTGCAGCGGGCCTTTCAATGCTCCGATGGCCGAAGTTACCGAGGAATAGATATCGGAGAGCGTGGCCGCTGTCACACGGGCGGCAAAAGTAGAGGCGTTCAGCTCGTGATCGCCGTGCAGCGTCATGGCCACATCGAAGGCCCGTTCCATAACCTCATCAGGGCGCTTGCCGGAGAGCGTATAGAGGAAATTGGCGGAAAAACCGAGCTTGGGATCGCCCTCGACGATCGGCTTGCCCTCGCGCAGCCGGGCGAGCGTGGTCACAATGGTTGCGGTCTTCGACATGAGCCGTACGGCTTTGCGGTGATTGGCCTCGGTAGACATGTCCTGAGCCTCGGGATCATACAGGCTGAGGAGCGACACGGCGGTGCGCAGCACATCCATGCCATTGGAATTGCCGGCGCTTTTGAGAAAATCGACTACCGGCCCGGGGAGGCTGCGCTCGGCGACGAGGTTACTTCGAAGCTGGTCGAGTTCCCGCTGCTTAGGCAGCCACCCGTTCCAAAGAAGGAAGATGACTTCCTCGAAAACGGCGTGATCGGCGAGCGTGTGAATGTTAAAGCCGCGATAGCTGAGTACGCCCTGATATCCGTCGATGTAACAGATTTCGGATTCACCGGCGACTACGCCTTCCAAACCTGCTGTCGTCATTGTTGTTCCCATATTTCCCCTTTTTCCTACCGGTCACGTACTCTTACGATCCCGACGAAGGGACCGGCCTTCCATGCAGCTTGAAGCGAATATCCCGCCATATGTCATGGAGGCGGTTGCCCTGTGGGCAACGATCATAAGGCGGAAAAGCTAGAAAATGCGAGCTACGCTCGACCCAGAGCTTCTTGTCCCCGGCTTTGCCAGCGTCCACGTCCACAATAACACCGGAACCGCAGGACTCTCCGTCGAGGACGTCGCCGTTAGTTACGGGAGTGGCGTCGCGTCCCCAATCTTTCATGAAATCGGAAAACGTGTAGTCACGGCAAGCCCGGGCCTGGGGTGTGGTGCAGCCCCAGAGCGTATAGGCGGCCTGATAATTCTGCTGCTGGAGCAACTGGAAGAACCTGCCAACCTGGTGCTCCTCAGGATAATCCTTGAAGGCTGCGTACAGCAGGCCACCGCCGGCCAGAATCACCAAAACCGAAATCACCACCCACTTAATAATTTTCTCGCGCCGTTCCTCGCCAGCGCCATAATTATCAAGATATCCGGCCATCGGGTGAGTCGTATCAGACAACGGCGTTCACTTTGGAGGGTACGTCTTGTCGTAAGCTGCTATCGCATCATTGGTGATATCCAGCGTGCCCTTGTAGAAGACGGCCGTGGTGACGTCGATTACTAAATCGTAGCCCTTCTCGTCGGCAATCTTTTTCACCACCTCCTGCATTTTTTTGGTGGCGTTGGTGAGAATCTGATTGCGCTCGGCGTCTACATCGTTCTGCAAATCCTCCTGGAGGCGCTGCGCGTCACGCTGCTTGCGCTGCCCATCGGCTTGCAGATCGGCTTCCGCCTGGGGAGTCAGCTTGCCGGAGTTGTTCTGCAACTGCTGCGAAATTCCAGCCAATTCCTTCTGAAGCTGTTCCAGTTGGTCGGTACGGGGCTTATACTTGGCCTGCATCTCGTTGTTGGCCTTTTTGATCTCGGCAGTGCCGAGCACGGCCTGCTGCAGGTTGACCACGGCAAGTTTAGTTTGGGCCGAAGCAGATTTTATTAGGGGCAATAGTGCGAAAACGGCAACTGCCAGCCGCAGCCCCATCCGAAGCACCATGAGACGTAACTCCTGACGAGTAGGTAATTTCCAGTGTAGCACCAGCGGGATCAGGAATGAGCCTGCCCGCTGCCGCGATCATTGGCAGCGCCCTAACGGTCACATGACCGCTGAAGTCGGGCAGTTTTCAATCAGATGCTCCATCAACATCGCCTCACATATCCGGGCCGTATCCAGCGCTTCCCGGTGCTTGCGGCCCTTAAACCGCCGCGCCGCGCGAGCGGCATGTTGATAAGTCCGGACTAGTCCAATCACCGAGTCGATTTCGTCCGGATCAGTAGTCAGGACCACGCTGACCACGAGGGAATCGTTTACCGTCATCTTCTATACCATCGGATGAATCGCCCCGGCACTATAGGGTGGAGATCTTCCAGGGAAAAGACTGCGGGGTGCAGCCTTGATTCCACAATCCCCGACCGGGTACGGTGGAGGCAGGGATAATGGGAAGGCAAGTGAATTGTCACCGAACAGAGGAGCACTCTAAAGAGTCTGCTCGAACCAGAATCTCAGTCGAAGCGCTATTGCGCCGGGGACGGCGTTTGACAGAAGCGCCGCTCCGGTACACTGCGGCGAGCGCTCTCGCAATGCTGGGATTCGCCGCGATCGCTTTGTTTACTCCACGCTGGATCGCGTTCGCGCAGCAAGCGGGCCGCCCGGCCTTCGAGGTAGCCTCAGTGAAGCCCAACACCAGTGTGTCCAGCGGGGATTTCGTGCGCATTCATCCCGGCGGAACACTCGATATCCAAAACGTCCCGCTACGCGGTATTATCCGGACTGCGTACGAGGTTCAAGACTTTCAGATCGCGGATGGTCCGGGTTGGATGAATCGCGAGAGATACGACATTGTCGCGAAGGCCCAATCCGATTTCAGCTTCGACGAGATGACAAGGATGTTGCGGACGCTTCTGGAGGACCGGTTCCGCCTCAAGGTCCATCGGGCTAAGCGGGAAGGTCCCGTCTACGAGCTAACGTTGGCTAGAAGCGGGCTGAAAATCGAGCGCAACGGGAACTGTGTGCCGCGCGACCCGAGTCAGCCGCTGCCGTCCAACGTGGCAGGCCAGAAGCGCGTGAACTACTGCGGCAACGTCCGGGGAGGAAGACAGACGCTGGATGGCGAAGGGATACCGATCGCGGCCGCGGCCGATTCCGGTCTCGCAAGCCTATCCGGACGGTTGTCGGCCATTGTCGGCCGCACGGTCATTGACAAAACGGGACTGACGGGTAGGTTCGATGTCCATTTGCAGTGGTCGGATGAAGGGCTGTCGGCGCGGCCGGGCGATGCGGTTGAGCCGAACCCATCTGACGATGGGAACCGCCCGTCCCTATTCACCGCGGTGCAGGAGCAACTCGGGCTGAGACTCGAATCGGCGAAGGGGCCGGTTGATGTGCTCGTCATCGATCACGTGGAGAAACCTGATGCGAACTGATTGGCGAAGGCTTGAACGAACGGCCGCGCGCCCTGGATGGCTATCCGGGAAGACGGAAATCAGCGAAGGTGGGCAGGTAGCAGATGCGATCCTGCCACTCGGAAGCGTCTGTTAATTTCAGACCAAGACCAAGTGCTCGATAGTTTCAGCCCGTGGCCACGACTGCGGCGTCAGCAGGACGCCTGGGCTCTGGGCAGTACGGCCGTATTCGGCGAATGTATACGGCATTGTGCTCACGTCATGAGAAACCAAAATCCGGCCTGCTTTGGCCGCGAGGTGCAAAACAGCGAGATCGTCAACAGCATTGAGCGGTTGAGATTGGAAATCGGCGAAGGGGAGGCGCCGAAGAAAGCCGCGAACGATCGCGCGGTCGAGGTCATTATCCGCCTGAAACTTTACTTTCACCAAAGGGACTAGCGGCGGATGACTTCGAGGCGTGCAGTAAGGCCCGGCGGGAGTGGGTCAGCCGATTTTCGGAATTCTTCCCAGTTCGCTTCCTGGGCCTCTAGATATTCGGCAACCTTGATTTGATTCGCCAGGTAGTAGGCGATGGCGCCGTATACGTTTGCGAGGGATACCAGTGCAGGGAAATCCTGAAGAATGGTTTCCGGCGCGGCGCCTTGCCTGAATTCCAGAACGACAGAAGCAAGCGAGACCCTCGTCCCCGCGACGTACAAACCGCCAGAGCGTTCTTCGATGTATTCCTGCATTCCCTGCCTCGAGTCCAGTATATCCTTCATCGCTGGCCTGTCCATTCCGCAGTGGGCGGATGAGGGGCTGCCGCGCGACGCCGGGCGCCTTGTTTCTCCAAGCGGGTGTATACTTCGATGGAAACGGAAGACCGGGAGCAGCCAACATGCAACAACTCAAACCCGTGGACGTGGTGATTGCCGGCGGGGGGTTCGTCGGCCTCACTCTCGCTAAGGAGATTACGGCGCGCACGCCGCTCTCCGTGGTCGCTCTGGAACGCGGGCAGCCGCGCAAGCTGGCTGATTATGCCTCCGGTATGGACGAACTGGATTACGCGCTCCGTTACCGCATGATGCAGAATCTGAGCGAGGAGACGGCCACGCATCGCCACTCCGCGCGCGCGAGCGCTGTCCCCATCCGCCAGTACGGTTCGTTCAATCCGGG
>JASIAM010000187.1 GCA_030041985.1 Bryobacteraceae bacterium | reverse complement strand
TTTCCGCGGGCATTGTGGGCGCGCATGGCAGCGCGCGTGTTGCGGCACGCGCCTGTGGCAATGCTTACGTATGCCGACGCAGCAGGCTACCGTCCTCTGCGGCAAGCCATCGCCGAGTACCTGCGCGCGGCACGCGGCGTGCGCTGCACGGCCGATCAGGTGATCGTGACCGGGGGTACGCAGCAGGCGCTTGATCTGGCGGCGCGGGTGCTGCTGGACCCGGGCGACACGGCTTGGGTGGAAGATCCGGCTTACCTGAGCGCGCGCGGAGCGCTCCAGGCGGCGGGTATTCGCGACGAGCCGATTGCGGTGGATTCCGAAGGCATCAGCGTAGAAGAGGGGATGAAGCGCGCTCCCCGGGCGCGGCTGGCTTGTGTGACCCCTTCGCACCAGTATCCGCTGGGAGTGACGATGTCCCTGGCGAGGCGGATGGCGCTGCTCGAATGGGCGCGCCGGAGGAACGCCT
The DNA here is from genome assembly GCA_030041985.1 of Bryobacteraceae bacterium. GTDB lineage: Bacteria > Acidobacteriota > Terriglobia > Bryobacterales > Bryobacteraceae > PSRJ01. The sequence continues at coordinate 8,051 of JASIAM010000187.1, read as the reverse complement.
GGATACTCGAGGACGATTACGATTCCGAGTTTCGCTATGCCGGGCGCCCGCTAGCCTGCTTGCAGGGACTCGATACCGCCGGCCGGGTGATCTATACAGGCAGTTTCAGCAAAGTACTTTTCCCCGCTCTGCGGCTGGGTTATCTGGTAGCGCCGGAACCTCTGGTGGACGTGTTCATCAGTGCCCGCATTGTTACGGACCGCCACTCTCCCAGCCTCGAGCAGTTTCTGGTCGCCGAGTTTATCGCGGAAGGCCATTTTGCGCGCCACATACGGCGCATGCGGGCGTTGTATGCCGAGCGGCAGCAGGCGCTGGTGGCGGCGGTGAAACGGGAATTGAACGGCGCTTTGGAGATACGCTCAGCGGAGGCCGGACAGCACGTCGTGGCTTGGCTTCCTGAGGCGGCGAACGACTGCCAGGTGTCGCGGAAAGCGGCGGCCGCAGGGATTATCGCGCAGCCGCTCTCCACCTATACGGCACACGTGAAGCTGCGCCCGGCGCTCTTGCTCGGGTATTCCGCTTTACCGCCGAGGCAAATACGGGAGGGCGTGCGGAAGCTGGGGACCGTGCTGTCGCAGATTTTATAAGCGCTACCAACCTACGGGTTTGCCTTTGTTCTGCTCATCCAACCATTTCTGCAGGGGAGCGAAGTAATCGCGGATCGCGCTGGCGTCCATCTGGCGGGTACCGGCGATTTTGAGCAGCGCTTCCTGCCAGGGCTGGCTTTCGCCCATTTCCAGCATGGCGTTGAGACGGCTTCCGGCAGCCTTGTTGCCGAATATGGAGCAGCGATTGAGCGCCGTGGTGCAGCCGGCCGCCTGCGAGAGCGCGCGATGAAACTGGAATTGCAAAATATCCGCCAGGAAATAGCGCATATAAGGAACGTTCGCCGCCACGTGCATCTTGGCGCCGGGATCGAAATCAGCTTCCGTGCGGGCCACGGGCGGCGCAACGCCCTGGTACTTTTCGCGAAGCTGCCACCACGTCTCGTTATATTTGTCCGGCGGGATTTCGCCCGAAAACACCTTCCAGCGCCATTGATCAATCATCAATCCGAAGGGCAGAAAGGCGATTTTGTCGAGCGCGCGATGCAGCAGCAGGCCGATGTCTTTAGAAGGATCGGGGGCTTTGTTGAGCAAGCCGAGTTTCACCAAGTATTCGGGCGTCACCGAGAGCGCGATGGTATCTCCGATGGCCTCGTGGAAACCATCATTGGCGCTGTCGCGGAAGGAAGGGGCCAGGCGGTCATAGGCGCGCTGATAGAAGTTATGCCCCAGTTCGTGATGGATGGTGAGGAAATCTTCGCCGGTGATATCGATGCACATTTTCAAGCGCAGATCATCAACATAATCGATGTCCCAGGCGCTGGCGTGGCACAGGACATCGCGGTCGCGCGGCTTCACGAACATCGACCGCTCCCAAAACGTTTGGGGAAGCGGGGCGAAACCGAGAGAGATGAAAAAGTTCTCGCCGTACTTCACCATCTGTTTCCAGTCGGTATTGCGCTGCTTCAGCAGGGCGGTGAGATCGTAACCGGGATCGGCGTTGGGAGGGGCGAGCAAGGGGTAAATGTTGTCCCAATCCTGGGCCCACATATTGCCCAGCAGGTGAGCGGGAATGGGGCCGTTTGCGGGCACCAGATCGCCATATTTCTCGCGCAGCTTGCTGCGCACATACGCGTGGAGAGAGAGGTATAACGGGCGGACCTGGTCCCACAGGCGATCGAGTTCGCGGGAGAAATCGTCCGGCGGCATATCGTACTTGGAACGCCACATGGCGCCCGTATCTTTAAATCCAAGCTGCTGCGCGCCTTTGTTGGATAGCTCTACGAAGCGCACGTAATCCTTGCGCATGGGCCGCGCGATGGCGTGCCAACCGGTCCAGGCTTCCAGCAATGCGCGCGGGTCGCGGCTCTGGGCCATGGTTTTGCTCAAGTCTTCCAGGTCCTGGCACGCCGGGGCAGCAGAGCCGGAAGCAGGCGGGCAGTATTTGCCCTTTCCGTAGGTCCCTTCCATGCTGGATGCGATGCGTGTCAGCTCTTCGCTTTCCTTGGGATCGGCGGGCGTCGCCAGAGTGAGTGAAAGCTTCAGCAGTTTGATTTTGCGCGCGGTCACCGGGTCGAGCTTGAGCCCGTCGAAACGCGTGGATTCCTTGGCATATTGCACGGTGGCGTCGATGGCGCGCTGGTCGAGTATGGCGGCGACAGCCTCGGTGTCATCGGTAATGTAGGTGTCCTTGATCCAGTCGGCGCGGCCGGAATCGACGTTGAGGGCAAGCAGCTTCTGCTCGGCGTCATCAATGAATTTCCGGGCTTCATCGGCGGTGGGTTTGCGGTCTGCGCCAGCCAGCAGGGCGGCCAGCAGCGCGGCGAAGGCGATGGCACGCATTCTCATGCTATTCACGATACCAGAGGCAGTTCGCATGCGCCTTCGCCGCACGTATTTGCAATAATACAGGGGCAGTACGTCTGGCACGAACCAGAAGGTCGGGAGGTCGAATTTCGCAGAGGGAAAACGGCGTGAGTAGGCGATTGCCGCTGGTTTGTACGCTCGCGGCGTCTGCCCTTCTCTCCGCCGGCTGTTCCCGCCGCAACACGGAAGAGCTGTTGACGCAACACCGCAATCTGGGTAAGGCGTACTACGAGAATCCGGCAACACAGCACGAAGCGGTCGAGGAGTTCCGGCAGGCTTTGGCTCTGGCGCCCAACTCGCCTCGCGAGAAGATCAACTATGCGCTCGCCTTGCTGCGGGCGGCGGAACACGAAGACGAAGCCGAGCGCCTGCTGCTCGAGGCGCAGCGCCAAAATCCCTCCTTGCCCTATACCTGGTTCAATCTTGGAATCTATTACAAGCAGCGCGGCGATTTGAATCGAGCGCTGGCCCAATTCGAAGGCATGGCCGCGCATGCGCCTTCCGAACCGATCGGCCATTATCAGCTCGGCACGGTATACCGCCAACTGAATCGCATTGCGGAAGCGCAAGCGGAATTCGAGCGAGCCGCGGAGTCCGACCCGACGCTCGCCGCCGCGCGATTTCAGCTCTACAATCTGTACCGCCAGCGCGGAGATCAGGAACAGGCCAGCCGTTATCTGGCCAACTTTCAACGGATCCAGGCGATTCAGCAAACTTGGGTAACGCGCGAAGACGTGGACTGGTGCCAGTATGCCGAAATTTACGATCCACCCGAAGCGCGCCGCCCTCCGCCCGCTTTGCCGGAACCCACTTTTGCCGACACGCGCCTCGACGGAGCCGTGGAGCTGTCTTCCGCGGGCTTGTCTTTGATCGACGCCACCGGCGCCGGCCAGACCGATCTCTTGGTGTGGTCCTCCGTGGGCATCCGGCTCTATCTCCGCGGGCAGAAACTTGCTGCCGGAACCGGCTTAGAGGGACTGAGCGGCGTCATTGACGTTGCCCCCGGCGATTTCGATAACGACGGCCTCATGGACTTGTGTGTGCTGACCACCGCCGGTCCTGCTTTGTTTCGCAACACCGGCGGCAGGTTCGTCCGCCTGGATGCCGCACTGCCCAAGCGCCGATTCGAGCGGGCGGTATGGCTCGACTACGATCATGATTACGATTTGGATCTCGTGCTGTTAGGCGAACAGCCCGCGCTCCTCCGCAATCAAGGAGCGGCGGGATGGGCCGACCGCACCGAGGATTTTCCGTTCGTCCCAGGCTCGATCGTGGGCGCACAAAAATTGCGCGTGCTCCCGGACAGCAAGGCTTTTGATCTGGCCGTGTTCTATCGTGGCCGGGCGCCGGTGCTGTATCGCGATCAGCTTGGGGGACGCTACACCGTGGAGACCTTCCAGGGAAATCCGCCTTCTCGCACACAAGTGGATGCCGATTTTGATGCCGATGGCCGCCTGGATCGCGCTCGGATCGACGCGAGTGGCTCCGTGCACCTGATGAGGAATACCAGTAGTCTTAACCGGCGCTGGATTCGCATCCGCCTCACCGGCGTGCGCAGTTTGAAGCTGGCTCAGGATGCCCTGGTCGAGATAAAAGCCGGCAATCTCTACCGCCGCGAATTCTACAACGGGGTACCGCTGCTGCTCGACACCGGCGATCACGCGATTGTCGATACGGTTCGCATCACCTGGCCCAATGGCCTGATCCAGAACGAAATAGGACAGACGGCCGATCAGACCCATACGTATTTGGAAGCCCAGCGGCTCTCCGGCTCTTGTCCCATGATCTGGACCTGGAACGGGCACGAATTCACGTTTATCACGGACATATTGGGAGTGGCCCCCTTGGGCGCGAGCGATGGCGATGGCAGCTACTTCCCGGTGAATCACGTCGAATACGTGCGTATCCCCGCCAGCGCTCTCCGGCCGCAAGACGGCCGCTACGAAGTGCGAGTCACGGAAGAATTGAGCGAGGTGTCCTATCTGGATCAGGTCCAGTTACTCTCGGTCGATCATCCTGGCGGCCTCGAGATTTTCACCAATGATAAGTTCAAGGGAGAACCGCCCTATCCCCAATTCCGCTTGTACGGCGTCAAGCAGCGGATCTATCCGCGGGCGGCTCACGATGACCAGGGCCGGGATGTCTTACCGCAATTGAAGGCCGTTGACCAGCGGTATCCCGACCAGTTCCGCCGTTCGGAAACCGGTGTGGCCGATTTGCATACATTGGAGCTGGATTTCGGATCTGCGGCGCCCTCCGGTACGGCCTTGCTGCTGCTGAACGGGTGGGTTGACTGGCCGGACGGCAGCACCTTCCGAAGGGCGTCGCAGGAATCAAAGGATGGGCTGGCGCCGCCTTATCTCCAGGTCCAAGATGCTCAGGGCCGTTGGGTTACCGTGGATCGCGATATGGGCATGCCGTCCGGCAAACCGAAGACCATCGTGGTTCCGGTGCGGTTCCTGTCGGCGCGCCGCAAGATCCGGATTGTCACGAATCTCTGTGTTTACTGGGATCAAATTTTTCTCAGCGAGGAGGCAACGGACACCCATCTGACTCCCGATCCTATTCCTCTGCTTTCCGCCAGGCTGCACTTCCGCGGCTTCTCGGAAACGCGCATCGACCCGCGGCGCATGCAGCCCGACACTTATTTGTACGGGCAACTGTCCGGCGTTTCCTTTTGGAATCCGACTCCGGGGTTGTACACCAGGTACGGACCGGTGGACGAATTGGTGCGGGATATGGACGATCGCTTGGTGATCATGGGATCGGGCGATGAGGTGCGGCTTCAATTTGATGCCACGGGCCTTCCGAAACTGCCCGAAGGATGGAGCCGCGATTTTCTGCTCAAGGTGGACGGCTGGGCTAAAGACCGGGACGCCAATACCGCATTTTCCCAGACGGTGCTACCGTTGCCCTTCCACGGGATGTCGCGATATCCTTATCCGGCTGGAGAAGAGTATCCGCGCGATGCCATTCATGACGAATATCAGCGCACTTACAATACACGCCCCGCGCGCGTGCTGATCGGATCTCTCGAAACGCGATAAAGAAGAAATGACTTTCGGCCCTGCTTTGACCGCGAGGTCCGCTCCCTTACGGTCGCGGCTCTGATTCGGATCGTCGCGGCTCGGCTCGGATCAGAGCCGCGCGCGTCAGCAAGCGGAAAATCAGGCGGTCGTAAAAACTGGAGCCGCGTTCGGCGGGGGTGCGCGCTGCAGCCGGACAAGATCTGGTGGTCAAGCAGCCATGAGCGGAGGCTGCCATCCGCCGAGCGCTTTTTCCAGGTGAGTTGCGATGGCGAGCGCCACGTCTTCCCGAAAGGGATGAGCGGCAATTTGCACGCCGACCGGCAAGCCTTCCGCGGTTTGGCCGCAGCGAACCACGGCTGCGGGCCAGCCGAGCAGGTTGTAGGCCATCGTGTAGCTGAAGCCGCGGAAGTTCTTCTCCGCGATTGATGCGCCATGCGGGAGCGCCGGTTGCGCGCTCACTGGGCAGAGAATCGCGTCGAACCGCTTCATGAATCGAACCGCCTGGCCGCGAAATCGATCCCACTCGGCCCAATAGCCGGCGAATCCTTCCAGAGCCGTACGGTAGGGCTCCAGCTTTTCCAGCCAGCCTGAGAGCAGCGGATGAAGATGATCCGAGCCGAGCGAGCGGAGGTAGGCGCGCAGAGAGTCGCCGCCATCCGGTCCCAGGATTTTCATTTCCAGATCATAGGCCAACTCGACGCCCGGCGGCCGCTCTTCGACAATATCCATAACAAGCTTCGATAGCGACTTGGCAGCCTCCATCACGGCGTGGACCACTGCGGCATCGGCCGGCGCGAAGCCGTTGTTTGTGTAGAAGCAAAGACGCAGGCCGCGGAGATCTACTTCTGCGGGATCGCGGAACGGCATGTCCACAACAGTTGGATCCTCGCCATCCCCGCCCACCAGCAGACGCATCATCGTAGAAAGATCTTCGACATAGCGGGCCATCGGGCCAATCTGCCAGATCCGCTCGATCCAGCCTCCGGCCGGCGGGAAATGCCCCGTGCGCGGGATGCGCCCCGCTGTTGGTTTGATACTGGCGATGCCGCAGAACGCGGCGGGCACACGCACGCTTCCGGCCGCATCGCTGCCCAGGCCCATGGGGGAGCCGCATGCAGCGATTAACGCCGCTTCGCCGCCACTGCTACCGCCCGAGGTCCTGCTTGGGTCATAGGGATTCCTGGTTGCGCCAAACAGGAGATTATCGCTTTCGAACGCGAACAGAAGATCCGGAAGATTGGTCTTGGCAATGGGAATGGCGCCCGCGCCGCGCAGGCGGGCGACCACGGTGGCATCGTCGATGGATGCCGCGGCCGCCCTTCGTCCCCACGTGCCCGCAGTGCATACCGTATTTTCCACTTCGATGGCGTCTTTAATACTGAACGGCACTCCCGCAAGCGGACCCACAGACTCGCCGCGGGCAATGGCTTCGTCGCAAGCACGCGCCATAGCTCGCGCGCGGCCGGCAAGCGAATTCACAACCGCATTCAGTTGCGGGATCAGTTTGGCAATCTGATCGAGGTGGGCGCCGATCAGTTCCAGCGAAGAAATTTCGCGAGTCCTGATGAGAGATGCCTGCTCGGTGGCGGAGCAGCGGAGGAGCGGATTCATGCCGGGATCAGTTGTCAGTTGTCAGTTATCAGTTATCAGCCTTTCGCTGGCCTGTGATCCGGCGCCGCCGAAGGCTGGCCTGAATACTGACAACTGATAACTGACAACTATCTTCTCAGAAGGTGAAGCGCGCCACGAGTTGGCCGGAACGTGGAGTAGCACCCGCGCCGGCGGCCGTGGGTACGAATCCGTAACCGGTCGTCAAAATCCCGGCGGCATACTCGGGCACTGTGGTCAAGCTCTGGACTTGATTTCCAACGGTGGCCGGGAACGAATAGAAGTGGCGGTTGAAGATGTTCTGGAACTCGCCCCGCACTTCGAGGTTGTACTGGCGATCCCCTTTGCCGAAGGCAAAAATACGGCCGAAGGACATATTTTCGGCGGGCTCTCGCATCCAACGGAAGTTGTTCAGATAGGGTGTGGTGGGAGAGAACTGCCCTGGCGAAGTTTGGACGAACGCATTCGGATTGAGCACCAGTTGCGTTTGCGCGTTGAAGCAGTGGCAATTGGGGTTGGTGCCCGAGGCCCAGAAAGACTGGCCTGGAACATAGGTCGCAAAGGTGGTGACATTGGGCAACTCGCTGCTCAGGCCGTTAGTCGTCGGGGGGATCTCCAGGAGTGCGCCGTTCTGATAGCGCAGCACGGCCGAAACACGCCAGTTTTGCACGATCTGACTGAAGACCTTGTTGAAGCTGACCTTCGGGGTGGTATAGGACCCGGTGATGGTAAGCTGTTCCGGATAGTCGTCGGGAGACAAATATTTGTTGATTTTATAGTTGTAGGGGTCACCGTAGGGTTGGTTAGCGGCGCCGCCGGCGACGAAGCCTTGGTCGAACGCCTCTGAGCTCCCCGCGCCTATGGCCATCATCTGCGAGTAGGCGAACTGTGCAGAGACTTGGAGTCCATGAGAGAAACGCTTGGTGACTCTCGTCTGAAGGGCGTTATACCAGGACGACCCGAGCGGCGCCCACATCGGATTTAAAGCGCCCTGAAACTGTGG
>JASIAM010000186.1 GCA_030041985.1 Bryobacteraceae bacterium | reverse complement strand
ACGCGCACTCCAGCGGCCGCTAGCAGCAAACCCAGGCCGCAGCCGGCGACCGCGAGCAAGAAGCTCTCGGCCAGCATTTGGACGAGCACTCGCCCGCGGCCCGCGCCCAGAGCCATCCGCGTGGCAAGTTCCGTGGAACGGCTCGCGATACGGGCGAGGAAGAGGCTCGCCGTGTTGGTGCAGGCCATCAATAACAGTAGGACTGAAGCTCCCAGGAGCAGCATGAGCCGGAAGCGCACCTTTCCGGCAAACAACTCACGTAGCGGGAGCAGTTTCGGGACAAATTTCATTCCGGGTGGGGCCTGATGCCGTGCGGCGTCGGCGTTCAGGATTGCCTCCAGTTGTTGACGGCCCATCTCGGGTTTGATCCCCGGTTTGAGCCGCAGAACTAACACCTGGTCCCAATTCTCGTTTTGGAGATCCGCATTGGTTAGTGCCTGCGGTTTCCAGACTTCGATGTGCGGCGGGAAGGAAATGTAGGCCAGATTGCCGGCCGGAATCGTAATCGAGGGGGGTGCGATGCCGACGATAGTATGGTTTTCACCGTCCAGCGTGATGGTCTTGCCGACCACTGCAGGGTCTGCCGCAAACCGGCGCCGCCAGAGCGCGTCGCTGATCACAACGACCCGATCCTTGCCCGGCTGCTCCTCTTCGCGCAGAAAGCCGCGACCGTAGGCCGGCGGCAATCCCAAGAGGGAGAAAAATTCGGTTGTGACCAGCGCGCCGCCTACCCGCTCCGGCTCGCCGTCTCCGGCAAGGTTCCATTCCGCCGACGTCATTGCCGCCACGCCCGAGAAGCGGGTAGCGGTTTGGCGCCATTTCCTGTAGTCCTGAATGCGGCCAGTCAACTGCCCAAGCTGTGGAAGCAGCGGGATCCCAATTTCGACTGTGTACAGTTGCTCCGGATGAGAATAGGGAAGAGGCTTCAGCAGCACGGAATACACCGCGCTGAAGATCGCTGTGTTGGCTCCGACGCCGAGCGCGAGGGTAAGGATTGCGGCGGCAGCAAATCCGGGGCTCTTGCGCAGCGCGCGTAAGGCCAGGCGGAGATCGCGGCTGAGGTGTTCGAGCCATTGGAATCCGGCTTCGTCCCGGCACTCGTCTTTCGCCAGTTCGAGGGGGCCGAATTCGCGGCGCGCCCGCAGTTCGGCTTCGGCGGGCGTCATTCCCTGGTGGACATATTCGGCGATCTGGGTCTCCAGGTGGAAGCGCATCTCCGCATCCATCCTTCGCTCCCAGTGGCGCGGCTTCCAGAATTTCGGCCAGTGCATCGCTTTGCTCCTATTCGGCGGCGTCGAGGACCAGCGCGATGGCCTCGCACAGCCGGTTCCAGCCGGCCTTTTCCTGTTCCAGTTGTTTGCGGCCGGCGGGGGTAAGTCGGTAGTACTTGGCTTCGCGCCCGCCCTCCGTGGTATGCCATTCGGCTTTCAGCCAGCCTTTGCCCTCCAGCCGGTAGAGCGCGGGGTAAAGAGAACCCTGCCGGATATGCAGGGCGTCCCGCGAAATCTGTTGCAGCCGCTGCACGATGCCGTAGCCGTGAATCGGCTGGAGAGCGCAAATTTTCAAGATCAACATGTCGAGCGTGCCTTGGAGGATCTCGGCATCATGGGGCGGTTCGGATTGCCTAGGCATTCGAGATATGAGCATACGGCAGAATGCCTAGGATGTCAAGGTATCTCGGAGTTTTCAGCTATCAGCTATCAGCTATCAGCTTTTGAAGCACGGGACTCTTACCGGAGGGGTGTAGTAAAAATGGAAGGATTGAGAGTCTTGGGAGTGTGCTACGGAATGTGAATTTTGCCCGGGTATGCTCCGGAAGGAGATTCCTCTTGTCTCCCTTGAGGTTTCTGATTCCGCTGGTGTCTACTCTGTCCTCAGCCGCCGCGGATTACACCACGTATATCGGCGATCTGTACACCTACAATGTGGCTGCGATCGCTACCGATCCCTCCGGAAACACGTATGCGACGGGGAGCCGCACCATTGTGGCCGCGCAGCCATTACCGCTTACGGACGTCTTTGTGAGCAAAATTGATCCGTCCGGCAATGTCACGCTCCTCGCCACCTTTAGCGGAAAGGCGGCGGATACTGCCAGAAGCATCGCGCTCGACCCGTCAGGCAACATTTACATAGCGGGCAACACAACCTCACCCGATTTTCCGCTGCACAATCCGCTGCAAAGCGTCATCGGAAGCGGCGCGGGCGCTCCGCTTCAGGGGACCGGTTTCCTCGCGAAGCTCAGCCCGGATGGCACCGTGCTGTATGCCACTCTCCTGGGAGGCACGAAAGGCCCGAGCACGATCAATGCAGTCGCGGCGGATGCGGAAGGTAATGCTTACGTCACCGGGCAAACCTTTGCAGGGGACTATCAGCGAACAGCCGGCCTTCCGGCCGGATTCGCCGGAGCAGGGGTTGGTTCCGTTTCCGCCGCCTTCTTCGCCAAGATCTCCCCGGCCGGAGACAAAATCCTGTACGCGGGAGGCCTCGCCGCCGGCATACGCACTTGCGAGTGTTGCAGTAGCTGCTTTCTCAGCACGCTGGCGACTGGCGGAACAGCTATCGCGGTCGATGCTTCCGGCAACGCCTATATTGCGGGCAACACGAACGGGGCGGGACTGCCGACGACGTCCGGCGTGTTACTCGCGAACGGCGTTGGCGCTTTCGTTGCCAAGGTAAACGCCAGCGGAAGCGGCATGGTCTACGTGACATATTTAGGGGCCGGGAACGTCGAGCCGACACTGGGCACTGTGGCCACCGACCGCGTGGCCGCGATCGCCGCGGACGCAGCGGGGAACGCGTATATCAGTGGTTCCACGCAAAATCCCAACTTTCCCGCAACTCCTGGGGCGTTTCAGACAACGCTCGCGAACCCTTCGACACCCCCCTCGGTGAGTCTCGCCGATGCATTCGCCGCCAAACTGAACCCTACCGGCAGCGCCATGGTATGGGCTACGTTTCTTGGAGGTTCGGGCACGGATCAGGCCAACGCCATAGCGGTCGATCCGAGCGGCAATGTTTGGGTTTCAGGGACAACGCAATCGACTGACTTCCCTGTTTCCAGCGGCTTTCCCGGCGGCAGTGAGTTCTTAGCTGCATTTAACCCATCGGGATCGGCGCTCTCATTCGGCTCCCGTTTCCCTGCCAATACGGTGAGCGCGGCCCTCGCTATCGACAGCACAGGGGTGGTTCACAGTGCCGGCGCGACCGGCTTGGTTTCTACGATTACGCCCGCCATGTTTTCCGCTCCGCGACTGTTCGGAATCGCCAACGCGGCAGGCGGCAATCTGGCGGGCCGTGTTGCGCCCGGAGAGATTATCTCGATCTACGGCCTGAACCTCGAACCAACTGCTCCCATCTCCGCGAGCTTCAATAATCTCGGGTTTCTGCCCACTACACTTGGCAGCTTCGAAGTGAGCATCAACGGCATAGCCGCTCCGTTGCTGTATGTCTCCGGCACACAGATCAATGCGGTCGTACCGATCGAGTTGGCGACGGTGGACTCTCCCGTTCTCCTAACGATCAACGGCGTGCCTGTGGCTCCCTTCCGCATCATCGTTGATCAGGAAATACCCGCGGTCTTTCTGAATTCCAATGGAAATGCGGCGGCCATTAACCAGGATGGGACGGTGAATTCGGCGACGAATCCGGCCAAAGCCGGCTCCTTCGTTTCTATTTGGGCAACCGGTGTGGGCTGGAACTACCAGCTCGCCGACGGGCAGCAGCAGACCTCCGCTCAGACCCTCTGCACCTGTATCATCTATGACTCCACCGAAAACACGAACATTACTCCGTCCTACGCAGGCGCTGCTCCGGGCATGGTAAACGGGATCATGCAGATCAACTTTCAGGTAATGAATCCGGGCGATTTGTATTCCCTATCGTGATCGAGCCAACTCTTTTCGGTGGCTGTGGCGCCGTAACGCCCGTTCACTCTTCACTCAGCCGCCGGTAGCGGCTCGCAAAGTGAATGAGCGGAGGGCCGTCCTGCACTGCAGCGCGAATCACCTCGCCCACAAAGATGTCGTGATCGCCCGAAGTCAAGCGCTGATACGCGGCGCATTCGATCGCAGCCAGGCCATTGGCGATCAGAGGCGCGCCGCTTTCCCCGGAATACCAGGCGATACCGTCAAAGCGGTCGTGTTCGTGTCCCTTGCGCGCGAACCGCTCCGATACATGGCGCTGATCCTCGCGCAGGAAGCTCACGCCGAAGTAGCGTGCGCGGCGAAACTCTTCGATATTCGTGACGGCGTGGCCGAGACAGATGAGAATGAGCGGCGGTTCGAGCGAGACGGAGCTAAAAGAACTGATGGTGAGCCCGTGCGGCACGCCGTTTTCATCCTGGCAGGCGGCCACAGCGATGCCGGTAGCGAAGCGGCTGCACGCGTGGCGGAACTCATCGCTCGAAACCGCCGCCAAACGGCTTTCGACGCCTTCGCTTGACATAAGAATAAAACCAATCCTATCATATGGTTGTCGAGATCGGGGCGGATTTTGCTCCCAGCCCGGAGGGAAATGCTTTGATCAAGCTGGATATCATCAACGAAGTCGTCAACAAGACCGGCATCACGAAGACCAAAGCGGAAATGGCCGTGGAAACGGTATTCGAGTCCATGAAAAAGGCTCTGGAGCAGGGTGATCGCATCGAATTGCGAGGTTTCGGGGTGTTCAACGTGAAGCCGCGGAAAACCGGAATCGGCCGCAACCCGCGCACCGGCGCGGAGGTCTCGATTCCCCCAGGCAAGGCCGTGCGCTTCAAGCCCGGCAAGGAGTTGCAGACGCTGCAGTAGGACTCTGCGCGTCCGGGTTCATCGTGTCATCGCAGGAGTTTCCGGTTTCCCCCGAGCCTACCGAATTACGCCCGGCGGCGTACTTTCCTTATCCCGAGGAAGGCTTCGGGCAAACCACAGATCTGCGCGAGGAACGCACACGCGACCGCTACTGGCTGCACGCTCTGCTGTTCCTGGTTACGCTGGTGACCACTACCATCGTGGGAACCGCGCTGGAGTACGACTTCGACCACAACCTGCCTTTTCAAATCGAGCACACGCTCGACGCCTACGTTCGCGTCTGGCATCATCCGCTCGCACTGCTTGAGGGATTGCCATTCTCACTAACCCTGATCACCATTCTGCTGGCGCATGAGCTGGGGCATTATCTGGCAGCGGTTTATTACCGCGTGGATGCCAGCTTGCCCTATTTTCTCCCCGCCCCCACGCTCACCGGAACCTTCGGCGCTTTCATCCGTATCCGCTCGGCGATTTATTCGAAACGAGTGTTGTTCGATATCGGAGTGGCTGGTCCGCTGGCCGGCTTTGTCTTCCTGCTGCCGGCGTTGATGGTGGGACTCGCGTTTTCCAAGGTAATCCCGGGAATCGGACAGCAGGGCGACGTGCATTTCGGAATGCCGCTGCTACAGTGGCTGCTACAGAAGGCCGTTTTCCCGGGAGCGGCAACCGGCGACATTTACCTGCACCCGGTGGGGCGCGCGGCATGGATCGGAATCTTCGCCACGGCTCTCAACCTGCTGCCCATCGGACAACTGGATGGCGGCCACATTCTGTACGCGCTGGCGGAACGTAAGCATCGCGCGGTTTCGAGTGGCGCGCTGGCTGCGCTGGTGCCGCTGGCTTTGTTCTGGCCCGCATGGCTGTTTTGGGCAGCCATTCTCTTCTTCGGCCGCCGCCACCCGGTAGTCTACGATATGAGTGATCTGGGCCGCGGCCGGCGCCAGCTTGGCTGGATCGCGCTCATCGTTTTCGCGCTCTGCTTCACGTTTTCGCCAGTCGGAACATGAAAATCACGGCGACGATCATTACGCTTGATGAGGAAAGGAACATCCAGCGGGCGATCGAAAGCTTACGCTGCTCGGATGAAATTCTGATTGTCGATAGCGGTTCGGTAGACCGCACCGTCGAACTGGCGGAGAAACTGGGGGCGCGGGTGATCGAAGCCGGATGGCGCGGCTATTCCGGCCAGAAAAACTGGGCAGCCGAGCAGGCCGCCCACGATTGGATTCTCTCGCTCGATGCCGATGAAGCGCTCAGCGAAGCGCTCGAAGCGGAGATCTGGAATCTGAAGAAGAACGGCCCGCAGTTTGACGCCTACACCATGCCGCGGCTCGCCAAATACCTGGGCCGCTGGATTCTTCACTCGGGCTGGTATCCGGACCGCAAAATCCGCTTGTACCACCGGCGCAAATGCAAATGGGTGGGCGAGTTCGTGCATGAGCGCGTGCAGGTTTCCGGGCGCCTCGGGCACCTGAAAGCCAATCTCCTGCATTTCACCTGCGACTCTCTTTCGGAGCACGTAAAATCGCTCGAACGCTACACCACGCTCGCGGCTCAGGAACTGGCATCGCGCAAAGCGCCCATCGGTTGGGTGCAGATGATTTTCGATCCACCCTGGACATTTTTGCGCACCTATTTCCTGCAACTCGGCTTTCTGGACGGCCTGGAAGGGCTGATCATCGCTTATATGGCGTCCTTCTACACGTTCCTGAAGTATGCTAAAGCGCGAAACATGAGCTGATGCGAATTCTGCATCTGGATGCGGGCAGGACAATGCGCGGGGGCCAATGGCAGGTGCTCCGGCTGATCGAGGGATTGGCGGCGGCTGGCGTCGAATCGGTCCTGTTGGCGCGCGCCGGCTCCCCCTTGTACCGGCAAGCTTGTGAAAAAGGATGGAAGGTAGATGCCTGGGGCTGGCGGCGCGCGCTCCGCTGGAGTTCGCGCTGCGACCTGGTGCACGCTCACGATGCGCGCAGCCACACGCTGGGTGCGCTCGTCACTCTGGCGAACCGGCGCCCTCTGGTGGTGGCACGGCGCGTTGCCTTTCCCGTGCGCTCGCGCTGGAAATATCAGCGCGCGGCGCGATATATCGCCGTGTCGGAGCATGTCAAAGAGGTCCTGATCGCAGCGAATGTGCCCAAGGACAACGTCATAGTAGTTTATGACGGCGTCCCCCTGCTGGACCCGGCGGCGGGATCGCTCGTACTCGCTCCAGCCAATGCGGACGATCCGCAAAAAGGCGCAGCTTTGTCGCTCGAGGCTGCGTCTCTGGCGGGCGTGCGGCTTGATCTCTCGAGCGATCTGGAACGGGATCTTCCGCGCGCCGCCGTATTCGTTTACATCACGCATAGCGAAGGCCTCGGCTCGGCGGCGCTGCTCGCTATGTCCGCCGCCGTGGCAGTGATTGCCAGCGATATGGGCGGTTTGCGCGAAGTGATCACCCCTCGCGAGAATGGGCTGCTGGTGGAGAATCGGGCGCCCGCTATCGCCGCGGCTCTCACAGAACTTGCGCAGAATCCCGCGTTCGCGCGCCAGCTCGGCCAGCAAGGCCGCCGCACCGTCGAAGAGCGCTTCACTTGCAGCCTGATGGCCGAGCGCACCATGGAAGTCTATCGCCAGGTGCTCTTGTGATGGAGCCTGCACTCGCGTTGGTTTTCGGCCTGCTGATCGGCAGCTTTCTGAACGTTTGTATTTACCGCTGGCCGCGCGATCTTTCGGTGGTGCGCCCGCGCTCGCACTGCACGGCGTGCGGCAAAACCATCGCCTGGTATGACAACATCCCGCTACTCAGCTACGTGCTGCTGGGCGGGCGCTGCCGGCACTGCCGCGAGCGCATCTCCTGGCGCTATCCGCTGGTGGAGTTGGCCACGGGCCTACTGTTCTATTATTTCGTGGCCGATTTCGGGGTGACTCTGGCGGCGCTCAAAATGTGCGTGTTCAGCGCGATGCTGGTGGCGCTCGCCTTTTCGGACCTGGAAGAACGCATTCTGCCCGACGAGTTCACTCTGGGCGGAACCGTAGTTGGACTACTTTTCGCGCTCGCCGTGCCGGTGCCGGAATCGATCGCACAGGCGGTGCTATCACTTGTAGGCATTCCCGTTTCCGGAAGGGCGGAGTGGGTGATCGAGGCCGCGGCAGGCGCAATTGTGCCCGCATTTTTTCTCTGGCTCGCCGGTTGGATCTTCCAGCAGGTTCGCCATCGCGAAGGGCTGGGTCTGGGCGATATCAAACTGATTGCCATGGTGGGCAGCTTTCTAGGACTCAGCGGAGCGCTGCTTACTTTGGCGGCCGGATCTCTGGCGGGCTCCGTGATCGGCTACAGCTACATCCGCGCCACCGGCAAAGACACGCGCACCTATGAACTGCCGCTCGGCACCTTTCTGGCAATCGCCGCGCTGGCCATCGGCCTGGCAGCCCAAAGAATCCTCAACTGGTACGCGGGGTTATGAGGTTCAGGGACGCGGGATAGAAACCGCCTCCAGTTGCTCTACTCTGTTGCGAATGGCATGCGTCCAGCATCCGGTCTGGCGATCTGTGGCGCCGGAAGCCTCAAGGGCCGTACGGATATCTTCATCAGTAATCGGCCGCAGCCAGGTGAGCAGCCATCGCACGTCATCCACCGTTATACCTTCTCGCAGATCGTCTGCGTGTTTGCCGGAATAGCCGAACTCAATCTGGCCATCGCGCACACCTTCGACAAATCTGGCTGTATCCGTAGTGTAGGCGGCGCAGTCGCTGCGGTCGCTATGCCAGCCGCCGCCCCAACCCCCCAGCGTCGATCCCCAGTCATAAACGCTGAAGGCCAGTTGCGGGCCGCCGGAGGAGCCGCCGGGAATGCGGAACACCGCGGTATTGGCGTCCGTCTGGCCGTTGCGCGCGTCCTTGGCGTCCCAATTGGAAAGCAGCATCATCACGATTTTGAGGCCGGCCAGTTCCCGCGTGCCGGCGAACGGGTTATTCGCCCACGACCATGCGCTGTTGCGCTGAAATACCAGGTCCGGCTCGTCCCGCAGCTCGAAACGTGCCCGCGTGAAGCTGCCATCCCGGCCGATAAAGGAGCGGGTTCTCGTCAGATGCCCTACGCGCTCAAGGGCACCGGACTTGACAAAGTACGTGTCCTCGACAAAATAGCCGAGCGCGTGGAGGAAGCGCGAAGCAAAGCATTCGGGAATCACCTTCGATCCGAATTTTACGTCCCAATTGCGGCCGCGGCTATCACGCACCAGCACTTTCGGCGAAGATTGACTCGCATCCTCGCGCACGAACTGGAACGGAGGGGCCGGCCTACGGTCACAGCCGCCGGGGCCGCAGATCCAATCCTCGCGCGTCGTGGGCGCCGGTTTGTGCCAAAGCACCTGCGGCAACTGGCCCTCGGAAACAGGCTTTTGCGCCACGGCCGCGGAGGCCAACAGGAGAACTGCGCCTATTCGAATCGTCATTCCAGGAGTCTTCTGATGGGGCGCGGCCCGAACTCGCGCAGCCCGTTTCCCAAGGCGTGAGTAGCCAGGAGGAAACCGAAGGAGATGGCCGCGCCGGCCGGTGAAGATGTGCTGGGCGGCTGCCAGGCGCGGGAGATGAAGGCGGCGGAGACTGCGCCGGCCATGGCGGATACCGAGAGGCCACGCGACCCGTTGTCGTGCCGCGCGAGCACCGTGCTCTCCAACACGTATGCCAGTCGCGCGCCCACGCCCTGTTTGCCGGACCGGAAATAGCGGTTGTCCTCATGTAAGGCGAAGGCGATCGGCATCTCGATTCCCTCATCGATGGAGCGCTCCGCGTAGCGGCTGCCCAGCCGCCTTCCGAATCCATCGAGATGCGTGCCCCACTCACGAGGCCTGTCCAAACCCTCGCCAATCGCGGCGTAAAGGGCGTCGCCGAGAAAGTTTTCCGGGAGCAGCTCGCTTTTCACGCTATCCATGAAACGCTGCTTGTTGCTCATGGCAACGAAATCTTCCGAGAACCGGTCGAGGCATTCAGGCAAAGCGGCAGCGTCGTGGTGGAGAGTGGAAAGTTGCTGCGCAGCGGCGTTCGTCCCGCCAGAGTGATCCGCCGCGGCGGCGCCGGCATCCGGCGCGACTACGTCTTGTGCGGGCAGCTTCACAACCGTCAACAGCAGCATTTCGAGAATCGCCGCAGCCGGCAGCATTCGTTTCATAACGGTTGGTGGAACTGCAACAGAAGAGCCAAAACCGGCGCCTCCGCGGGCCGCCTCTGTGCGGCCCATCCCATTTGTATCTGTATGCCCCATATGGATAATCCCCCATTCGGAGAACCCGCTAACAATGCATGGGCCGCGTGCAATCAGTTACTATGAAGCAATCATGTCTGCTGCTACTTTACCAACCACGCGCGATACTTCCGTGCCTTTAAGCGAGAACAAGCACTTATTGCGTTGGGTAGAGAAAATGGCCGAGCTCACGCGGCCCGAACGAATTTATTGGGTCGATGGTTCCGAACAGGAGTATCAGACGCTCTGCGCGGAACTGGTGGAGTCCGGCACCTTTATTAAGTTGAATGAGGACCTGTGGCCCGGTTGCTATTACGCGCGTTCCGATCCCGGAGATGTGGCGCGCGTAGAAAGCCGCACTTTCATCTGTTCGCTTTCCAAAGATAACGCGGGCCCCACCAATAACTGGGAGAACCCGTACGAAATGCGGCGCAAGCTGAAGGAACTGTTCAGCGGCGCCATGCGCGGGCGCACCATGTATGTGCTTCCCTTCAGCATGGGTCCCATTGGCTCGCCCATGTCGCAAATCGGCGTGCAGCTCACCGATTCGCCGTATGTGGTGGTGAGCATGCGCATCATGGCGCGCATTGGCTTTCGCGTCATCCAGGAGATTGATAAGGACGAGAAGCGTGTCGTGCCCTGCCTGCATAGCGTGGGCGTGCCGCTCGCTCCCGGCCAGAAAGATGTGCCCTGGCCCTGCAATAAAGAAAAGTACATCGTGCACTTTCCGGAAACGCGCGAGATCTGGTCGTACGGTTCCGGATACGGCGGCAATGCGCTTCTGGGAAAGAAGTGTTTTGCGCTGCGCATCGCCTCCAACATCGCCCGCGATGAAGGCTGGATGGCGGAGCACATGCTGATTCTGGGCGTGGAAGACCCCAACGGCCAAAAGACCTATATCACTGCGGCATTTCCTAGCGCCTGCGGCAAAACCAATTTTTCCATGCTGGTGCCGCCCAAGGGTTTTGAAGGGTGGAAGGTTTGGACGGTGGGCGATGATATTGCCTGGATCAAGCCGGATGCCAACGGCTGTCTGCGGGCCATCAATCCGGAGGCCGGCTTCTTCGGAGTGGCTCCGGGCACCTCGCTCAAGACCAACCCGAACGCCATGGCGGCGCTCGCCCGCAATACGATCTTCACCAATACGGCGCTCACGCCTGAAGGCGGCGTATGGTGGGAGGGCATGACCGACGAACCTCCGGCTGAGTGCCTGGATTGGCAGGGGAATCTCTGGACGCCGCAGATCGCTAAAGAGACCGGGGCCAAAGCGGCGCATCCTAACTCGCGGTTCACCGCGCCGGCGTCGCAATGTCCCACCATTGACCCCGACTGGGAAGCTCCCGATGGCGTGCCCATCAGCGCTTTCATTTTCGGCGGCCGCCGAGCATCTACTGTCCCGCTGGTGTACCAGGCGTTCAACTGGAGCGCGGGCGTCTATGTGGGCGCTACCATGGCCTCGGAAATGACCGCCGCGGCTGTGGGCGGCACCGGCCAGGTGCGGCGCGATCCCATGGCGATGCTGCCTTTCTGCGGCTATCACATGGGCGATTATTTCCGCCACTGGCTGAATCTGCAGAAGGGGTTGCGCGAGACACCCCGCATCTTCCACGTCAATTGGTTCCGCAAGGATGCGCAGGGCAAGTTTTTGTGGCCCGGATATAGCGAAAACATGCGGGTGCTGCGCTGGATCGTCGACCGCGCACACGGGCGCGCTCTGGGCAAAGAGACCCCCATCGGCTGGATGCCCGGCTACGAAGATATTGACTGGAAGGGCCTCGAATCGTTCCCCAAAGAGACCTTCGAGACGCTTCAGGCCTTCGATCGCGCCGCTTGGCAGAACGAGGTGCTGCAGCACGAGGAGCTGTTCATGAAACTGCACGACCACTTGCCGCCGCAGATGGTCTATGAGCGCGAACTGCTGATTTATCGCCTATGAGCCAACAAGCTTCTGGAGTTCCCGCTCCTAGCCCGGAGCGCCTGCTGCGCACCATGTGGGACTACGCCCCGCCATTGATGGTGGCGGCGGCGGTGCGCCTCGGTATTTTCGACCTTTTGTCCGGCAATCCCCAGACGGTGGCCCAACTGCAAAATCGCTCCGGCGCTTCCGAACGGGGGCTTCGTTCGCTGCTGAACGGGCTCGCCGGGTTGGGCTTCCTTGCCAAAGACGGGGATCGCTATCGGCTCACGCCGGAATCGGACGCCTTCCTGGTAAAAGGGAAGCCGGGATTCCTCGGCGGGATGTTCGGCCACCAGGAGGACCTGATTCCATCCTGGCTGCATCTCGCCGATACGGTTCGCTCCGGCAAACCTGTAGACGCTCTCAACCAGGAGCAGGGCGCTGCCTTCTTCAAGGAACTGGTGGGGGCGCTATTTACCATGAACCTTCCGGCCGCGCAGGCGTTGGGGCAGCTTCTGGTCTCCGAGGGGATAAAGCCGCTGCGGATACTGGATCTGGCCGCGGGCTCCGCCGTGTGGGGCATCGGTGTGGCCCAGGCGTTTCCGGGCGCGACAGTAACGGCGGTGGATTGGCCGCAAGTGCTCGAAACCACGCGCGCCTTCGCCCAACAGGTGGGGATGGCGGACCGCTTCCACTATATCGGAGGCGATCTGAATGCGGCCGATTTCGGCAGCGGATACGACGTCGCCACATTGGGTCACATCCTCCACAGCGAAGGCGAACAGCGAAGCCGTTCTCTATTGGGCAAGACCTTCGCCGTGCTCGCGCCAGGAGGAACCATCGCCATCGCCGAATTTTTGGTCAACGATGACCGCAGCGGCCCGCCGATGGGTGTCATCTTCGGGTTGAACATGCTGCTGCGTACCGAACAAGGCGACACCTACTCGTTCGCCGAGATCGGCGCGTGGCTGCGGGAAGCCGGTTTTACGGAACCGCGGCGCGTAGACCCCGGCGGGCCGGCTTCCTTGATCCTGGCGCGAAAACCGGGAATTGCGTAACGGCTCTTAAATCCGGGCCGTCGAAAAAAAATGGCCACGAAGAGCTAACCTTAGGACTTGGCCTCGACGTCAATTCCGGTGTAGGATACTTAAAGGTTGGGCTTGCATATTGCGGCACCAAGAAAGAGATGGAGGTTTTTCTATGAAAAATGTGTTGTGCGGTTTGGCGATTGTTCTGGGCGCAGCGGTTGTGCCGGCGGTGGCCCATCACTCCTTCGCAGCGGAGTATGATAGCGCCAAGCCGATTACTCTCACGGGAACAGTCACTAAGGTTGAATGGATGAATCCGCATGCGCGGTTCTACATCGACGTTAAGGACCAAACGGGCAAAGTGACCAACTGGGAACTCGAGTTAGGCAGCCCCAACGGCCTGATGCGCCGCGGCTGGACTCGGAATTCCTTGAAAGAGGGCGATACGGTAACGGTCGCCGGTTCGCTGGCCAAGGATGGTTCCAATCTGGCGAACGCGCGCACTGTAAAGCTCGCCGATGGCAGACAAGTTTTTGCGGGGTCGGCTAGCGAGACAGGCGACGAGAAGGCTGGAAACTAGGCAACTCCCTTCCTTTTTCTCTTTGAGTGCCGGTGTTGCGGCGGCTGCGCCCGAAGACCGGCTGCGGGGTCTTTGACGCCGCTGGTAGATTCGGAGGGCGGACAGCCGCTACACCGCCCTCTTCGTGATCGTTTTGGACGCGCCCGCGTCCGTTTGTGATAGGATGGACGGTCACATATTTCTTGGAGGCAATAGAAAGTTTATGAGGTTCGGGTGGAGGCCGCTGGTGGCTGCGGCCGGAGCAACAGCAGCCGTGTCGCTGATCGGAGTTGCATTGGTCAACCGGGCGCAGGCACAAAGCACCGCAGGCAAAACAGCGGGGCAGGTTTTTAAGAACGTCACTACTGATTCCCTAAAGAATCTGACGGTCGACGATTTCTTATCCGCGATGGGTGTGATTTCCGCTGATTTGGGTTTGGATTGCGCGGATTGCCATCCGGGCGCGGGATCTGACAAGGTCGACTGGGTAATCGATCCGCCGCGCAAGCAGATGGCTCGCAAGATGATCAACATGCTGGCGGCGATCAATAAGCAGAATTTTGGCGGCGTGCAGTCGGTGACTTGTTTCTCCTGCCATCATGGCAGGCTGCGGCCGTCGACTACTATCCAGCTTGACAAATTGTATGGGCCTCCCAACGAGGAGCAGGATGATCTCGTCACGCCGGTGACCGACGGTCCCAACGCGAATCAGATTATTGATAAATACTTGACCGCGATCGGCGGAACGCAGAAGCTGGCCACCCTGAAAAGTTTTATCGCCACTGGCACCAGCCTTGGCTACGGCGGCTTGGGCGGCGGCGGCTCCTTCCATATCTATGCACAAGCGCCCGACAAGCGTACGGTCGATATCGAGTTTAAAGACCATCCGGAACGCGGCGACAGCACCTGGGCCTTCAATGGCAAAACAGGCTGGATTAAATCCCCGCGCGGATTGCTCAAAGATTACGATGTTACCGGCAGCGAGTTGAACGGCCAAAGGCTGGATGCAATGATGGCCTTCCCGGGCCAAATCAAAACGACGCTTACTCGTCTCCGTGTAGGCGTTGGGGATGATATCGGCGATCACTCAGTCGATGTTGTCCAGGGAAATGGCCCCAACGGCGAACTGTGCACCCTGTCGTTTGACCGCAAAACAGGCTTGCTGCTGCGGATGGTCCGTTTCGGCACCTCGCCAGTCGGCCGTGTCCCGGTGCAGTACGACTACGACGATTACCACGACGTCAACGGAATTAAGTTCCCGTTCAAATACACCTTCTCGTGGCTCGATGGCCGGCAGCAATTCCAATTGACTGGCGTCGAAGTTAACGTCCCGATTAAAGAAGCTATCTTCAATAAGGGCGCTGGCAAGTAGCGCCCTTCCCTCACTCCTGCCGTAGCGCTCGCATAGGATCTACCCGGCTCGCATGGGGCGGGCCGGGAGGAAACTCGCAAGGAGCGCAGCACCCACCAAGATTGAAATCATAACGGCGAAGACGGAAATTTCCGGCGGGCGCATTCCCGCTATGCCCAAGGCAAGGGTTAGCAAGGAAACAGCCGCGAACCCCGGCCGCTGGCGCAGGGTTCGGAGTATGTAGCGAAAATCCTGCCACAAGTCCTCCAGCCAGCGCGTGCCGCGCGCATCGCGGCATTGCTCCTTCACCTGCTCGGCGCCGCCGAGCGCCAGTTTGGCCTGGCGACGGGCCTCAGCCGGATCGATTCCACGGGCCTTGCCTCCGCCTCCCGTGCCCGAATTTACTCGCACCGGAGCGCGTTCATAGCATCAATATGGCTGGCCCGCCGCGCGGGAACCCACACCGCCACCAAAGCCACGACCGTCAAAAAAATCGGCGCCGTAACGAAAACCATGAGATCGCGAGCGGTCACGCCAAACAGCAGATTGGCGAGGAACCGCGTCAAAGCAAAGGCCAGGGGAATCCCGATGGCCACTCCGATGAGAGAGGGGCGCATCCCCTCGAGCAGCATCATGCGCATTACATCTTGGGGCCGCGCGCCCAGGGCGATGCGGATGCCGATTTCGTGCATGCGCCGCTGCACCGTGTACGCGATCAATCCGTACATTCCAATTGCCGCCAGCAGCATGGCCGCGCCGCCGAAGGTGGTCATCAGCAGCGTATTGAATTGCGCCCGCGCGGTGGATTGACTGGCTACCTCTCGCATGGAACGGATGCGCGCCACCGGCAGTCCGCCGCTCGCCAGGCGTAATTGGTTCGACACCGCATCGCCCAGCGCCAGCGGCTTCCCACGCGTGCGCACCAGCCACGCCATCGGCAACAGCGGAAATTCCAGGGCCTTCACCTCATCGGGTACTTGCGCGATCGGAACATACATAATCGCCCGGGGCTTGCGGTCGAGACCTTGATCGCGAACGTCCCCCACAATTCCGATAATTTGCCGCACCGGGTCAGACTCGTATTGCGGACCCATCGTCCGGCCAATGAGCAGGTGCTCGCCCACGGGATCGCTGTCCGGCCAGACCTGGCGGGCCATGGTTTGATTGATCAGGATCACGCCGGGCGCGGTTTTCGTATCCTGCTCCGTAAACCGCCGGCCGCGCAACAGCGGAATGCGCAGCACATCAAAGTACTCCGGCGAAACATAGGTCCAGCCCGCGAAGCCATGAAAGGACCCGCGCAACGCGCGCCCTTCGACAATATAGGGAAGCTGCCACACCGTTTCGAGTGGCAGGCAGCAGGAGACTGCGGCGCTTTGCGCTCCGGGAAGTGCCTTGATCCGCCGCACACCTTCCTCCACAAGCTGGCTCACTCCCTGCGCGCGCCCGAAACGCGTGTCCGCCAGAGACATCTGCATGGTCAGCACATTCTGCGAATCGAAACCGGGATTCACTTTGCCGAGCGCGATGGACGTGCGAATCAACAGCCCGCCGCCGATTAGCAGTACCACTGTCAAAGTCATTTGCAAAATCACCAGCAGGGAGAGCGTTCTGTTTTGGCGCGGGCCGCCACTTGATCGGCCGCCATTTTCCTGGAGAGGCATCTGCAGATCGGCGCGCGAAACCCGCAGGGCCGGCGCCACACCGCACAGGACCCCCGTTATCAGAGCCGCCAGCGCTGTAAACGCCAGCACCCGCCAGTCCAGCATAACCGCGGCGCCCCGCTCTCCCACGCGGGGAATGCTGATGGGATTCCAAGCGGCGGGGCCCAGCGGCGTGCGCGGATAAAGCGCCAGCAGAGCATGGATCCCCATCCAGCCTAGAGCCAGGCCCGGCATGCTTCCGATCAGCGAAAGCACTACGCTTTCCGTCAGCAGTTGACGCGCGATCCGAGCGCGGCCCGCGCCCAGAGCGGCGCGAATCGCCATTTCGCGCATTCTCCACGTCGCCCGCAACAGCCAGAGAGCCGCCACATTGGTCGAAGCCAGGAGCAATACGAATAGGACAGCGCCCATCAGCGCCGCGAGCGCCGGACGCACATCGCCCGCCATCGCATCGCGCAACGGCTCCACCGTGGAGCTGTCTTTTGGGCCCATAGATCCGGGAGACTCGCGCCGCTCCTGCGCATCCAAGAGCTGCAACTCGGCCCGGGCCATAGCGAGCGTTACCCCCGGCTTTAACCGCGCGGTAATGAAACACAGCCGGCTGTCCTTCACCGCGGGATCGATTTGGAATGGGACCCATACCGCAGGTGGTTGATCGAACTGTTCGCTATCGAAGGGACCCAGCACTCCCACCACGGTGTAGGGCACGTCACCGAGAGCGATGCTTCTACCCACAATTCCGGGGTCTGCCCCAAAGTCGCGCATCCAAAGCTCATAACTCAATACGGCCACATGCGCTGCGCCAGGACGGTCCTCCTCGGCCGTGAACGTACGGCCATGGAGCACGGGAGCGCCGAACAGACGGAAGAAATCTGCGGTGACCACCGCGGCAGGGATCAGCTCTCTGGCCGAGCCGCCCGTCAGATTGACATGGTCAAGCCAGTACGCGGAGATATCTTGAAATGCGGTGGTCCGCTCCCGGCGAGACAGGAATGCCTTGGGCGAAGCCGTCGCGTCCTTAACTGCGCCGTAGAGGTGTTCAAACTGGACGATTCGCTCCGCATCGGGATAGGGCAGCGGCTTTAGCAGAACGGTATTCACCACGGAAAATACAGCGGTGTTGGCTCCGATGCCCAGGGCGATCGCCAGAACCGCGGTAATCGTGAAGCTAGGGCTTGCTTTGAGGACGCGCCATGCTTGCCTGATATCGCGGAGTAAATCCTCCAGCCAGCGCGTCCCGCGCGCATCGCGGCATTGCTCCTTCACCTGCTCGGGGCCGCCGAGCGCCAGTTTGGCTTGGCGACGGGCCTCAGCCGGATCGATTCCACGGGCCATCAGTTCGGCTGTGTGCTGGTCCAAGTGAAAACGCAATTCCTTTTCGAGCTGCTCCTCCAGTTGCCGGCGATGCCACAGGCGGTGGAACCATCTCATTCGGCCCCTCCTTCCCGCAACCGGAGAATGATTCCCACGGCTTCGGTCAAGCGGCGCCAGCTCGCTGCCTCGGTTTCCAGTTGCGCACGGCCCTTGCGTGTTAGACGGTAGAACTTGGCCTCGCGTCCCGTCTCTGTTTCTTTCCAGTCCGCGGCCAGAAGCCCCCGATTTTCGAGCCGGTGCAGAGCGGGGTATAAAGAGCCTTGCGGCACCTGAACAACGTCCCGCGAGACCTGCTGCAACCGCTGGGCAATCGCATAGCCGTGGATGGGGCCAAGCGCCGCAATCTTCAGGATGAGCAAATCCAGAGTGCCCTGCGGAAGATCGGATTTAGCCGGCATGAAGTTACCTCGATCTTCTACATATTATGCCGAGGTATGTAGAAGCGCAAGAGGTGGTGAAGATCCCGTGGGACGGGGCTTTCGCCCCGCCGCTTCACTGGAGCTTGCTCAGCATCCGCATTGTGTGGGCCGTAGCGGATGCCGGCTCGGTAACTTCCACAGTCCAGCCGGCCACCGTGAGACTGCCCGTACGCTGGCTGGTTCCTGTGTTGCCTTGAACGGTTACCGTGACTGTCCCGTTTCCATTCCCGGTAGCCCCCGATTTGATGGTGAGCCAACTGGGAGTATTACTGACGGCCGTCCAGTCGCAGCCATTGGGCGTTATGACCGAAAGGGTGAAGCCGGTCGCTGTTTCCGATCCTGCTTGGAGGCCGTAACTGCATGTCGCTGCGGCCTGGGTCACCGTGAACGACAATCCAGCGATGGTCAGTGTCCCCGTGCGCGCTGTAGTGCCGGTGTTCGCGGCCACCGAATAGCTGATCGAGGCGCTTCCGGTCCCCGATGCGCTGGCGGCCGCAACCGTAATCCAGGCGACGTTGCTCTTCGCCGTCCACGCGCTCGTGGCCGAGGGCGCCGTCAGCGCAACTATCTGATT
>JASIAM010000185.1 GCA_030041985.1 Bryobacteraceae bacterium | reverse complement strand
AAAGGTCTTGACAAGCACTTGCGCCGGCTGGAACCTACCCGCCAGAAGCACAGCCTTTGGTCCCACTACATGGAGACGCATAGCTATACGGAGGAGCACTTCGCCGCCAAAGAAGAGTTCATCGAGGACTGCTTACGGGAATTCGCACCGGCGAGCGTGCTCGACGCCGGCTGCAATGACGGACACTTCAGCCGCATGGCCGCCCGTGCCGGTGCGCGCGTCGTGTCGATCGACTATGAAGAAGCTGTCGTGGGAAAAGTATGGCATCGGGCGGCCGTGGAAGATCTTGACATTCTGCCGCTGGTGGTGAATTTGACCCGCCCCACACCCGCGATGGGCTGGCACAATCGCGAGAATGCCTCGTTTCTCGATCGGGCCCGCGGAGCGTTCGATGCGGTCTTTATGCTGGCCTTGATCCATCACATGCTGGTCTCGGAACGGGTTCCGCTGGAAGAGATTATCAAGCTGGCCGGCGAGCTTTCGAGCGATATCGTTGTGATGGAGTACGTTAGCCCCGCCGATGCCATGTTCCGGCAACTCGCCCGTGGCAGGGAGCATTTGCACCAGGATCTGACTGAGGAGAAGTTCGAGGCTGCGTGCCGGAAGCACTTCGAAATCGTTCGGTCACGGCCGCTAAAGGACGGGCACCGCCGTGTGTACCTGTTACGGAAACGCATGTAACGCGGCGACCCATTCACTGATGCTTTGAACGCGCGACGCGGCTGCCGTAACGATTCCCCGGTCCTCCCGTCTTGTATAATTCAAGCAATTTCGTTGCGAGGTGTCATCATGCGCCGCTCCGCCGTATCTCTTCTGCCCGTTCTGCTGTTCTCCATCGCCGCCTGGCCTCAGACTCTGCCCACTGGTGTGCGCAAAGTGACCGCCGCTGAGGGCATTACGGAATACGCTTTCCCCAACGGTTTGCGCGTTCTGCTGTTCCCGGATGATTCCAAGCCCAAAGTCACCGTGAATATGACCTACCTGGTGGGTTCGCGCCTCGAAGGTTATGGAGAGACCGGAATGGCGCACTTGCTTGAGCATCTGATGTTTCGCGAGACCAACACCCGCTCGGACATCAAAAAGGAGCTGACTGACCATGGAGCAGTGATGAACGGCACTACTTCCTGGGACCGCACCAACTACTTCGAGACCCTCAACGCAACCGGCGAAAATCTTCGTTGGGCGATCGGTCTCGAGGCCGACCGCATGGTCAACGCGCACATTGACCAGAAAAATCTGGACGCGGAAATGACGGTGGTGCGTAACGAGTTCGAGGCCGGCGAAAACAGCCCCGATCGCATCCTGATGCAAAGGGCGCTCGAAACGGCATACGCTTGGCATAACTACGGGAAATTGCCCATTGGCAACCGATCCGATATCGAGCATGTCCCCGTTCCGAAACTGGCGGCGTTTTACCAGAAGTATTACCAGCCCGATGACGCTGTGCTCACCATCGCCGGCAAATTCGATGAGACGCAAACCCTGGCATGGATCGCCGAAGCGTTTGGCAAAATCGCGAAACCGCAACGGACACTCGACCCCAGTTATACTACCGAGCCAACGCAGGACGGTGAGCGCTTCGTAGCGCTGCGGCGCGTGGGCGATACGCAGAGCATAGACGCGCTCTATCATGTCCCGGCCGGATCGCACCCCGATATGGCTGCGATCGAAGTGCTGGCCGGCATACTGGGCGAGCCGCCTTCGGGCCGCCTGTACAAGGCCCTCGTCGAAAACAAAAAGGCGGTGTCGGCCAATGCGTATGTCGAGGAACTGCATGATCCCGGCTACTTCATGGCCAGCGTCCGCTTGCGCACAGACCAATCATTGGATGAAGCGCGCGACCTTCTGCTCGGCACCATCGAAAAGCTCGCGAGCGAGCCGCCCACCAAAGAGGAAGTGGACCGCGTAAAGGCGCGCCTGCTGAAGCAAATCGAATTGCAAATGACGAATACGCAATCGCTCGCCCTGGAACTCAGCGACTGGATGTCGCTCGGCGACTGGCGGCTGCTGTTTGTCCTGCGCGATCACATCAAAGAGGTCACACCCGGCGACATTACTCGTGTTGCTAAAGCATATTTCAAGCAGTCGAACCGCACTGTAGCGGAGTTCATTCCCACCGCTACGCCGGATCGCGCCGTAATCCCTCCCACTCCTGATGTTGTGGCCATGCTCAAGGATTTCAAAGGCGGCGAAGCCATCAGCCCCGGAGAGGCTTTCGATCCTTCGCCCGCGAATATCGAAACGCGTGTGACGCGCAGCGTCCTGCCCGGCGGCATGAAACTCGTGTTACTGCCCAAGAAAACGCGGGGCGCCACGGTGGTGGCCGCCATCACTCTGCGCTTTGGCGACGAAAAGTCGGTCTTCGGTAAATCGGTGGCCGCAAACATGGCCGCTGGTCTGCTCATGCGGGGAACCAAAAACAAAACGCGCGAGCAGATTCAGGACGAATTGGATCGCCTGAAGGCCCGCGTAAATGTGAATGGCGGCGCTACCAACGCCACAGCCAGCATCGAAACGGTGGAAGCCAATTTGCCGGCCGTGTTGCGTCTCAACGCCGAAATTCTGCGCGATCCCTCCTACCCGGAAAGAGACTTTGAGCAGTTCCGCCAGCAGCGCATCGCCGCTCTCGAAGCGTCGCGCAGCGATCCCGGAGCGCTGGCCGCGATGGCGCTCCAGAAGCGCCTCAATCCATTTCCCCGCGGCGACGTGCGTTATGCATCGAGCGCCGATGAGCAGATTGAAGACTTGAAGGCGGTGACTCTGAACGATGTGCGGCGCTTTCACGATCAGTTCTACGGCGCTTCCGCGGGCGAACTGGCCATCGTCGGCCAGTTCGATGCGGCCGATGCAGCCAAGGTCACAGCGGAGCTGTTTGGCAACTGGAAGAGCCCCAGCCGCTACGTGCAGGTGGTCACTGCTTATCACAAAACGGAACCGGGCAGCCTGAAGATTGAAACGCCGGATAAGCAGAATGCGACTCTGCTTGCCGGAATGGAGATTCGCATTTCGGACGAAGACCCCGACTATCCTGCCATGGAGCTTGCGAATTACATGCTGGGCGGCAGCTTCGGCTCGCGCCTGGTGCATCGGATTCGCGAACAGGAAGGCCTTAGCTACGGCGTGCGGTCGGGCTTTCTGGCTCCGCCGAAAATGGATTCCGGCGACTTTACCGCTTCCATAATCGCTGCCCCGCAAAATGTGCCCAAAGCCGAAGCCAGCTTTAAGGAGGAACTGGCCCGCGCCGTAAGAGACGGCTTCACCGCGGAGGAAGTGGCCGCCGCTCAAAAGGCGCTGCTGGAGCAGGAAGTGGTGAGCCGTTCGCAGGACCAGAATCTCGCCCGGCTGCTCGGCAATCGCGCGCGTTTCGATCGCACCATGGCATTCGACCAGACCTTTGAAGCCAAAATCCAAAGCCTGACGGCTGAACAGGTGAATCAGGCGCTGCGCCGGCACTTCGATCCCACGGGCCTCGTGATTGTGGAGGCCGGCGATTTCAAAAGGGCTGGCGTATTGCAGTAATAGAACCGGCCGCTGCCCGCTTCCCGATCACAGCACGTGATAGTATCCGTGCCGTTCGATCACCTCCAGCGGCACACCGAAGAGGCCCGAAAGCGTTTCGGGCCGCAGCACCTGTTCTTTGCTGCCATCGCAGAACACGCGTCCGTTGCGGAACAGGATCACCCGCTGCATTTCCGGAACGATATCGGGAAGATGATGGGTGACCAGAATGAGGCTGATGCCCTTCGCCGCGAGTTTGCGCAGAGTCCCGCGCAGTTCCCAGTGCGCGCGCAAATCGAGGCCGTTGGCTGGTTCGTCCAGCACCAGTGCCTGCGGGTTGTGCACCAGAGCGCGCGCGATCAAAATCAGCCGCGCCTCTCCGGATGACATTTCATCCGTGTTGCGGTCCGCAAGGTGCGCGATCTCCAGCACCTCCATCACTTCGCGCGCTTTCTGCTCCATCTCCGGAGTGACGGCATGGTTAGGCCAAATGCCCACGCTGCCGAAAAGGCCGGACAGCACAATCTCAAATCCGGAATAATCCCGCGTGCACATCTCGATCCAGTCATTGGAGACGATGCCGAGATGATTCCGCAGATCAAACAGATTCCAGCGGTCGCGGCCCAGAATGCGTAAAGCCCAGGGCTGCGGCTTGAGCAACGGGTAGATCTCTCGTGAGATGACTTTGATCAGTGTCGATTTGCCGCTTCCGTTGGGGCCGAGAATCGCTACGTGCTCGCCCTGCGCGATGGAGAGACTCACATCGTGCAGAACCACCCGGCTGCCGCGTTGGATGCTGACGTTTTCGAAATGGATTAGGGGAACGGACAATTTGCGGCCTATCCGCCCCCTACACCTTGACGATCACTTCGCGCAGCCGTTCGCGCGTTAGAAAGAATTTGACCGACTCGAAGCCGCCAAACAGCTTCTCCAGGCTCCGGTTATTAAACAGTTGCGCCGGTTGACGCCCGCCTTGCTGGGTAACTTGCAACAGGTTCACCTCCTGAATGCGAAACGTGTAGCAGGGAACTGCTTCCAGTTTGTTATCCGAATGGAAGAACGCCAGCATGTAGCTTTTCGGCCGCACAATCCTGCGCAACCGTTCCACCACCGCGCTCAGCAGAGCAGGCTCCAGATACTCCAGCACGTCCCAAATCAGGACGCCATCGAAATGAGACTCCGGATACTCGAGAGCCTGCCGCAGAAAATAGTCAATCCGCCCGGGATTGGATTGATCCGCGGCTCCATCCGCGCCTTCCCCACCGAAAGTTTCTGCCAAAATCTGCACGAAATTCTCGGAGTAGATCCGGTGGCCAAGGTCGGTAATAAAACTTACGTTCTGTTGCGTAGCTCCGCCCAAATCGAGAATCGTGAGGCCCGATTGGCCGCGGATATACGCGAAAAACTCCTCCAGTCCACGGCTCTGCCGGGTGCTCGCCTGAGCAGGCGGCTGGTGCCTGAGGCTGGGAACGGAGGGCCGGGGGTTCGAAGCCTTGGACGAAGCCACGGCTCCCTCATCGCGCTGCCCCCGCCACATGCTTTTCAGCCGGTCTGACAGCAACTGAGCGCCCTCGCGCCTATCGCTTGGCTTCAGCGGTGACAACCGTCTGGTTGGCCGCCACGGCCTGAGGCGCCGCCGTAGGCCTTGGCGCTGGTTTGGCGGGCTCCGGCTTCACGATATCGATGCTGCCTTTGAAATACGCGCCGTCTTCAATAATGATCCTTGCCGTTTTGATATCGCCCACCAGCTTGGCGTCTTTGCGAATTTCTATTTTGTCGGTGGCCTCGACGTTCCCCTGAATCGTGCCTAAAGCCACAACTTCACGGGCGCGCACGCCGGCGTGTACGGTGCCATTAGGCCCGATAGTCAGTTTATGTTCCAGCGCCTCCACGGTTCCTTCCAGGTCGCCGTCTACAAATAAGTCCTCTTTACTATAAATCTGGCCGACAATTTTAACGGCCTTTCCAATCGTCGCAGAACCGCCGCGCGACTCTGGATCGATTCTCCCAACCGGCATACTCGACACGGGTGTAGCCTCCTTTTTTACTTCCACGGGATTTGGCGCTACGGGAGCCGTGGCACCCCCTGGGCTGGGCGGAGTCACGGGTCTGGGCGCTTCATCTTCCCGGCGTTTATTCCACATAGTGCCGCCCTCCTAGGCTTTGTATAAATAAGTTCATGATAACTTTTTCCAGTCTATAGGGGAGTCGCGGAAAAAGGCAATCATCGGGCGTCGAGTTTGCGCCTCTTTCTCGACTTCCGGGGACGAAGTGAGCGAAGTCACCCAGCTTGACCATAGACGACTCACTAAGGTATCCTGTGTCCTATCTGACGCCTACGGCAACCCCACGTAATTAAACCCACCATGGAGGATGGATGAGTCCGCAAGAAGTCTTGGAATTTAGCAAGAAAAACGATGCCAAACAGCTCGATTTGCGTTTTACCGATATCCCGAGCCTGCAGCATCAC
>JASIAM010000184.1 GCA_030041985.1 Bryobacteraceae bacterium | reverse complement strand
GCTCTTGCGCTCGCCCGGCAGCAACAGTCCGGCACAGTAGGCTTTCAACGGAGCATTGCGATCCGCGTGCCCCGCGGCTTTCGCCAGGCCATCCGTGTATGCCGCAAAGCGTTTCTCTTGGGGGCCTGGCGCCGATTGCGTCGCCACAAAAACAATTCTACATCAGAATGGTTTGTTTAGTAACACAGTAGTACTATGGCACTGACTTTAAATACCAAGCAACCAAAGTGCGCCAAAATATTTTTCGTCTTCGCAAGGAGCTCGAACGTTATTACAGCGCAAAAGGTGCGAATGACACCGTTCAGATTTCCCTGCCCGTCCCCGGTAACGGAGCAAAACAACAGCCGCGCGGCCAGGCTTACAAGCTACTTTTTGCCTACAACCGTCTCCATCCCGCTGCCCACGCATTGAATGAAGCGAAACTGATCGTCCAACACTGCCGACTCAAGAGGCTGCCGGAGGCTATTACGCTCGCAGAGCAGGCGCTTCTCCTTCCGGGACAGGAGTTGAGGGCGCATTCACCCTCGCACACGCCGTTGCAATGATCTCCACCGTTCAGGCTGACTCCCGCGAGGACTCCTATGTCTACGGGGAGCCTGATTTCAAGCCGCTTTTTGAAGGTCTGCTTTCTCGTTGTGGAGCGCTTCTTGAACAAGCCCCCGGAAGTTGGGCGCTCACAGTTCTGGTGGCGACATTTCAGTACCTTCTATGGGGCTTCGGTGATGCAGCAGCTTCGTTTGACAGAGCAATGGAGATCGATCGAGCGCAGACTGAGATGTATCCTTGGTATTTCGCTTACCTGCTGAGCAGCGCGCAGCAGGATAGGACACTCTTCTTAGTCACCGCCTATGCCGCCAAGAACATTACCAGCGCCATGTGTCAGGCGCTCAGCGGGTTGTTTCTCTATGTGCTCCGCAAATACGACCTTGCGCGCAAAGCTGTGGATACCGCCCGGAAATTGGACGAGCGTTGCTGGCTGGTGTATATCGTAGCTGCGTTAGTTGATTTCTCCCAAGCCAACCATTACCAAGCCGCGCTCGGGCTTGAGAGGCTGCTCCTTTCGTGAGCTATGAGAATATGCCGATCATCGGACTTCGCCGTTTTATTTACTTCTGTGCCAACCACACTGACGCCGGTGGCCGATATCAGCCTCCTCCGTCCTTTTCGCGGTTATTGCCATTCCAAAAACTTCCCCAGGAGATGTTTCCCGAGTTTCTGACATCCGGTTGGTTTCAACGGCTGCTCGGCAAAATGGGACTTGCCCTTGAGCTTCACGATCTGGGTGCCGAACCATGGGTGAATTTCTTATCGATATTAGAATCGGGAATGGCCAAGTGTGATCCACATTTTTTGTGGCTTGCGTATTGGCCCATTCTTGATCCACTAGGCGCTCACCCTGACTATCTTTCTTTCGTGAAATCGCTCGCGGATGGAACGCTTGATCCCTTTAAGGGGTCGGACTGACAAATCAGTTTTGACGGTGTTTAACGTGGAATTGTAGGCTCCTCCAGACCCACACTACGGTCATGGGAGCCAATGCCAATCAGGAAGCCGCTTAACACTCACCGAGGTCGCCCGCGAGCTTCGCTGCTCCAAGGCGCACGTCCATAACATCATTGCCGGAAAGGTGCGCGGCCTGCCGCCCCTGCCTGTCCTGCGTCTGGGGCGCAGGCTGCTGATACGCGCCGATGCGCTCATGCAATGGATGCTGTCGCTGGAATTGCGCGAGGCGGAAGGCCAGCGCTTACGGGGCTGTTTGGGAGATAATGCCATGCTTCCAAAATCAACCGCCCTCTCCGTGAAACGCATCGGTGACGTGACCCTTTACCAGGCCGACTCCTTTGACCTGATGCCCGAGCTTGGCGATGTCGATGCTATCATTACCGACCCGCCCTACAATCCCAAGACACACAAGGGCGCGCGCTCTGCAAGGTCGCTGGCGTCCTCTCAGATTGACTTTGACAGCCTGACGGAGGCGCAGTTCATTGAGTTCTGCGGCAATGCCGTCTCCCAGGCGAAACGCTGGGTGGTCATGTCCTGCGCCTGGCAGCATGCCGCGCAACTGGAAAAAGCAGGCGTGCCCCTTGTCCGGCTTGGCATCTGGCATAAGCCGAACGGTGCGCCACAATTCACTGGCGACCGTCCCGGCATGGGCTGGGAGGCCATCGCTATCCTGCACCGCGAGGGCAAGAAGCGCGGGAACGGCGGCGGCCATCATGCGGTGTGGGTGTGCAATGTCGAGCACGGCGAGCACCCGACGCAGAAGCCCTTGAAACTCGTGGAGGATTGGCGTGCGAAATTCACCGACCCCGGAGAAACGATCCTCGATCCCTTTATGGGCAGCGGCACCACAGGCGTTGCCTGCGTAAAGCTCGGGCGCAAGTTCGTCGGCATTGAGAAGCGGCCCGATTACTTTCAGCTTGCGGGTGTGCCGCATCCGTGAAGCTCACCAGCAAGCCACGCTGTTTGCGCCTGCTAGAGACTGACTCCTCGCTTTCTCCTTACAGGAATTGCTATGATCCGATCACCTGAGTTGAACGCTGGTGAGCGCACGAAAGGATTGAACGTGCGACGACAGCGATACCAAAACGGCAGTTTGCAAAAAGTGTCAACCCACGGCAAGCACAAGATGTGGATTCTTCAGTATCGGGAAGGTGGCGGCAAGAAGTATCACACTATAGGCCTCTGCTCGAAACTGACCAAGAGCCGGGCGCAGGAAAAACAGGCGGAGTTCATGAAGGAAGTGAACGCCCGCGCGGCCCAAGCACCCGATCCCAACATCACCTTTGGGGATTTCCTCGAAGGTGTTGCCTTGCCGTTTTTGCGGTCGAAGTGGAAGGCGTCGACAAAAGACACCACGGAAAACCGTATCCGCCATCATCTCCTCGGCGAGTTCCGCGAGGAGAAGCTATGTAGTCTGGGACTGAAGCGGCTCCAGGCATTCCTGCAACAGAAAGCGGCCACGCATTCCAAAAGCATCGTGGCGCATCTGCGGTGGGACTTGCGGGCCATCTTCCGGCTCGCATTGGCGGAAGGTTACATTGAGCGCGACCCGGCCCCTGCCCTCTTCACCCCGAAAGAGGCGAAGGCTGGGATCAAGCGCGTCATGACAGGAAAGGAGGCACAACAGCACAACAGCACAACAGCACAACAGCACATCAACGCGCTCGGCCTAAGAGAGCGCGTCATCGACTACCTTGCCTTGTTCACAGGGATGCGGCCAGGCGAGATATTGGCGCTTCAGCCCAAGCACATCGCGGCGGATTGCAGAGAGATCATCATTGAGCAGCGTCTTTACCGTGGTGACATCGACGATCCCAAAACCGCAACCTCCAAAAGAAAAGTCGGTATTCCCCCGGAAACGGCGGCTATCCTGCATGACTGGATGGAACTGGTAAGGCGCAAGCCTGATGCCTGGGTGTTCGAGTCGGAGAACCCGGCCAAACCTATATGGAGGGATAACGCCTGGTATCGGCACATGAAGCCGAAGCTGGAAAAAGCCGGGCTTGGCTGGGCCAACTTCCAGGTGCTCCGGCGCACGCATGCGAGCCTCGGCCATGCGGCGAAGGTTGATCCCAAGGTAGCAGCCGACCAGCGAGGCCACGGCATCGGCGTGGCGCTCGATGTCTATACCCAGAGCAGCATTGAAGCACGGCGGGCGGGGGCGGAGATGCTGGAGAAAGCAGTCCTTTCTATGAACGGCCCGGCAGAGGCCGAAAATCGGGAAGAAAAACGCTCCGAAGCGGCTTAATGGAGTGGAATGGAGTGGAAGAAGTTGCTGATGATTCTTAAGTTATTGAAAAGATGGAAGACGACAGCAATTTGAAAAGAAAGGACATTGCGTTTCCAACATCTCGTTCTGGCGATAACAGAACACCCAGTTTTCACTCTGTGCCTTCGCGCAGATCTTAATGGAGCACAAACGGAGCACAACCCAATCGACTTGGGAGGCTTACCCGCTTTGATTATTGCCTTGCGAACGTCCCTACCAAATCGCTTGGCTGTGGAGGCTGGGCGATAGGTCCGGTCCAACCTTGCGAGCCCACGGGGCGGCCTTCCATATTCGAGTTCGAATGGCATTCGAGGGACAATGCATGGTAGCCAATGGAATTGATCTTCGAGGTTCGCGACGCTGAGGAAGGCGGCTTCCACGCCCGCGTGTTGGGCCATGCGATTTTCACGGAAGCCGAAACCTGGGAAGAACTGTGGGCGAATGTGCGGGAAGCGGCGGCACTGCACTTCGAAGAGAGCCTGGATCGCCCACGGCAGATTCAGCTCCACTACATCTAAGGATGAACTAATACCGCCCGAAGCCGCATGAAACGCATGGTCCTTCGCTGGATTCTTGGCGTGACTCTGCGGATGCCAACTGTTTTTTGTGAGCGGGCTCAACGTGCATTCAGTCGCCAGTAAGAACCGAAACAGCCACCCAACCCGCGATACGCTAACTGAACACCTCAGTGCAATCGGTCTGTCGGACGTTAGTTGATTATTCGAGCAGCGATCGTAGGACAGGTTATACCAGTTCCCAGATACCGTGCAGGCCGATCTGGAATTTGTGAGTTCCCAGCGTTCGCGTTCCCGGAGTCCAGCACACGACCGCCGAAGACGGCAACACTCCGAACGCCGCCTTCGCTGTGTCTGTCTCGCGGCCTACCAATGGCTCAACTGCGCCCTCGTAATCATCGGAACCCGATGCCAATGTGTGAGCAACGAGCGAGCAGCCGCCTGGCACCTCGATGACGGGCCGCTCGGTATCCTTCTGCGCCGGGTAAATGCCGAAACACGCCCCGTCGACCGGCGTAATCGTGAAAGGGCTTACTCGCCCCCATCCGTAGGACCGCTCGCCGCCAATCTGGAAACGGTTCAAGGCATCACGCCAGTCGAGCGTCGATCCGTCCCTCTCAAATAGGTATCCGTTGAGAAAGACCCGCTCGCCGGTTCGGGTTCGCGGTGCAATATACTCAACTTCGTGCAGCGCACCTTCTTCCGCGCTGTGGCCATCCTCAAGCGCGGTACTGGCGAGGCTGTTTAGGTAGAGCCACTCGAATTCGTACTCCTTGCCATTCCATGGCCAAAGAGAAACCTGACCGGGACTAGTTGAAACAAAAAAGTACGTCCATGCCAATTGCTCATAGACGCTCTGGCCGACCTCCGCATAATCCCGGCCACCGGTATCGCGAGTGATCCGGGATGTGAGCGCTCCCCAAATTGCTCGGCCAGGTACGTATCGGCGGGTCGCCGCCAGATTTCCGATTTTGTGGTAGCCGATATGAAGCGGGGAAAGAAGCTCGAACACCACCTGGTGCGCTGTCCACATGGGCTATACCTCGACCCGTGCCTTCAGGCTTTTTGCTGAATGCCGCGCGTAAATCAGTGCCTGCTCCCAAGCCTGCTTTACAAGCAGCAGCATATCCAGATCCGAGCAGACGTTCTTAATAACGGAATCGAGGATCTTGCGGAAATCGTCTGATTTAGCTAGGCCGGTGGTACCGAGCTGCTCGGCCAAATCAAGCAGATTGGCTCGCACAGAGGAAGCCAGATCTTTCTCCCCGCCGTTCGTGTTCGCGCACGGGAACACGATGGCGGCATACGGGCCGTTTTCCTGGACTACCGCAAGCGTTTTGGTAATCAGGTCTTCGGCGGCTTTGGCGGCCTTCTTTGTAAACTCGACGTCCTTGATGATTGCTTGCGCCGTCTTTGCTGCCCCTAGATCAAGATCTAGCGGAGTCATTCTGTCCTCCCGAAGCACCATCATTGATCACGCGTAGTCTGCCGAACCCGCGTGTGCCCATGCCGCCGACGCCCAGATACTCGATGAGCCGTAGACCCGAGGAAACAACGTCAAGAGGGCGATTCCAAGAAACGCCCATTGGACCACTGCCGTTGTATTTGTTGCTTGTCGCTGGAAAGTCGGGCTTATAATCATCCTCAATTACATCGCACCACAGCCAGGCGCCGCGAGGTATTGCTTCATACGTGAATAGCGCCTTGTCTTCGGCAGCGCCTGTTTCAGGATCGATGCTTACTGACGTGCGGACCTCCAGGTTGCTGTTGACAACCTGCTCGAACATGCGCGGAGTGAGGACCACGATACGATCTTTGACAGCGGTGAAAGCGGGCTGTGCCGTGAGGTTGCCGCTCGAAATACTGGTCGAGATTGGCTTCTCAAACAGAAGCCAGGAAAGATTCACGGTCCGATCCACAGAGAATGTGGCGGCGGGACGCTCATCTCCAGGAGGTTGCTGCGAAACTGAGAGGCCCACTTCACTCAGCAGTTCAGCCGTGGTCGCCCACACCGGGCCGGCCATGGACCGCACGGGAAAGAGCAAGAGCCGCGCATCGAAGATGCTGACGCGTCCAGCCTGTCCGCCCGAGCTACGGGTTGTGCCGAAGGTGTAAATGATCGGGCAGCCTTGCTTGTTTTTATCCTCCAGGTTCCTATGCTGCCCGGCAGCGTCGAGCTTTCCATACTGCATTGCGGCGTACGTCCGGGCGGCACCCGCCAGCGTTGTACCAGGTATTTTCGGCAGATTCGTTCCCGGCTCCCGCGCGACCGGCATATCCACGCGCCCGAGCCGAAAGCCACCCGTTCCTACATGAATCGGGTCCAACGTCAGGAATACAAATCGGCGTTGTTCGTAAACTGGCTTAGCCTGTGCATTACTCATTGTCACCTCCCACTCCCGTCTTGCGCTTCAGGAGTCCCATATACAATTCGGCTGCATCTTCCAGCAGCCCGGTAGTTCCAGCTTTCGTCAGGAAATTAAGCTCTTCGCGGCTAGGCTTCTGTTGGGGTTTCCAGTCCGCCGTCGCGAGCGTATCGCGCACGAACGCTTCCAACGCCGCGCTGGCGTCGCCGTTCCACTGCCGGCGCTTGGCGCCGATATCGGCCTGTAACGCCTTTATCTGCGAAGTTGACAGACCTGTTCGGAGTAGTTCCCAAACGCGCACGAGATCATCAGACTGCTCCAGCAGATACGGTCGCGGATATCTCCGTTTCCTGCCCGCATCGCTGTAGTTGAGCTCAAACCGGGTTGCGGCGCAGTCCAAGAACTGGAAATCGAAGCGGCTGGGCGTTACCTTGACTTCATCGTGTTTCTTCAGATCGCGGACGTGAACGGCCTCGCCGGAATCGGCCCGGAGGAAATATGCATACCAATCATCCTCTGTAACTCCATCCGCCATTTGCCTTGGAATCTTCCAGACGATACCGTTCGCAAATTCGAGGATGTGATCTCCATCGTGGCTCGTTTTGGAAAGAATCCAATTCTCTTCCTTCACCGGTAGGTTCATCATGCGGCGGCCCGCGTCCAGCATGGTGGAGAGAGGCGTGTGCGCCTGGCCGAACACCATGCCAACCGCTATCGGGAGCCGGTTTCGTACGTACGCTATCTCGGTTTCATATTTGCTCTTGATCGCATCGAGGATCTTGTCGGCACGCTGTGCAGGAACGAGCATCATGAAGCTGCGAGCATCGGCGAGGATCTTGATGACGGCGCGGTACGGAATCGGGTCCGCTTCGACCTCCGTGACAGATCCCTCCGCGATCCGTGTCGCCCTAGTGTAGCCAGCCTTATCGTTGTATTTGTCTTCCAGGATGGTGCATTGCTTGTGCTGAATCCGTTCCATCCGATCACTCAAGGAAGTCTTGTGGTACTTCGCTAGGCGCTCCAAATTTTCCGCGGTGATGAACTTCCAGCCGCTTTGGTCCGCACAAGCGACCGCGAGCCGCCCAATGTCCCGAATTTCGAGCTGGTACACATGCGTCCGCGCCGGTGTATCGTCACTCTCCGGGCCGGGCTGAACTTTAATCCGCCAGCGGACGCCGGAAGCTGGAACAAGCTCTTGGAGGACCTTGCCTTCGATCTCCTCCCAGAATCGGGCTGTTGTGTCCCAGATCCGCCGCAGCCGGGCAAAAGTCAGTTTTTTGAACTGGAGAGATGGCGCCGGATTCACGACCAGTGAGCTTTCAATATACCCGCCTGATTTCAGCCATTTGTCGATGCCGAAACGCCCGACGATCAGGGCGACACGACCGTTCACATCCGCAACCTCATCCAGCCAAATGGTGGTTTCCAGTTCATCCAGCCACTTTTCACAGCGATCGTCGCGGAGCTCTTCGCACGGAACGCACACACGGCGCTGTTTAGCCTTGCGCGACGTGGGACCCACCGAATAACCTTGGGGACGCACACCGCAAACTGTGCAAACATCAGCCTGTTTCACGCCTTGCCACCACTGGCGCACCGTTTCAGGTTTTGCTGTAACGGGCGGGATAGGTTCGCCCAGTTCGTCGGCCAAGCCGAGGCCCTTCTCGTGTGGCTGGCTCACATAAAGATTTGGCGTGATTTCGAGTTTCACCTGTCGTGAGGCATCCGCTCGTGCCGGGCGCACGCCGGTGAGCGGCTCGCGAAAGGCGTTGCGAATTGCCTCGGAGAGCAGACCTTGAATCACGCTGCCCTGATCGTCATCCCCCTCGAGATCCGGAACCACAAATGCTGAACCGAATTCATCGCGATAAACTTCGTTGGCGATCGGGTATTCCTCTTCAAGGAGTTTTCTCACCGTGTTAAGGCTGTGGTCGATGATTTCCTTTCGCGCTAGCAAATCGGGCAATCTGGCAACGTGCTGGTAAGAAGCGGGTCCATCCAGCGCGATTCGGAGAATTCGCCACTTCAGGTTCGCCTTTCCCGTCCACTTGCCTTCGAGCAGCATCTTCGCTAGCGCTGCCTTGAAAAATGCGGCGACGGCTGAGGAGACATCCCACAAGGTGATGTCATTTAAGGGCCTCCGGGTCTCTGCAAAAGCTTCGACCATGAGCGTCCGGGCCTGTGTCAGGTAGTCGTTTCGGTTGCCGTTTTGGACGGCGGCTAGCAGCTTTTCTCTTCCAGCCTTGAGCGCGCCGGTATCGATCGGGTACTCATGTCCGAACACCGTGGCGACATGAACTGGAAGCGTAGACTGCCTCCCTTGGGCACTGCCTCCCTTCTTGTCGATTGCCGAGGCCTCGTGCGAAGCCCATAGCAACTCCGTAAGCCATGAAGTGGTGGTCCAACGGCCAAGCCGCCGCTTGGGATCGTTGGCCGACCGATAGAAATCGTAGTTTTGATATTCAATAAAGTCTCCGAGACAGTAGTCCGTTCGATCGTTGAAGGGGGCAGGCAGCCCGATACTCGTGCCTTCGAGCCAATTCCGTACTGTGTCGGTCAGAAAACCAGTTGTTTCCGGCTTCGGCTGATAGCGGTCTGACTGGTACTTGTATTTAATTCCAACGATATTTTGGAACTCAAACGTGTTGGGGTAACGGGCGATAGTAGGATCGGTGTTGCCTGCCTGGGCCAGTTGGGATTTGATGAACTCTTCCCCGAACTTCCCAATGTTGTGCAGAAACGCGCCGAGTTCCGCCTTCAGAATCTGGTCGCGGTTTTGGCGAAGCACGTCCAGGTCGTATGCAGGCATTGTCATACGCTCTCCTGAATTCGTGCCGCTAATTTCTGTGCCTCTCCAATGAGTTCAGAGAATTTCGCGAATCTGGCTGGACCTCCTTCCAACCCTGCAACCTCAATGATTCCTTGCTCGCCGACGAGCGCATCCACGGCGGCGCCATAGCCGCTGCTCTTCTTAGCGGAAACCCCGTAATCGCGCATCGCGCCGCAAACCGAGCGGGCAACCGCAATCAGGTCATCCGCTACCTGCTTCCGAAACTCCGACGGGCTGAGACTCCGCGAATTGTTATCGCGTGGGAGTGCCAGATATAACAGCGCCAGGCGGCTCCGGGATCCTTTGGGCACGCACTCGATGCGAATCGGGTTCTTGCCAATCCGGCGCACGCGGTCGTGCGGATTGACGATCTCTGTCGCAATCTGATTGAAGAACGAAGTGAAAGCGCAAATCCTGCCCTCGTGCAGCGAAGCGCGTGTTTCTTCGTCGGTAGCGTCTCTCAACGGTTCTGGTCCGAAAAGCCGGTCCACTGCGCCGCGAGCTTCCAGCAAGCATGCGTTCCGTAGTGAGCCCTTCCATGTCGTTCCGGCAATGAGCGGTATACCGAAGACCCAGTCCTTGCGCACTGGATTCTCAGTCACTGAAAAAACGCGGCCGTCGCGGCTCATATAGGGAGTCTCCAGAGCAAAATCCGCCCGCAGGAAGAACGACAACGGCGGCAGGATACTCAGGTCGACTTGTGCCGGCGTGCCAATCCCGAGGGTGTCCATCATCGCGGCGGCGCTTTCGAGGCGCTTCCGGTAACCTGCTGCCTTCAGCAATCCGGCATAAGTGTCCTGGCCGAGAATTTTCGTATCCTCGCCCGCTGTGGTCTGGGCCAGCAGATCGATCAGCGTGACAGGGTCTATGGATTCAGTCTTCAGAGCCAGCATCTGTTCGCGCGTGTAAAGAGGAAAAGCGGCGTAGTGGTCGATCACAAGACCTCCTTTTGGAAGTCGGCCCATGTATAGAGCTTGCAACTGCTGCTCGGAAACATTTCGGTGACAACGTTCTGGATTGCGCCCGTGACCGCCTGCCGCTGACGCACTAAGTCCGGCGGCACATGAACCCAAGACCTGAACCGATATGGATCGCGCGGAGTGAGGCGGTACAGGTGGCTAACAAACACGCGGCTGGCGAAACGTTCCTCATCTTGCGTTCGAGCGCTTGCGCCCACAATTTCTTCAGCCCGACGGCCCAGCAGATTTTTGAGCGCCGGGCGAATACCGTGGTCGGCGCCTCCACCCATTCGGGGATTTCTTGCCCGGCTCTTGTAGCGAATATCGTATGCGATGGGTAGTACACGGCTAAGATAGTCGGGGTTCGCGAAGCGAGGTATCTTCATCTCGGGTGTATAGGTTGCGTACCGGCCGGGGTTCGGAATGCTGAATTCGAAAAACGCGGTTTCCTTGACGTTGAACATTCCAGTTGTGTCGCGGCTGTCGCCGGGAAATGCGTTGATGAATCGGCTTAAAGCGGTCCGGTCAAACTGTGGCCTTTCCCGCCATTCCACGATTCCCCAGCCGTTTTGCGGCTTGGCCGCCAGTGCGCTAAAGCGCGAGATCACGTTGAGAAGGCCACAAAAGATGCTGTCGAGGTCCACATCCCCAGGCACTCTGATCCTCGTAAAATGACGCGTGAATTGCAGTTTTAGCGCATCACC
Source organism: Bryobacteraceae bacterium (assembly GCA_030041985.1). Classification (GTDB taxonomy): domain Bacteria; phylum Acidobacteriota; class Terriglobia; order Bryobacterales; family Bryobacteraceae; genus PSRJ01. The sequence goes on along the minus strand of JASIAM010000184.1, from coordinate 7,516 downwards.
CCAAAGGACCTTGCTGCCGGGCTTGTAGACGCGTCGAAGCCAGTTATCGTGGAGGCGGGCAACCTCGGGGGCCGCTATTATGCACCACTCGCTTGCGTGCAATCCCGAACCGCTGAGGCGGAAACGGCGCGCCCAACCGGTCGTGCCGAACAGCCAGCAAGCCGGACAAAGGCCGTGAAAAGGATTCTTCTTCGGATCGGGATCATACTGGCACGCGTTGTAATAGCCCTGTTCCGTGGGGCTACAGGTAGGATCACAGGCATAATAGCCCAGTGCCCGCACAATTCCCTCAAACCACCAGCGCAACGACCCCATTAGCCCTGTGATACGCAAGGTTGCACTGATGCCTTCGGCATCGCCAGTCCAAATCGGAGTCAGCGGAGTTAAGTCCAAGTCCATATCAGCACTCCAGTGGCGCTGTCATCAAGGCAATCTCGCCGTCAATGCAGTCGCGCTTCCACTTATGGTGAACCTCGCCGTGACACTCGTTGAGCGCGGCTTGCCCCCGCCCACAGTTAATTCCGCCAATAACTGCGACCGTGTCCTCAAAATCTTTGTCATCGCACTCCAGAAGCCGATCCTGAAGTTTAGGGAGCACTGCCATCTTCCCTTTCAGGTGCTTCTTGCGCCACTTGAGATATCCGACCGTCTGCGAAAACTTGCCGGCAGGAAGGTCTGGTAGCAGATTGAGTATGCCCAAGACGTATTCGGAAATCTCCTCCTCGGTGGGTTTGAAGACGCTGTCCGATTGTAATTTCTCCATTGCCGATTCACCACCGCTGAGGAAAAGCCATTGAACAACAAGCCTTGCGCATTGCGGGTCCGTGGCGGCAAGCCTTGCTAGCAGTAATTCCTGATCGGAAGTCAATTCAGGAACGTCGCAAGGTGCCGTATGTAGCTTCGGTAAGATGACTCGAAGCTCTTCCGGGCCGCCCCCGCATAGCAGTAAATGCAGTGATTCTCCCGGCTTGAAGGAGCCGCGCCGGATCGCCCCATCGTGAAGCTTATGCCGCAACTCTTCGTAGAACGTCAAGGCAAGCTCTCTTTCCTGCTCTGTAAGCCATCCTCTGCAAAGCCGTTCGCTGACGGCATCGAGGGTAACGTCGTGGCGCGCCTTCGCTCGATTTGCCTCACGATGACCGATCCACGTAATTAATGCCGCGGGCAGCAGTGTTGACCACAAAAGAGAGAGCCATAGTGGAGCCCGAGGCCACCGGTAACTGAACGTGGAAGGGATGGCAAGCAGGGGGACGATCAGCAAGTAATTCCGCCTGAGAAAACTCCACATGGATTCGGTCACGCCATCACCTCATTGAAAGGATTTCTCCTGCTGGATTCGTTCCCATGCCTCCAGGACCAGGCGGCGGGTGCGGTATTCACCGTAGCGGGCGATTTCTTTCTCTTTTAGCACGCGGAAGGTCTCGCCGGGGAAATCGGGACCGTAGACGTCGGTCGGATCGAGAATGTAGCGGAGGTCTCGCTCGTCGAGGCCGTAGAGCTTGGCATAGTAGGCGTCGAGTTCGGCGCGGAGCCGGGCACGACGGTCGTCGTTCCATTTGAACGGCGGCAGTGGGCAGCGGTTCTCGGGCGGCGTGTACCATTCCGGCGGATTGTAAGTGTGACCGCCAGTGGCCTCACGGTTTTCGCGCCACTGCCGCTGGATGCTGGCGCGTAGGTCGGCGTCGGCTTCACGCCAGACATCATCGAAGAAGGGCTGGACGTCCCAGGCAGTGCAGGTGAGTTCAAGGATGTGCGGAACGATGGCGGACAGCTCTGCGGGACTGTATGCCGTCGGCGGCAACACTGGAAGCTGCTCGACAATGAAAAAGTTCATTGTGACGCCACCAACTTTTTGTCGGGTAGCGTAGTCGAAAACGAGCGAATTGGCATCTGCGAGGAGGCACGCTCGGTAGCCCCGGAGCCATTCGGACGATAGGAGTGGGATTTGTTTCCAACGGCTGAGAGCGGCACCGCCGTGAATATGGCGGTTCGCTCGTCCGTCGAGCGCGCGAGATCTCGGAAGCCCAGCGACATGGATCGGGGCGGGACCTTGGCCGAGTTGACCCAGTACCATGGCAGAGGCATGTACCGGGGGTCTTCATGCTGGGCCTCCGTCGGCGTCGGGATGAGGACGTTGGCGCGTGAAGTGACCCCTTCGAAGGTTCCATTACGGTGATCATATTGAGGGATCATCTTTGCCTCGTACAGCGGCAGGTACAGCTCGTCGCTGTTGACGAACCGGTTCCCCGACAGCCGGAAACCGCGATCTTCCAGCCAGTCGCGCGTACGGAAGAGGTGCGAGTCGTTCGACATGTCGAACATGCGCAGGAACGAGATTCCCCAGTGATTCTCGCCGGTCGATTCGTTCACCAGCGCTGGGACGCGCTGGTAGATTTTGCGCGTCAGTTCGGCGTCGTCGCGCGTGCGGAAGATGGGGCAGGTTTTGGTGTTGGGGTTCAGAAGCTCGAAATCGTGCGCGGTTAATGGGAAGATACGCTGTGGGTCGCGCAACTGCTCGGCGCGCGTGAGAAAGAATGCGAACTGCGCTCCCTGAGATGTTGCGGGCGCCGCACCGTGGATCGTCGTCAGACTGAATTTCATGCGACTGTCCACCGCCGGAAACAGCCTTTCGCGGTTTTCGAAATCGTAAAGCGTCGCTAGCCGGCCGGTTGTTGCGATGTGGGCGAAGGACTGCTTATTCGTATCGTCGGTGGCGATGCCGGTCGGCAGCACGGCGCCGATGCGACCGTCCGCACGGATGAACGCCGTAAACCGCTCAGCGAAAACCGAGTAGGTGTTGATATCGCCGCGCGCAGTCAGTGGGTACAGGCCAGAGGCCCGCAGGAACCGGCTGAGCGAATCGGCATCGTGCAGGGCCATGCTGTATTCGCGCCACAGCGCCAGGTTTGCATTGGGAAGCTCGCGGATAAGGCGTTCGCGGGCGGCTTTATTGGGCGCACGGCTGATATTGAGATCGCGACTCGAAAAGAATTCTTCCTGCTGGAGCTTAATGCGCTCCCAGGGGGGATTGCAGAGAATGATATCAAAGCCGCCGCGCGCGAACACTTCCGGGAATTCCAGCGCCCAGTGGAAAAACCGGACACGATAATCGATTTCGGCCGCCATGCCGAGCGGACCGTGCGGCGGCCTCCCTTCTAAAGCATCGAGAACGGCCGCCGTGGTGAGGATTTCGTTTGCCTGAAAGCGCTCCTCGCTCAATTCGGCAAAAATGTGGCGCACCACAGGTCGGCAGCCTGGCAGTCACCGATATACTGACGGCTGGCGCGCGCTTTTTCGAAAACGGTCTTCTTGCGGCGCACCTGTTCGGGAGTGTCGTCCGGCAGTTCGAACAACTCTTTGCGCAGAGAAGCCAGCCCAGCGACTTCTTCGGGCGGCGCAAAATCCAGCCGACCCGAACCCTCATGCCGATTGCGCGCCTTGATTCGTTTCGCAACTTCCCTGTCATCCCCGGTTACGGGCTTGAAGGCGTCGTCCGGTACAAGCGCCTTGAGGACGCCAAGATCCCGCACTCCGACCAGCGAGTTGCCGCACAGGATGCGGTGATCCAGAAAGCTGAGTGGCTTGCCTTCGGCGTGGCTTTCGAGCCAAAGCGCGACCTTGCACAGCTCGACTGCGAGCGGGTTCCGGTCGACGCCATAGATGCAGTGGGAAATCACGTCGCGGCGCGCGAGCTGGTATTCATGCGGGCTGGGCTCCTCTTCGCCGCTGCGAATCTGAGCCAGTTCCCGCGCCAGTCGGCGCGCAGCGGCCAAAAGGAAATGGCCGCTGCCTGAAGCCGGGTCGCACACCGTGATCCCCAGAAGCGCTTTCTCCTTGTCTTTTGGTGTGCGGGCGGCATTGAGGCGTTCCTGCATGAGAGGAACGAGCGCGCTCTGAACGAGTTCATCCACAAGCTCAGGATGCGTATAATACGATCCGGTCGTCTTTCGTTGGGTTCCCTGGATCAACGAAAAAATCGGGCGGCCTTCCTCCGGCGTGAATACGGGCTGGAGATCCAGCAGGCTCTCGTATACACCGCCCAGTTCCTCGACATTGAGCGCTGAGTAATTAATCCGGCGCGGCATAGAGCGGCGTTCCTCCCGGTACATCGCGAGGCTCCACAGGGCGTTCAAGAAATCGGCGTTTGCGATAACTGCGGAATCCAAATGGGGCGTCTTGGTCAGATCGAACAGGTCCCCATTCAAGGGAGGTGCATCCAAAACGCGGCCGAACTCCTCGGAATAAAATAAACGGAAGGTGGATTGCAAGCCGATCCACAGATCCACGTGCTGGTTCCTGGCCTGGTGATTCTCGCAGAGCCGGCGCAGGCGGCTGATGCTGTACCGCTCGCGGTAGACCGTATTTGTAAGTCAGCAGATTGCGCTCTTCCGTTACCATCAGGAACAGGAGCCGATAAACCAACCGCAGGAGTTCTTCATACAGATTCTGCGTCTTAAGTTCGCTCCCCGCGACTGCCTCACGGATATCGCCATTCCGAGGGTGCCTTAGAATGGCGTTGGCCAGCGTTGGAATAGCGCTTTCGACGCCTTCACGCAGGCGCTCGCGGACGCGGCCGCCCTGTTCGATCGTCTGCTGATACCAGTGTTCCAGCAGACATTTGTCGGCGGGTTCGTCTTTATGTGGAAGGCGCGAACGGTGGAGCAGCCGAAAAAAGAGCGCGAAATCGGCGAAGTGCTCGCCGTTGAACATCGTTTCGAGATTGAACTCGACGTATGCCTGGCGGCGAATCAGTTGCGGGTTGCGGAGCAACCGGAGGATACAGCCGTTGGTAACAATTCCCCACAAGAACTCGGTACAAGAGAATGAGGCGCAAGCCGCGGACGGCCGGATTCAGCCCGGTGGTCCGGAGATTGCCATGCTCCAACCACATGCACGGGTGGTGAACCAGACGCGGCATCGGCGCGGTGCGAAATGGCGAACGTGAGGCTATCAATCTCAGCCGCCCGGTCCTGAAGTGTCAGGTCGTAGCCCAGCACATTGAACAATGGAACGGCCCATTGTGCCCGCGTGAACGAAACACCGGTTTCACTTTTCTGCGGCTTTTCCGCACGCCGCCAGAAAACTCTGCCAAAAGCCGCGTGCGTCCGACCAGGCTGCGGAAATCTGATCAATGAGACGGGTCTGATCCGCAAAGCCGAAATCTCGTGGTTTCTGCCCAGCGGCCTTGCCTTCGGCGATATCGTCAATAATTTCAGCGGCGATAAAACCGCCTTCGACGCGCAGGGAAGGGTATTTGGCCGTCATTCGTTGCCCATCCTATAATGAAGGCATGAAATTCCGGGTTGTCCTGGAGTACGACGCCGAAGCCGGCGCCTACTCTGCCGTATGTCCAGAACTTCCCGGCTGCGCCTCTGCCGGCGAGACAGAGGAAGAAGCGAAGAAGAATATCCGGGAAGCCATCGAGCTTTACCTGACGCCGGCCAATATCGAGCTTTCCGATGACGCCAAAGTGGATGAGGTAACGGTTGGGTGAGCGCGCCACGCCGCGGCTGACCGCCGATCAGGTCATCGCGGTTTTGAGGCGCCACGGATTCATAATGATGGGCCAATCTGGAAGCCACCAGAAATGGAGAAACCCAGCTACCTCGAAACAGGTAATTGTTGCCCGGCACAAGGGAAGAATACTGCCGCTCGGAACGATGCGATCCATTATCGAGGGAAGCGGTATTCCAGCGGATCACTGGTTTGAGTGAACCAGCGTATCTACCGTGTCTCATACCCGCTGCCTGGCTCCTTGGGGACGGGAATCAGAGTGAGCGCCCCCAGCAGATCGGGCGGAAAATGCTTCGCCACACTCATGCCGCGGCGTGCGAGTTGGACGGACGCGCGTACCCGGCGATGAGCGGTTTCCAGAATCTTCGCGCGCTCCGTAATCAGCGGCCCAAGGGCTTCGCGGACCGCGTTCCACTGCGCGAGCAACTCTTCGATGTTTTCATGCCGTTCACCCGGAGAAATGTTCGTCTCCGGGTGGGCTGTGCGAAGGAGCTTAAGCGCCGCGCCTGGAGGCAACCAAGCGGGATTTGGCCCGGGTGACCCCGAGAATCCGAAACACTGCACTTCCTCAGCCAGCAAATCCGGCGTACCGGGTGTCACGATCGTATATCGGAGACGGCACAGCAGGAGCCACGTTCGCAGAGCAACGGCCGTGGTGCGGATCGCTCCACATCGACGCGCCGCCGAATCCGGATCGCCGGAGAGTGCCTGCTCTATGAGCCACTGAGCCAGCGACTGAAGCAATGGGTGGTTCCGGTCGATATACTCCACGCCTTCCGGGGGCGCGGTATTGAACGATATCCGCCACTCCTCAGTTTTCGGTGCATCCAATTGGACCGGCTCCGGCAAATTCCCGAAACCGCTCAACAATAGACTTTCGCCAGTGGACCGTAATGTGAGGCCGACTCGCTGGGAGGCATTTCCGAGAAACCGCTTAGCCATCGCCGGATCGGTGAGTACTGCATCGGTCTCCGAGAACTCCCGCTGAACCTCATCGGGTTTAATCGCATGCTGAGCGAATCGCACCCGGCTTGCTTTTTCCTCGCTTGCAGCCCGCTCCCATTTCTGATGAACATCTTTGACCTCGTCCACCTCGAAAAAGCTCATTTGGAGGTCCGGCTGTGCAAACAGCTTCTTCAAGACCGCTTCAACAACGGTATCGGAATCGACAGGGACAGGAACGCGTACGCCAAGCGTATTATAGATCTCGCGCGCTTTGCGAAGAAGGACATCGAGAACTGCGCCATCCACCGGGTTGTCGCGGCCATAAAACAGCACGGTCTTCACCACTCTCGACGCTTGCCCAAAGCGATCCACACGGCCCTCACGCTGTTCAAGCCGATTCGGATTCCAGGGCAGGTCGTAATGAATGACCGCGTTGAATAGGCGCTGGAGATTGATACCTTCACTGAGACAGTCGGTGGCCACCAATACCCGGCGCGGATGCTTCACGGGATCGATATCATCGATCAGTGCGCGGCGCTCATCCTCGGCGAGGACGCCGGTGATGGACAGGACACGGATATTTGGATACGCCGGCGCGAGCCGGCGCTCCAGTTCGTCACGCACATAGTCGCTAGTGGCAACATAACGGCACCAGACAATTGGATGACAGCCTTCCCGAAGGAGGCTGGCGACGAGCCGCGCGCACTCGACGATCTTCGTATCGGCATCGGTCCCCTTGATCACCTCGGCTTGGCGCGCGAAATTGTGAAGCCGGCGGCGTTCGGTATCTTCGAGCTGCGTCTCGCCCTGTTCGACGACATGTCCGGGCTGAACGTCTACTGTATCGTCGTCTGTCGATTCGAAGATATAGGGGGCGTACTCGCTGTCGTCCTGGGCAGCTTCGGCCTGTCCTGTCGCCAGACGCTTGCCAATCGCGGCAATTGCGGCAGCGGGACTGGACATCACGCAGCGCAACAGCGCGAGTGCGGTCCAGAAACGGATGCGCTGCCGCCAGCCGGTGAGCGTCTCCCCGCTGCGCACCAACTCCCGGCTGAAT
>JASIAM010000183.1 GCA_030041985.1 Bryobacteraceae bacterium | reverse complement strand
GTGCAAGGCGACTCGGGAGAACCGGCGGCGATGGCGTTGGCCCCGGCGGCGTCATAAGAGTTCCGCTGTCATTTGACAGGACGGAGCGCGCCCGGGTGCAGTTCGAACTCCTGCCGTTCCAGAACCTGCAGGAATGACTGGGCCTCGGCGTAATTCGGCCGAAGCCGGAGCGCTTGCAAAAAGTCGGAGCGCGCCTGCTGCCGGTCGGCTTTGTAGAGTAAGTGATAAACGCCGGCGTGGAGATGGGCTTGCGGATCGAGCGGCCGCATCCGGGCGAGGCGTTCGGCGATTTCGGCCGCTTTGTCGAACATGCCAAGCTGGTGGTATTCCGCCGCCAGAAAAACAAGCCGGGAATGGTCGCGCGGATCGGCGGCGATTTCTTCATTCAAAATTCCGATGTACCGAAAATTTTTCCGGCGCTGCGCGTCGGGGTTAGCGGTCGAGCGGTGGTCAATGCGAATACCGGGACACAGGAGCTTGCCGCCCGCGGCGGCGATCGAAGCATCGATGGTTTCGTGAACACGCCCGCGGAAGCGATAAGCCGGCCGGTTTGGGAAAAGGCGCACCAGGTAATCGCGCCTCGGGGTGGTCGAGTCGGGTTGAAAGTTCCAGCGCTCGAAATAATAGCCGGCGTTTTCGGCGGGGGCGGCGGTCAGGTCCCGCATCAGGGACTGGCTCGCGGGATGGAGAGTCTCATCGGCATCGAGCACTAGAATCCAGCGGCCGGCCGCCTGCGCAAGCGCATGATTGCGAGCCGCGGCGAAATCCACGAAGGTGAAATCGAACGGGTACACCTTGGCGCCGTAGTTAGCCGCGATCGCGGGAGTGGTATCGGCCGAGCCGGTATCTACGACAATGAGTTCGGCGGCTAGTCCGCAAATGGAATCCAGGCATCGCGCGAGCGAGGATTCCTCGTTCTTCACGATCATGCAGAGGCTCAAATGCGCCGGCGCCCATTTTTCGTCCATCACAAGTCATCTATCGGCGGATTGGGCTTCGAGCTTGAGATCACCTGGCGATTCTGGCGCTGCCGCCGGCCATCACCTGCAGCACCTCTTTCAGAGTGACCATGGAGGTGTCACCGGGCGTGGTCATAGCGAGTGCTCCATGCGCGGCGCCGCACTCGACCGCCCATTGCGGGTCTTTGCCCTCCAGCAAACCGTAGATCAATCCGGAGGCAAAGGAATCGCCGCCACCCACGCGGTCGTAAATTTCGAGATTTTCCCGTTGGCGCGCCTCGTAGAAACGGCCATCCGCCCAGCAGAGCGCTCCCCAGTCGTTGCAGGTGGCGGTTTTGGCCTTGCGTAAAGTAGTGGCGGCCACAGAAAAGGGAAAGTCGCGCGTGAGGGCCGTGATCATACGCCGGAAACCCTCGGTGGTGAAGGTGGCGTGGTCCGCATCCAAGCCGGGCACGTCGTAGCCTAAAGCCGCGGAAAAATCCTCCTCGTTGCCGAACAACACGTCAATGTAAGGGGCGAGCGCCTGGTTGACCGTTTGGGCTTGCTCGCGGCCGCCGAACGATTGCCAGAGCGATGCGCGGTAGTTCAAATCATACGAGACCACGACGCCGTGCCGGCGGGCCGATTCCATGGCCTCGCGAGCCACCTGCGAAGTGGTTTCCGAGAGCGCGCAGAAGATGCCGCCGGTATGGAACCAGCGTGCTCCGCGCCGGCCGAAGATGCCGTCCCAATCGATCTCGCCTGGTTTGAGTTGGCAAATGGCGGTATGGCCGCGGTCGTAGCAGCCCAGGGCGGCGCGCACGCCGAATCCGCGTTCGGTGAAATTCAAGCCGTTGCGCACACCGCGGCCGACGCCATCATATTCGACCCAACGGATGAGCGACTGATCGATGCCGCCCTGGTAAATCAGATCTTGCACCAGACGCCCGATGGGATTATCGGCCAAGGCAGTCACGACCGCCGTTTCCAAACCGAAGCAGCGCTTCAGGCCCCGCGCGACATTGTACTCGCCGCCGCCTTCGAAGGCCTCGAAACTGCGCGCGGTGGCAATACGGCGATCGCCCGGATCGAGCCGCAGCATGATTTCCCCCAGGCTGACGAGATCCCAGCGGCATTCCGAGCGCGTGCGAATGTGGAGTGGCATTTCGTTTCATCGTGCCACGGCCTGCCGGACCCATGCGGTACGCTGTCCTATATGCGCATCGTGATCGCGGTAGCCGCACTGGCGGTTTGTGCCTGCGGACCGGCATCCCAGGCGGGAGGCATTCCCGAATATGGCTACAACGTTATCCACACCTACCCGCACGATCCCCAGGCGTACACGCAGGGCCTTTTTTACCTGAATGGGTACCTCTACGAAAGCACCGGTTTGAACGGCCAGTCCTCGATTCGCAAAGAACGGCTGGAGACCGGCCAGATTCTGGAGCGGCACGATATCGGGGAGCAGTATTTCGGCGAAGGAATCGTGAATTGGAAAGACCGGCTGCTCGAAATCACGTGGAAAAACGAATTGGGATTTATTTACGACCTGGCGAGCTTTGCGCTCAAGGGCCAATTCTCGTATCCGGGCGAGGGCTGGGGCCTCACACAGGATGGCAAGCGCATCATCATGAGCGACGGCACCAGCCAACTGCGCTTCTGGGACCCGGAGACACTGCGCGAAACGGGGCGCATACGGGTGACGGCCGACAATGCGCCGGTCGATCAGTTGAACGAGCTGGAGTACGTGAAGGGTGAGGTCTACGCCAATATCTGGTTGACGAACCGGATCGCGCGCATCGATCCGGCTTCCGGAAAGGTAGCGGGCTGGATCGACCTGACGCAGATTCTGAGTCCGACCAACACGGTGGGCGATGGAGGCGTGCTGAACGGCATCGCCTACGACGCAGCCACCGACCGCCTGTTTGTGACCGGCAAATTATGGCCGAGGCTGTTTGAGATCAAGCTGGTGAAGAAGCAGTGAGGGGTTCTGGTGGACAGAAGAGAACTCCAGGACCTTGCCCGGGTGAGGCTTAAGGAAGCGACTGCATTGCTTCAGCTAGGACTGAGCGACGGAGCCTACTACTTAGCAGGTTACGCGGCAGAGTGTGCGCTTAAGGCGTGCATCGCAAAGGGGACGCGCCGATATGAATTCCCTGACAAGAAGAAGGCGGAGTCCAGCTACTCGCATAATTTGCAAGAGTTGGTCCGGGTAGCCGGGCTCGATGAGGCGCGCCTCGAACTAGCCTCTAAGGACCCTGATTTTCGTGCGAACTGGAACATCGCGCGGGCTTGGTCGGAACAGAGCAGATATCAAAGGCATCGTCCGGAAGCCGCCCGGGAACTGCTAACGGCAGTTGGCGACAGGCGTCACGGGATCATTACATGGATAAAGCTGCACTGGTAGGTCTCGATATCGAGAGGGGCCGTGAGGTTCTAGACGCTCTCGACACTGCAGGAATCAAGGTAGCGGCCGCGCTTTGGGTGTACCTGCCCGAGTATGAAGATTGGCGGCTCGTGCTCGCTGCCCGGCAGTTCGACAACCTTGCCCTGAGGGATGCTTATAGGAAGGCTCACGATGCGCTGGACGCGGGGGGAATCACTGTCTACAAAACGCCGCCCCTGATGATTCTTCCCGTGACCGATCCCTTAATTAAAGGATTGCGCCGAATCTTCAGCAAGGCCGCGAGTGTTGAAGGGATGCGCCCCGGCGGCCAGATGATTGGTGACCGTTTCATCGAGGACGCGTACGTTTATAGGATTTCGTAGGACGGCGAACGGTTCAACTTAAGTTCCCCATACTGCTGTACGTCTTCAATGCTCACATGTGGACAGATCTCTTTTCCTTAGTGTACGCTTTTAATAAGTACGTGAGGACGTACCTATGCCCAGAGCTGCCGTCGACGACAATAAACGAATGAACCTCCGCCTGCGGCCGGAGCAAAAGGCCACGCTCATGCGCGCGGCGGCCTTGCGGCATACAGACCTGACGGACTTTGTCCTGCAACCCGCTTTGCGGGAGGCCAACGCCGTGATCGAGGAATCCGAACGCATTGTTCTGTCCGAGCGCGACAGCGTGCTGGTGCTGAAGCTGCTCGATAACCCGCCTGCGCCGAATGCCAGGCTGCGGGCAGCCATCGCCGCAATGCCGAAGAGGACGAAGAAGCGGATGTGAGCCTTCCCGCCTGGCACGAAGAGCCGATTTCGAAAAAGCATGATCGGAAGTCTTTCGACTGTGGCGATCCGCCGCTGAATGAGTTCTTCGAGCGTTACGCCCGCCAGAGCCATGAGTCCGGCGCCGCGAAAACTTTTCTCGCGATTAACCACGCAGACAACAAGACCATCCTTGGGTTCTACAGCCTGGCTCCCGGGGCTCTGGCTTACGCCGAAACCCCAGAGACGGTTCGCCGCGGCCTTGCCCGGCACGATGTGCCTGGGTTCCGGCTCGCGCGCATTGCAACAGACATGCGCTGGCAGGGGCGAGGTCTTGGCGGGCAACTCCTCGCCGCCGCGGCACGGCGCTGCCTGCGCGCCGCTGCGGAGGCCGGCGGCGTTGTGCTCATCATCGATGCAAAGAACGGCCGCGCGGCCCGGTGGTACACCAGTTACGGCGCTGTATCGCTAAGCAACCAGCCTCTGAAGCTCGTAATGCCGCTCGCCACCTTCGCCGCCGGCCTGCAAGCGGCAGGGCAGCTATGACGCCGTTACTTCGTATCCCCAATCAGAAACCGTGCGGGGCGTCCCGCCGCTTCCGCCACTGCTTCCGCCGCCAGGTACCCGCTGCGGACCGCGCCCTCCATGGTGGCGGGCCAGCCGGTCTGCGTCCAGTCTCCTGCAAGGAACAGGTTCGGAGTATCGGTGCGGCAGCCGGGCCGCAGAGAGTCCGTGCCGGGCGCGGCGGAAAACGTGGCCCGTTGCTCTTTCACTACATGCGCTTTCAACAGCCGGGCCTCGTGCACCTTGGGAAAAAATGCGGCCAGGTCGGAGATCGCCAGTTCGATAATCTCGTTGCGCGCGCGGCTTGTCAGATCGCGGGACGCGCTTACCACGAGTTGCAAATAGCGGCCTCCCTGCTTGTTGAACATCCATTGCATCGTGCGGTCGAGCAGGGTGGCGTGGGGCAAGGTCGTGATTTCGCGGTCGAACCAGAGGTGCACGCCCGTAATGGGCGAATGAGCCAGCGGCGGCGCAGCGAGTCCCACGGCCGGCAATCGCTCAAACGGAAGCGCGCAAATGTAGTAGTCCGCCGTCTCGAGGCGGCCTGCAACGGAAAATCCCTCCGCGCCGATCCGTTCGACCGGCGAACGCAAATGGAGGCGCACGCCTGGCAGCTTTTGCCAGGCATCGGCCGCATACAAGCGAGCCAGAGGAACAGCCGGCACGCCCATCTCATACGAATCGGCGCGCGCGAGGAATCCTAGCCAGAACACCTGAAAGCCGTGCCGCGCGGCCATCTTGTCGAGGTCTTCGTTGATAGCGCTCACCAGCACTTGGCGCCAGAAACGATCGATGGCGAGGCTGGTCTGCCGCTTTTCCCGAAGCCAGTCGAGCATGGTGATGCGATCCAGATCGCCGCGGCGCGTGCGCTCCCGCCGTAGGGCGAGAAGGCCGCGCGCGATGGCGAGCTTGTCCGCGGTATCCAGAAACGACAAGCGAAGGAGCGAACCGGTGAAGTGGAAAGGGGCAGGAAGCCGTCCGCGGCGCAGAATCGAAATCCGGCCGCCGGGTTCGATGAAATAGAACTCGCGGTGAAAACGGATGTGGCTGCGCGAGCCGAGGCGGCCGTAGAAATTCAGCAGGTTGCCGCAACAGCGCAGCAAAATATGCTGGCAATTGTCGATGCTTTCTTCAGTGGGGCAGGCGCTTTCGCCTGCCGAGCCGGGAACGGCGTAGGACGTAGCGCGGCCGCCTAAGAATGGCCG
>JASIAM010000182.1 GCA_030041985.1 Bryobacteraceae bacterium | reverse complement strand
GGGCGAAGCGGCCTCCCCGTTCGATCATTTTCAGTTGCGCTTCGTGCAAGGCCTGAGCGGCATCCAGGCGTCCCAAGTCTCGCAAATCACGATAGAGTTCGCCGAACAGTGCGCCTTCGTCGTCCGGCGTGTCCCACAGACTTCCGATAACGGAGTGCGCGCCGGCCGCCAGCCAGGCGCGCGTGAGGCCCATCACGCCTTCCCCGGGAAGCGCTACTCCTGCAGCCGAGTGACAGCCGCTCAGGACCACCAGGCCAGCGTGAATCTGCCAGCCGGAAATTTCGACCGGGCTGAGTAGCTGGGTCTCCCCGCGCGGCGAGAGGCTCAGGGCAATCAGGCTGTAACGGGTCTTTCCGGCGGACTCCACGTAATGGGTAGCCAAGTGCACGGCCGCGGGATGCTCGCGAAGTAGATCGGCGAGCTTTTCGCGGGAAGCGTCGGGCCCACGCAGAAGAACCGAGCGGCCCTGCCAGGCGCGCGCGCACGCATCGATTTCGGCTCCGCTGCCGACCAGGCGTGGCAACACCAGGCTGGGAGCCAGTCCATAAGGGATGTGCGGCTCGCGCGCATCGGCATGGTTATAAACGGGGTCACCGACTCCGACGAACAACGAGGAAAGCTGCGAATCGCTCCGATTACTCGATTCCAACCAGTACGCCACGCCGGGAATCAACTCGACGGTGTGCCGTTCGGCGATGTAAACCGGCGTGCCTTGGGTGGCTGGCTCGAAGCTTTCCACCAGGGCTGAGACCGGAAGGGCAAACAGAGTGCCATCGAGCGCCAGCAGCCAGTGTTGCGCTTTGCGGAAGCGGGGAGCGATGGGTCCGAAGATAGTTTGGTACAGATTCGCGGAGAGCGCGGCAGCATCGGCGTGGTTGTCACGAATGGCAGCGATTACGGCTCCAACCTCTGTTTGAATGGTGGCGCGGCCGGGAAGCGCGTAGACTTCCATTCCTTCGTGGTCTAAGGCCCACACCCAAGACATAGAGGCGCCCAAGTGGAAGCTGAAGAGCGCGGTGACGGCATCGAGTTGGCGTTCGGTGGTTTCCGCCAGGTTGTCCGGCAAGGGGCGAAAATCGTCGCCCATAGAGGTTTCCATGCGAACCAGTTCGGCGCGCGCACCTGCCAGGCCTGTTGTCTGGTTCCCCTGGAGAGCCGTCACCTCGGCGCGTTGCAAGCGGGCCAGAGCCTGCCAATAGGCGCTCGGGAGGCTGGATTCGGCAGAGGACGTATCGCCAGGCTTAGACTCACCGTGTTTGGGCGAATTCCAGGAAGCCCGCAGGCTGACGGCGCGATTTTCTTCGTTGGCGGTGAATGTTTCCCGCAGGAGTGCCGGATCGTGGGTTTGGAGATAGAGCCGGTTGCCGGCTTCGACCAGCGCGGAATGCACCTGGTCGAGCATGCCTTCGGCCCCGAGTTGAACGCTTTCTTTGGCCGGTTCGGACCATCGCCAAGCGCGGCCCAGGCGCAGCGCAATGCGCAGGTCCGAGAGGGCGTCGCGCAAACGGCCCTGCGCCATGCGGACTAATCCGCGCCAATGATAAATGTCCCAGGTAGGAGCGAGGCCATTGGGTTGTGAGGCACTTTCGACGGCCCGGTCGAGCAGAGCGGAGGCGGAGGCCAGATCACCTTGGGCCAGGCGCAAACGCCCCAGGCTGCGGTAGGACATGTCGAGCGGCAGATGGTGCAGCTTGCGGATGCGATAGGCCTCGAGTAGCGCCGGTTCGGCGGCTGCGAGATCGCCCCGCTGGAGCAGCGCTCCACCCAGGCGGTGCCAGCCCAAGGCATACAGGGCCACATCACCGGCGCGATCAGCGCCTTGGATGCCGTCCCGAAACAGCGCCATAGCTTCCGGCATGCGTCCCTGAAGGGCGCGTAAAATACCCATTTCAATCTGCAGTTTGGGGAGTTGGCGGGCACGATCGAAGCCGGTGATGCGCTGAAGGCTACGGCTGGTCCACTCCGCCGCCGCATCCACTTCGCCGGTTTCCAGATAAAGCGATCCGATATTGGCATCCCAAACGGCGGCTGACGCCCCGTCACCGGCCGATTCCGCCAGGCGGCGCGCTTCCAGGAAGGAACGCAAAGCGGCCTGGTATTGGTGGAGAGCGAACTGGCAGCCGCCCAGGTTGCCCAAGGCCCGGGCTGCTTCGTTAGTAAAGGATTGCGATTTTGCTTCTATGAAAACGGACTGAAAAACCTGGGATGCTTCCTGGTAAAGGCCCTGGCGATATAGCGTGCCCCCGTGTTTTATGGACACACGCAACTCCGCTGCGCGGCCGGAGAGGGCACTGGGTGGGCGCTTGGCCGCCGGGCTTACTATCGAACGGCTTGGGGGAGCGCCGCCGATAAGCGAAAATGCTAAAAGGCAATAAGCCAGTATTTTGGGCTTTTTCAAAGATCCGCTCCCATTTCTATCTGAAATGCCGGATAGATCTGGCGCTTCTCTGGAGATACTCCGATTAGAAATCGTAGTACCTCCAAAGAATGTTACCAGTTTTTGCCTGAGATTTGGCAATCCCCTTTTTGGGGATAATGGAAGGACGCGCCTGTGGGTAGCGCGACGGTCTAGGTACTGGTCAGAGCCACAATCCGTCAATGATGATGATAATCGGATCGTCCGGCACTTGTTAATCAACAGCGTTGGCTGTCTTTTCAATTCAAACCTAGCAACCGCGCCGAATCAGCCTTTGTTTGGATTTTTGTAAATTGCTAAGGATAAAGCAGATATATTTTAATTTCTACAGCGACTCGGTTTAACCGGCGTGCGTGCCTGGGCACTTGTACGGGCCAGGGCTTCGAGTCGTCTCCAGCTTCGCACTGTACACTACAGTTGTGAATCGACTGGAAGAATTGCGCCGCCGCCATCAGGCCGCCGAACAGGGGGGCGGAGCCGAGCGGCGCGCCCGCCAGCATCAGGAAGGCAAGCTTTCGGCGCGCGAGCGAATTGAGCTGCTGCTCGACGACAACTCCTTCGAGGAACTCGACAAGTTGGTTACCCATCGCTGCCGCGATTTCAACATGGACGAGCAGGTGATCCCCGGCGATGGCTTCGTCACGGGCTATGGCCGCGTATCCGGACGGCTGGTCTACGTTTTTGCCCAAGATTTCACCGTCTTCGGCGGCTCGCTTTCCGAGGCCAATGCGCGCAAGATCTGCAAGATTATGGATCTCGCCTTGAAGACCGGAGCCCCCATCATCGGCTTGAACGATTCCGGCGGCGCGCGCATTCAGGAGGGCGTGCTCTCTCTGGCGGGTTACGCCGATATCTTCCTGCGTAATACGCTAGCCAGCGGCGTGATCCCGCAAATCTCGGCCATCATGGGCCCGTGCGCCGGCGGGGCCGTGTATTCTCCCGCCATAACCGATTTCATCTTTATGGTGGACCGCACCAGCTATATGTTTGTGACCGGGCCCGATGTGATCAAAACCGTCACTCATGAGGACGTAACCAAAGAAAAACTGGGCGGCTCGATGACGCATAATTCGGTCAGTGGCGTAGGTCACTTTCTCGCTTCGAGCGATGAAGAATGCCTGCAAATGATTCGCGAATTGCTCAGCTACCTGCCTCAGAACAATCGCGAAGATCCGCCACGGCGCCCGAGCACGGACCCGCCTGGCCGCATGGACCCGGCCCTCGACTCCATCGTTCCCGCCGAGTCCAACCTGCCGTACGACATCAAAGACGTGATCCGGCGCGTGGTGGACGATGGCGAATTCTTTGAAGTGCACCAGCACTGGGCGAAAAACCTGGTCATTGGGTTTGCCCGCATGGATGGGCGGCCGGTCGGCGTGGTGGCTAACCAGCCGGCCTTTCTGGCGGGATGCCTGGATATCAATTCTTCGGTAAAAGGGGCGCGCTTTGTGCGCTTCTGCGATGCCTTCAACGTTCCGCTGGTTACGTTTGAAGATGTCCCCGGTTTTCTGCCCGGAACCGAGCAGGAATTCGGCGGCATTATCCGCCATGGCGCCAAATTGCTCTACGCCTTTGCCGAGGCCACTGTCCCCAAAATCACGGTGATCACACGGAAGGCCTACGGCGGCGCGTATTGCGTGATGGGTTCGAAACACATTCGTGCCGATATCAATCTCGCGTGGCCAACCGCGGAGGTGGCAGTAATGGGCGCTGAGGGTGCAATCAATATCATCTATCGCCGCGAACTGAGTGGGGCAAGCGATAACGGCGCCTCGCGGCAACAAAAGATCGAGGAGTTCCGCGAGCGGTTCGCCAATCCCTTTGTGGCCGCGGAACACGGATTTGTGGATGACGTGATTGAGCCGCGCGAGACGCGGCCGCGAATCATTAGCGCTCTGCACATGCTGGAAAACAAGGTGGATACGATGCCGCGCAAGAAGCATGGCAATATACCTTTATGAGGGTCTCGTGGGGTCGGCGCTTCCGCGCTGCCGCCGCCCTTCCGGGCGGCGTGTTACTGCTAACCTCGCTCCTCCCCGCTGCCTCTCTCCAGGAGCGCTACGCCGTTGACTGGGCGCAGCGTCAGCCCGAAACGCTGGAGTATTTCACCCACCTGCTGCGCATCGATACCACCAATCCACCCGGCAACGAAACCCGCGCCGCGCAAGCCATTGAGGCTGTTTTCAAGCGGGAAGGCATTCCCGTACAGCTCTATGCGTTGGAGCCGAACCGCGCCAATCTGGTGGCGCGTCTGAAGGGCAACGGTTCCAAGCGTCCGCTGCTGATCATGGGCCATACCGACGTGGTGGGCGTGCAGCGCGAACGTTGGACCGTCGATCCGTTTGCCGCGGTGCGGAGACGTGGGTTGATTTATGCGCGGGGCGCCAACGATGACAAAGACCACGTGGTCGCCGGCATGATGGCGCTGCTGGAGCTCAAGCGCATGCACGTCAAGCTCGACCGCGACGTGATCTTTCTGGCGGAAGCCGGCGAAGAAGGCACCCCCCGCGTGGGTATCGACTACCTGGTAAACCAATACTGGCCGGAAATTGATGCCGAATATGCCTTGGCCGAGGGCGGCTCGGTGCTCGAAGATAATGGCAGCGTCCACCACACGCTCATCACCATCAGCGAGAAGGTTCCGCGCGGCGTTCGGCTGATTGCGCGCGGACCTTCAGGCCACGGTTCCCGGCCGATTCCGGACAATGCCGTGGCTCACCTGGCCGCCGCCGTAGCCAAGGCCGCAGCGTGGCAAACGCCCATCCGGCTCAACGACGCCACGCGGGCCTACTTCGAACGCCTCGCCGCTATCAGCCCGCCGCGCGATGCCGCCCGCTATCGCGCCGTCCTCGATCCCGCGCGAGCGCCCGAAGTGGACCGTTACTTCTACGAACACGAGCCTGGGCATTACACGCTGTTGCGGACCTCCATCGCCCCCACTATGATGCAGGCCGGCTTCCGCAGCAACGTAATTCCTTCGCAAGCGGAAGCGTATTTGGATGTGCGCGCTCTGCCGGATGAAGACATAACCCGGTTTCTGGCCGAACTGCGCCGCGTTATCAACGACCCGTCAGTCGAAGTGATGCTCGCCTCCAGTAGTGGACGTCCCGCGGCCCCGCCTTCCCGCACTGATAACGCCATGTTCCACGCCCTAGAAGACACTAGCCGCCGCATGTTTGGCGCGCCTGTAATTCCAGGCATGCTGGCCGGCGCCACCGATTGCGCGCAACTCCGTTCGAAGGGCGTGGAGTGCTATGGCTTCGGACCGATGGCCGGCGGCGAAGGCCCATCCGGCGGCGCTCACTCCGACAATGAGAACATCTCCATCACCGCGCTCGATAAACTCATCGAGTTTCTATGGAACACCGTGATCGAGGTGGCGGCGGAGCCGCGTTAGTGTCTCGGTGCAATAATCCAGAAGACAAGAAGCGATGGGTCGCTTGACGGCACGGCCGCAGTCATCGAGCGCCGCGGCAGCGCGAGGTCGAGAACATCCAGCGCTCGCTCCACGCCGGGATCTCTCACAAAGTGGCTCACACGCATGCCCCGGTCTCGCGCAAGCAGATCCAGACAGAAGAGTGCGGCTGGCGTAGTGTATCCCGCTAACAGAACCGGCCCCTGTTTCCACCGCAGGTGGAGGTCATTAAAGAACAGGCTTGTGACGTCCCCGCGGATTGCGGCCGTCGGTATGCGGCGTTCAGCCGCGCCGGCGGCAAATGCACACGAAGCCTCGAACCGCTCATCGAAAACCGCCTTGTAATAGGGAACACCGCCGGCCGGGCCTGAAATTGGCCGGGTCATCGCCTGGCCGAAAGCCGGTGCGCCCGCGGCACAGGCGCCCAAGCCGAATTGCAGAAATCTGCGGCGACTAGCCATATTCGAAACGCTTTCGATTATAGCCCTGTGCGCAGAGGCTGGGATAGGAGGTAGGAAGCTCCAAAGCCGGACTGGAATAAGCTTCGCTTATCGGGAACCGCATACCGATTAACACAGTTTTATAGCCAGACCCGGAGGCCTGATCGGAGTACCGCCGGGGGCGCTGTGGGGGTTCAGGGCACCGGGCGGGTGCAGAAATCAAGATCTATGCAGAGTCCCTCGACGTTGCAAAAGTTTTGAGAAAGGCCTGCGTGCACTTCTATATCGGTGCTGTATACGGTCCGTAGCGAGCGGATGCTGATGGAGCAACTGGAGTACAACAGACCGCTTCGAGCATGACCCCTCATTGACATTGACGAGCAACAATCAACTGCCGAGCCGAGCGGCCTGAAGGTACGATTGCTGCGCGAAATCTACGGCTGCACTGCAGGTTTCCTGATGAACGGAACTCCCACGTTAGTGGCCTGCGGAACCATGATGACCGGGTAGCTGGAGAGCACTCCCCCGTCGCCGGAGATGGCCGTGACTACAAACTCGTTGGTCGACACGAATTCGGTGCCAGGAACCATGGAGATTGCATAGACGGTACCCCGCCAGCTATTCCCAAGCTGAGGAAAAATACTGGTGAACGTCGCCGAGCCGTGGGCGCCGGAGGCTAGGTCAAACAGGTAGGTAGCATCCGTTCCGCCGTTCTGATTCACTGCGAATATCTCGATTTCGACGGGAGTGGTATAGGGATTCGCGACGGCAAAGCCGGTAGCCGATGTGGCTGGAGTCATGAAGCCATTACTTGGCGCCGTTCCAAGCACGGAGACTCCCTGCAGTGGCACGCCGTTGGTCTCGTACTCGTACATCACGACGCCGTCTATCGGCGCGGATGATTGCGCCATCGCCCAGCCGGTGGTGATGGTGGAGCTGGCGCCGGAGCTCCGCCCGCTGATAGACCCGAGCGGGGCCAGGGTAGCAACCAGCGTTGACGTGGGACCACTCCCGAAATCAAGCGCCAGGGGTATTCCGTCGTCGGCGAAGAGCTGCACGGTGATAGTCTGCTCGGACGTCTCGCTGGTGTTTATCAGCGTGATGGTGGTTAGCCACTTCTGATTCGACGAACCGCCATCGGCGATTTGCGCGAAGAAACTGCTGTAGGTTGTCGCATGCGCCGACACAGCCAGCGCGAGCATTGCGAAAAGTTTAATTGTCGATTTCACTCTCAGTTCCTTTTAACTAGCGGAATGCTACCACCCGAAAAGATGGCGATCTAGGTCCATTTGTCGGGAACTGAGAGGACAGTAGTTATGGTACGAATCGGAGTTATTGGTATGCACCGGCAGTGGCACGACACTGGCCACCGACTAGAGATCGGAATCACTTGGCAAGTAAAGTGAAACAGCATATGATTACCAGCCGAGCACCCGCTGCGCGCGATCAGACCAATTATGGACACCGTATTAAAGCAGGACATGGGAGCGAAGGACAGGCCATCTACTTCCACTGCGGGGGACTGGATCTGGCCCCAGAAGCCACTAAATAGCCAGAAGCGCCGCCGGCCGGGCCTGAAATTGGCCGGGTCATCGCCTGGCCGAAAGCCGGTGCGCCCGCGGCACAGGCGCCCAAGCCGAATTGCAGAAATCTGCGGCGGCTAGCCATATTCGAAACGCTTTCGATTATAGCCCTGTGCGCAGGTGGCGGGAGAGGAGGAAGAGGAGGCATAAGGCCGGAGAAGAAAGGTTACATTTTCGCCGGGCGCGCGAAACGCACAATAACCCCCGCCACAAAATAAATCCTCCTGAGATTCGCGGCCCGTCGTCGGATCAGATCCAAATAATATGGCTACATGCCGTAGTGTGGTCTAACTCGGCATAATGTACAGGGATATCTGAAACCGGTTAATCTGCAGTTGATGAAACCGTATCCCGCCGGCGTACTTATGCTGGCACGCCAATCACCATCGCGCGTCATTTTGGCATTTGATGGCCTGGTTCCCGAGCAAAACCGGTAAATCGCTAGATCGACCAGCCGTGTTCCTGGCCATGCAGGCCGTGGCGCAACGCGCTGGCATGGAACAGGCCATATCGCTGCATTGGTTCAGCCGCGCGACTGCACCACACGCGCTAGATAACGGGTGTCCCGTACTAAGAGTACTTCGCGCCTATTCTCGGAACGCGTGTCGAGGCGCATACTTGTTTGTGAGTGATCAAGTGGGAGCAGACGGAGCTGATACAGCAATGCCAGAGTCGAGGTCTCACGTTTCGGAATCCAGAAACGCCATAACACACAATGTTAGGTTTGGGATCTTTCCAGCTACGAGGCTCCTTTGTCAGATTCACGAGCATGCAATTTTTGTTTAAGGGCACCAAATGCATCTCTTTATCTTTCCCTTTCTGATCGGCTTGGCCCTATATTTTCTGCCAACAATGGTCGGTTTCCGCGCGCGAAACGCAGGAGCCATTTTTGCTCTCAACCTACTCCTCGGTTGGACTCTCATCGGTTGGGTCGTAGCGCTCGTCTGGGCATTGACGAAAGAGGACCCGCCGAACGCTACGGTGGTTCAACAATTCAGCGTACAACCCCCACAGCAGTGGACGTGCTCTGCATGTCGCGCTCCAATCGGCTCAGGTAACGCTTTCTGTTCTAACTGTGGCACAAAGATCGCGTGGCCTACATAATCAAGCCCTTTAAGTACATTGAACGCTGGCTATAAGCCGTGTTAGCGTATGATCTATGTGGTAAGGCAATGGCAATGTCGGCCTGGGACAAAGGATGGGAAGCCGGTGAGGGTGGGGGCGACGGTGGAGGGTAACTTTCACCTTTTGGATTGAGGACACGACAGTATGGCAGGTCGTAGAAGTAAGCATGCCATCGACCAAGGACTATTGATTAGTCTTGTTGGAATATTCTTTGCGCTGTGGATCGTCAAAGAGATTTCCCAAAATAGCGCAGTCCTACTTTTTATTGTCGTGGCAGCCGGAGCGATATTTATCGTCCCGAGACTTGTACGGGACAGTCGCCGCCAGAGTCTGTACCAAAAGGCCAATGCCATCATCGATCACCATATAGATCAACTCGCGAGACGGCGGGCGCAACTTGTTCGTGAGGACGCGTACGGCAGGGTTCAGCTAGATAAGTGGGCAAAGGAAATCGACTACTTCGTAATGCATCACGTCTCTCCAGCGCTTACAGCTAAGGAACAGGCTCTACTGTCGCGCGAGCGAACACCAATCGTCCAAACGATTTCGGAACGTGCGGAAATACTGGTTCAAAATAGGCCAGTGTTCACAACTTTCTCAAGCGATTTGAATCCTGCGGAATTCGAAATCTTTTGTGCTGAACAACTTAAACGCTGCGGATGGAATGCGCATGTTACATTGCAGAGCCGGGATCAGGGAGTTGACGTGATTGCCGAAAAATGGGGACTGAGAGTCGTTCTCCAATGCAAGCTTTACTCAGGGCCGGTAGGTAATCATGCGGTTCAGGAAATCGCAGCCGGAAAAGCGCATGCACAAGCCCACTGGGGAGCGGTCGTCACAAACAATCGGTACACGTCAGCCGCCGAAGAACTCGCTTCGACAAACGGAATTCTACTGCTTCACTACAGCGATCTTGTGAATCTGGACTCATTGCTTCAGAGTAGACACCCTGGTATTGCAGGTTTTTCGAAACCAAGAGTGTCGCAAACCTTCAGTTGCCCCTCGTGCTACGCGCCCGTGTCGCAAGGGCAGGTCTTCTGTGGGAATTGCGGTACAAGGGTGATCTCGTGATGTGGAATTCGCCGCGGATGTTCAGGGCTAATGCCCTAACAGTGAAGTGACTGGGACGCTACCAGAAACGCTCACCAATGGACAACTGGACCAGCTTCAAACGACTACGGCTTTCGCTTGTTGAGGGGGTGAACTCTTGGACCTCTCTAGCCCCTAACCCGTGCGCAGGTGGCGCCTACCCCCTCGCGGTGTATACTGGCCGATTCGGGAGGCATTCATGCCGCTTCCTCCGGGCATCAGCGCCAGGGATTTCCAAACCGTGCTTCGCCAGTTCGAAGGAGTGGTTGGTAAGGATTGGGTCTTTTCGTCCGACGAAGATGTCGAACTGTATCGCGACTCGTATTCGCCGTTCTGGCACGAGCCGGAAGATCCCATGCCTTCGGCTGCCGTGGCCCCCGAAAGCGTGGAACAGGTCCAGCAGATCGTTCGGATTGCGAACAAATATAGGGTTCCGCTGTGGACGGTTTCGACCGGCAAGAATCTGGCGTACGGCGGCTCCGCGCCGCGGCTTTCGGGCTCGGTGGTGCTCGATTTGAAGCGGATGAACCGCATTCTCGAAGTGAATGACCGGAACCACTACGCGCTCGTCGAACCCGGCGTGAGTTACTTCGATCTGTACCGGTACACGCAGGAAAAAGGGCTGAACGTGTTCATCGATGCGCCCGATCCCGGCTGGGGGAGCCCCGTGGGGAATACGCTCGATCGCGGTGGCGGGCATACGCCGTTGCGCGATCACTTCTCCACGCTCTGCGGCCTCGAAGTGGTGCTGGCCAACGGCGACGTGGTGCGCACGGGAATGGGTGCGCTTCCCAATGCGCGCACCTGGCAGCAGTACAAGTATGGATTCGGACCGTACGTTGATGGAATTTTCACGCAGTCCAACTACGGCATCATCACCAAAATGGGTGTGTGGCTTTACCCCATGCCGGAAATGCGTTTCACCGGCACCGTTAGCGTCCCCAAACATGACGATCTGATTCCCATGGTGGACACGCTCTCGTACCTGATGAACTCGAACATCGTGCAAGGTACGACGAGGGTGGCGAATTCGCTGACGGCCCAGGCGCGCGATGCGGAACTAATCGCGCTTCGCTCCAAGCCGGGCGGCGCGAGCATACCGGAATTGGAGGATTACCTCCGGCGCAAGAACCTTCCGTACTGGAGCATCGATCTGCCATTTTACGGCCCCACGGAGGTAGTGCCGGCGCAGTGGGCATTTGCGAAGCGGAAGTTTTCCGCCATCGGAGGCGTGCAGTTCCGTGATGGCGTATCCAACCGGCTGCCGCCCACTCCAGAGGACTTGGCGAAAGTGGCCAACCCGGTGCCGCTCGGCGTGCCTAGTCTGGCTATTTTTTCCGCGCTCGGCCCGAACAGCTATGGCCATATCGATGTGTCGCCAATTACACCGATGACCGGTCAAGCCGTGTTCGAAGTGATGGAAGTGTTCGAGAAGGTCTTGCAGGAAATGGGCATTGACAATGTGGGCGTGGTGCCCGCCGGCACCTATTATCCGCGCTCCTTTTTCTTCCTGTTCACTTTCCAGATCGAGCACGACGTGGAAAAGAACCGAAAGATGCGGGCGGCGTTTCAGCGCCTGGTGCAGGTGGGAGCCGAGCACGGCTGGGGCGAATATCGCACCCATCTGGCGTTTATGGACGACGTGGCCAACACCTACTCGTTCAACAATCACGCGCTGCTGCGGCTGCACGAAACCCTCAAAGACGCGCTCGATCCCAATGGCATTTTGTCGCCGGGCAAGAGCGGCATCTGGCCGAAGCATATGAGAAAGGCGCGCGCATGAGGAAGGTGCTGGCTCTGATGCCTCTCGCTATCCTGGCATTTGCCGCAGATCAGTCTCCAGCGGACCGGGGCCGTGAGGTGTATCAGAAGTGGTGCACGCCCTGCCATGGAACCGGGCTGGGAAAGCCCGGGACCAGCGCTGCCGCTGCACACGGCTTGAACCCCGCGGTGCTCGAACAACGTACCGGCCTCACCTCCAAAATGATTGAAACGGCCGTGCGC
>JASIAM010000181.1 GCA_030041985.1 Bryobacteraceae bacterium | reverse complement strand
CGACGCCGATAAAGCCCGCGCCATTTACGAGTGGATCGTGGAAAACACCTATCGCAATCCGAAGACGAGGGGATGCGGCATCGGGGACATCCGCTTCATGCTGGAGTCGGGCGACCTCGGCGGAAAGTGCGCCGATCTCAATGCGCTGTGCGTAGGCCTGGCGCGCGCCGCCGGCCTTCCGGCGCGCGATGTATATGGTATTCGAGTGGCCCAATCGCAACTCGGATATAAGAGCCTTGATGTCTCTTCGGCAAACGTGACGAAGGCCCAGCACTGCCGCGCCGAAGTGTACCTGAATCACTACGGCTGGGTAGCGGCCGACCCTGCCGATGTGCGTAAAGTAATGCTCGAGGAACCGCCTGGCAACCGGCCGCTGGCGGATGAGATGGTGAAGAAAGCCCGCGCGCGGCTATTCGGGTCTTCGGAGATGAACTGGGTTGCCTTCAATTTCGCGCACGATATCGCACTTCCGGGATCGAGCGGCCCCCCGATCGGGTTCCTTATGTACCCGCAGGCCGAAACGGCCAATGGCCGCCTGGATAGCCTCGACCCGGACCTCTTCCGATACGAGATCACGGCTAAGGAGCTACCGGCAGCGGCGTAAGCCAGTCTGTTTCCTTTCAATGGTCTCTTTCAGTCACCAGGTCGGTGATGGAAAGAAGCGCGCGCTGGTAGGGTGAGTCGGGGAATTCGGCGATGATTCCGCGCGCCTTGTCCGTGAAGGCTTGGGCGCGCTCGCGGACCCGCTCGATGCCGCTGTATTTTTCGAGCAGCGAGAGGATGGCCTCGAAAGGCGCCTCCTGATAACTGCGCTCGCGCAAGACCCGCTCGACCAGGCGGCGCTCTTCCGAAGAAGCGCACTCGAGCGCGTAGACCAGCGGCAAGGTTACTTTGCCTTCACGCAGATCGCCGCCCACGGGCTTGCCGAGCACTTTCTCGCGCGCTGTAAAATCGAGCACATCGTCGACGAGCTGAAACGCCATGCCCAGGTTCCAGGCGTAGTCGCCCAGGCGCTCCTGAAAGCCGGCGCCGCTGTTTCCGGCGATCGCGCCCAGGCGCGCGCAAACGGAGAACAGGCAAGCCGTTTTACGATCCACCAGCTCCATGCAATCGGCTTCGGAAATATCGATCCGGCCGATGCGCTCCAGTTGGAGCAATTCTCCTTCGACCATCATTTGCGTGAGGCCGATCAGCATGTCCAGAACCTGAAAATTGCGCAGCCGCAGGGCAAGTTGGAAAGCCTGCATGTACAGCCAGTCTCCCGCCAGTACGCAGGTATGGTTGCCCCATTTCATGTTGGTGGAGGGGCGGCCGCGCCGGGTCTGGGCGGCGTCGATCACGTCGTCGTGGACCAGGGTTGCGGCATGAATCATCTCGACCACCGCGCCCAGTTGAATCGCTACCGGACCGGCTGCGGCATCGCTCCGGTCAAGGCCCCCCGCGAGTTTGGCGGCCAAAAGCAGAAGCGAGGGCCGGAGGCGTTTGCCGCCGCTCGATTGCAGGTATTGGCCGATGGCGGTGACCGCATCCACGGACGCGACCGATTCGAGCGTGATGGTCTTTTCGACCTGCTCCAGGTCGTGCTGGATCAGACTGAAAATCTCGCGCGCGCTAAGAGCCTGCCCCAGCTTTCCCAAATTCATGGAGAACTTAAAGTGTACCGTAATTTGCTCGAAATGCCGCGCCGAATGCCCTGCGCTTTAATCGCCCACCTGGGCTTGCTTTAATCGCCCACCTGGGCTTCCGGGATGCGGATTTCCTGGTCCTTATACTGCAACTGGTACAGCTTCCAGTAAATTCCGCGCAGAGCGAGCAGTTGCTGATGGGTGCCGGATTCGCGCAGACGTCCTTTGTGCATTACCACGATGCGGTCGGCGCGCTGGATGGTGGAAAGGCGGTGAGCGATGATAATGGAGGTGCGGCCCTCAACCATGCGGCCCAATGCTTCCCGCACACGGAACTCGGTTTCAGTATCGACGCTGGAAGTAGCTTCGTCGAGGATCAGGTAACAGGGGTTGTGCGCCAGCGCGCGGGCGAAGCTGATCAATTGTTTCTGGCCCGTAGAAAGGCCGCTGCCCCGTTCGCGTATGGGATGCTCGAATCCTTCCGGCAAAGCGCGGATGAAGTCCAACAGATTCACCTGTTCGGCAGCGGACTCCACTTCCTCGCGGGCGATGGCTTCGGTGCCCAGGCGGATATTCTCTTCGAGAGTACCGGTGAACAGATACGGATCCTGCAGCACCACTCCGAAGCGGCGGCGCAGCGCGAGCGGGTCGAAGTCGCGCACGTCCTGGCCGCCAATCCGGATTGCGCCTTTCTGGACATCATAGAAGCGGAGTAGCAGGCTGATCAGCGTGGTCTTCCCTGCCCCAGTGTGTCCCACCACGGCGATGGTCTCGCCCGGCTGAATGCGGAAGCTGACATCGCGCAGCACCCAGTCCTGATCCTTGTAAGCAAACCAAACGTGATCGAACTCTATGGGCGCGATGGCAGGAGGCATCGGAATGGGACTGGCGGGGGGCAACACGGTGGCGTTTGTATCGAGCAGCTTGAAAATGCGCTCGGAAGAGGCCATGGCGGATTGGAGGATATTGTATTTTTCGCTTAGGTCCTGGATGGGCCGGAAGAAGCGCAGGCCGTATTGCAGAAAGGAAGCGATGACGCCCAAGGTCAACTGCCCTGCGGTGACGCGAAATCCGCCGTAGGTCAGGATCGCAGCCAAGGCGAGCATCGACAGGAACTCCACTACTGGATAGAACCAGCCGTATGCGGTGATCGCGTCTTTGTACGCGCTCATGTGCTTCCGGTTCACCTCGTCGAACTCGGCGATGCTGCGCCGCTCCCGATTGAACAACTGGAGGACCGTCATACCTGTGATGTGCTCCTGCAGGTACGCATTGATCCGCGCGATGGCTATGCGGATACGGCGGTAGCTTTGGGTCACACTCCGCCGGAAAACTGTGGTCGCCACGATCACAAAGGGCATGGCGGCCAGCATGATCGCAGTGAGCGCGGGACTCATGCGGAACATCACGGCCACGATGAACGACAACACCAGAACATCGCCCAGAATAGTGACCAGGCCGGAAGAGAACAGGTCGTTTAAGACGTCGACATCGGTGGTGACGCGCGTGACCAGGCGCCCTACGGGATTGCGGTCGAAGAAGGCCAGGTCGAGCCGCTGCAGATGCTCCATCAACTGGCGCCGCAGGTCGAACATGGCTAGCTGGCCGGTATACTGCATCAGGTACATTTGGACGAATTCGCTTAAAAATGTTCCGGCGATGACCACAAGGTATAAGAGGGCAAGCTTGGTGAGTCCGGTCCACGGATCCTGCGGCAGTAGCGGATCGAGCAGGGTGGGATGGCTGCGGGCATTGGGATCCAGGTACCGATCAACGGCAACCTTGGTAATCAGGGGTCCGAGCACCTGCAGGCCCGACTGCAGCAACAGGAAGACGAGAGAAACCGCGATCAGTTTCCAGTAAGGGCGCATGTAAACCAACAGGCGGCCCATGAGCCGGGAGTCGTACGCCTTACCTAGTACCTCTTCTTCCACTTTTTCCAGTGTAGCCCGGCCTTTCGGGGTGGCCGGGATGAAGGAAAGTTGAGCTGCCGGTGTGTGTCAAAACACCGATTATCGAGATCTGCCGGGTGTAAGCTTTTACCGTGAATTCAGTAACGCATTGCAAGATCTAGAGCTGTTGTTCATTTGCATACAATAAATGGCAATGCAAAACGGCCGATAAGTTGTAATATCAAATACTCTGATTTCGCCATCCCCTAGAAGAATGGGTAAACCACTCCGGGTTGTTTTTATCGGAAAGAGCGGCGCTAAGGCCGTTGCGGATGAGCTATCGCGCGGCGGATACGATTCGGTTTACGAATATGTTACGGGCGCCGAACAGTTGGAAGAAGCGTTGGCAGATAACTGGGATCTGGCCATAGCGGATTTTGGGGTGGAGGATTTCGGGGCTCTGGAGGCCTTGCAACTCATTCACGAGAGGCGGGTCGATCTTCCCCTGATTGCGGTCACCCGGAGAATCAAGGCCAGCGATGTGGTGGCGTTGCTGAAGGCAGGCGCGGCCGATCATATCACCCGGGGCAACCTGATGCGTCTCAATGCCGCGGTCGAAAGGGAGCTGGGGGCTGCACGGCTCCGGCGGGAACGCAATCGCCTGGAAGAACAGTTCCGGCAGGCGCAGAAAATGGAAGCCGTGGGCCGTCTGGCCGGCGGCGTGGCTCACGATTTCAATAACCTCTTAACCGTGATCACGGGGTACAGCGATCTGCTTCTATCGCGGCGGGACCAGTTGCAAGAGACCCAACGGACGGCGCTCGAAGAGATCCGGCGCTCGGCGGAGCGCGGCGGAGCGCTCACCAATCAGTTGCTGACTTTCAGCCGCCGGCAGCCGCTCGAGAACCGTGCCATCCACCTCAACGACCTGGTGCTGCAGATCCAGAAGATGTTACGCCGATTGGTTGGTGAAGATATCGAGATGGTAACCATTCCGGCGGCCTCACAAGACCTGGTGGAAGCCGACCAGGGCCGCCTGGAACAGGTAATTATGAACCTGGCGGTGAATGCCCGCGATGCCATGCCCGATGGGGGGAAACTGACGATTGAGACCGGGACCGTTCAGCTCAGCGACAGCTATTCGGCGACGCAGTTGGGCGTCCGGCCGGGCGAGTATGTAACGATCTCGATTACCGACACCGGAACGGGCATGGACGAGGAAACACAAAGCCACATCTTCGAACCATTCTTCACTACTAAGGGACCGGGACACGGCACTGGGCTGGGGCTGGCAAGCGCTTACGGGATCATCCGGCAAAGCGGCGGCGCTATCGGAGTTTTCAGCGAGCTGGAGGCTGGCACGACCATGCGAATCTACCTTCCGTTAGCAGCGGCCGGCAGATCGGAAACCGGCGCGCGTCCTGCCATAGAGGAACATCTTGACGGCGCCGAGACCATTCTGCTGGTAGAAGACGAAGCGCGCGTTCGCAAACTGATTGTAGACGTGCTCCGTGCGCACGGCTATGAAGTCCTGGAAGCCACGCGCGGCGAAGAGGCCATGCGCCTGTGCCGCACGTGTAAGAAGAATATCGATCTATCAGTGGTGGATGTGGTGATGCCCGAAATGAGCGGGCCGGACCTGGTGCGCCAATTAGCACCCTTGCAGCCGGGTATGCGAGTGCTCTACATTTCCGGCTACACCGATGAAGCGATTGTTCACCATGGTGTTTTGCGGTCGGGCGCAGCCTTCTTGCAAAAACCGTTCCTTCCCGATGCCCTGGTGCGCAAAGTGCGCGAAGTGCTGGACAGCCACCGCAATTCGGTGCCAGGGTCGTAGCAGGAGCCGTCATTCCTTAGGTTTTTCGGCTGCATTTTGAATCGCCGCGGCGAGTTTGTGGGCATCTTCGGGAGAACAGCCGGCAAGATACGCGGCCAGAGGCTCAAGCCATTCACGGCCTTGCGGCACCAGGGCCAACAATTGTTTGACGATCCGCTCGATCCCACTTGCGTCCGGCTGCGCGATCAGACTCTGCACTACGGCCGCGGGAGCGCCGGCAAGTCCAGCTACCACTTCGATCACATCCTGCGCGGTAACAGTACCGCTCGCGGCTGTATCGGGTTGACGCTGTTCTAAGAGTTGCTTGAGGACTTGCCGTTCCTGCCGGCCTTGTTCTGAGAACTCGCGAGCGCGGTCGAACTCATGCATAAAAAT
>JASIAM010000180.1 GCA_030041985.1 Bryobacteraceae bacterium | reverse complement strand
CTCGAAGCGCACATGAAAGTCGCCTTCATGGGCGCCAAGACCATCCGCTATGAAGACGGGACCCAAAAGAACGAGGTGCAATTCAACTACACGCAGGATCCCGCGGGAATAGCCTTGGCGGACTGGTTCGAGCGCATCGCCGAGACTGCGCAGCGGCGCATAGATTTAGAGCGCACCATCAAGTACGATAAGCTGGGCGTGGTAGATTCCCTGTTACAACTACAAATTTCGATGGATAAGAAACGGCTGCTGGCGCCCGATCAATTTCTGCCTTTACTCGACCGCCTGGCCAACAACGAATCGTATATGCATACTGCGCGCGCCCGGGCCGCGGAGGTCGCGGCCGCCATCCGCAGTGCCCACCCGTAAGGTCCACAGCGCATTGCTTCTGCCACCTCTTTTGGTGGCAGCGGCCGTTTCTGCGCCTCTCGAACTGGTCAACGAATTGGTCCGCGTGCCTAGCGGAGAGTCGCGCTCGGTGCAGGTGGTTCTCAAACAGCAGCCAGCCATGGTTTCGGCGGAATACGAAGTCGCAGGCGGCGGCCCGGAAGTGCGCCTGGTGCTTCTGCGGCGCGGCGATCTCGAGCGGCCCGGCAACGGCCTGCCGGAGAGCGTGCTTGCGGCGACCGCTCCCGCGACTGCCGGCCGCCTGGCCTACGCCGCCCCGCTCCGAGGCGTGTTAACCGTGGTGCTGGACAATCCTACCGGTTCCCAGGCCGCTGCGGTCCATTTGCATGTGTTTCTGGACTTCGCGAAGGCAAATCCGGGGCCGCAAGTCAGTCGTCTTTCCACGCAACGCCAAGTCACAGTCATCGCCTTAAGCTTTGTTGTATTCTTTGCGATTGTGACCTACACCGCGCGCCGCCTGCTGCGCGGCATCCGGCAGTGAACGGGCGCCTGGTACAGACCCGGCCCGAAAGGGCCAGTGCATGCCGGAATCACGCGAACACTAACTGTTCGCGAATGAATTCGTAGCGCTCTAAGGTAGCCGCGATCCGGAATGCCGCCGAATCCGACCCGTTGAGCACTCTCTCGGCGCGCAAGACTTTACCGATGCAGCGCAGACTTACCGGCTGTATCCCGTCGTGGTTGAGCGTGATTACATATTCAATGGCGCCTCCCAAGTCCGGCTCGCGTTCCGCCATGAACAGGACTCCCGCGGAACTGATGTTTTGTGTGCGCCCGGCAACTGCCACCCGTTGGGCGCCGGAACGGGTGATCGACATGGGTAAGTGGAGCGTGAACCGCCGGTTTCTTCGCTGTTCCATGGACTTGGTTTAGCAACCGTCAGAGTCGTTACCCAATCCTAATGGCTAAATAACCGACCGGTCAATAGATCTAGGAGGGAAAGAGTAAGTCACTTAGTACTAGTAGGAGAGGACCATTGGTACGTCAGGAGGACACGGGACACGGGATATCTCAAAAGAGCCATCCCCCAGATGGGCACTGCACGGGCCTCGGCACAGCGATTCAAGCAGGGCCAAGAGCGCGATCAACTCAACTACAGTTTTAGAGATCTTTTTATATGAAATACGACTACATCATTCCGGTCTTCGCGAATGCTCTGGTCCTGCCACTGGGTCGTAGTCGGTCTTGCATTGGCCGCGCTGTGGATATTTTTGAGCGCGATCGACGATCTGTTTGTTGCTCTCGTCTTCCTGTTCGGCATGGCAAAGCGCTTTGCGTGGCCGCAGGATTCGTTACTGGCGCACGCCCCCCAAAGGCGCATTGCCATTTTTGTGCCCTTGTGGCACGAGCACGAAGTAATCGAGCCCATGTTACGGCACAACCTGGCGGCCATCCTCTACGGCAACTATGATATATTCGTAGGTGTTTATCCGAATGATCCTCTTACCAGGGAAGCAGTCGAACGCGTCATGAGCGATGATGCGCGTGTGCACTTGGCCGTTTGCCCTCACGATGGACCGACCTCCAAGGGCGATTGTCTGAATTGGATCTACGAATCGATGGCGGAATACGAGGGGCGGCACGGAGTGGATTTTGAAATCCTGATGACGCACGATGCCGAGGATCTGATCCATCCGGAGTCGCTGCGGCTCATCAATTGGTTTTCCCGCGAGTATCAGATGGTGCAGGTTCCCGTGCTGCCCCTGGCCACGGGGTTGCGCGAGTGGACGCATGGCGTGTATTGCGATGAGTTTGCCGAATTTCAGTTCAAGGACCTCCCCGTCCGGCAACGGCTCGGCGGTTTTCTGCCATCGAGCGGGGTGGGAACGGGATTCGAGCGGACGGCTCTCGAAGCCGTGCGGCAACAGCATCAGGGGCGCATTTTCGACCCGGACTGTCTGACGGAAGATTATGAAAACGGCTTCCGCATGTATGCTGCCGGGTTTCAGCAAATTCTCATTCCCATTCGCATGAGGGCCAGCGGCCCGGTGGCCACGCGTGAATTTTTCCCGCGGCGGGTGCGCGCGGCCGTGCGCCAGCGGAGCCGTTGGGTGGCGGGAGCGGCGCTGCAGAGTTGGGAGCGGCATGGGTGGCGGGCGCCTCTACAGCAATGCTACTGGTTTTGGAGAGATCGCAAAGGGTTGGCCGGGAATTTGCTTTCGCCGCTGGCCAATCTCTTGTTTCTTTGCTGGATGGGTACTCTCGCCGGGGGCCAGATTCTGGGGAATCCGTTCGGCCATTTCCCTGTCTGGCTCAGGGACCTGTGTGTCATTTCGATGACTGTCTCGGGCCTGCACGCGGCCATCCGGATTCACCTGAGCGCCCAGGTCTACGGCTATGTATTCGCCGCGGCCGCGCCCCTGCGGATGTTCTGGGGCAACCTCATCAATTGCGCCGCTACGCTGCAGGCTTACCAGCAGTTTGTAACGGCCCGCCTGAAACAGCACACGTTAGGTTGGCGCAAAACCGAGCATGTGTATCCGGGAATCGCTCCCTATCTGCCTGTGCGCCCGCGGCTGGGCGAAATTCTGATTGGCCAGCAGTTTGTTTCCGTCAACGACCTGGAAGAAGCGCTACTCCGCAAAACCAAGGGCCAGCGTATCGGAGAGTACCTCGTTGCAAACGGCAAAATCACCTCCGACGATCTCGACCGGGCACTGGAGTCACAAGCCGCCTATGCGCCTGCCGCGGGCGATTGATTCATTGGCGGCCGATTCATTTTCGCGGCGATGCCATCCATAGAAATTTTGGATTGGACGGGCTTTTGCCGCACTCTTACACTGAAATGGAAGCTCCCGGGGAGAGGCACCACAGAGCGCACGGGACGCCACGGCGTTTTGGTTGTGCGCGTTTAGTGAAAGAAACAGGGAGCGCCGACAGGAGGGAACCGCGGTGACGGCGGAGGCTAAAAGCCAAGTCGAAATTCTTCACCAGATCAGCAACATCGTCAGTTCCAATCTGACGTTGGAAAAAATGCTGCAGGAACTGGTGGGGCTCGCATTCGAGGTAACTGCTTGCGACGCCTGCCTGGTGTATCTGGTTGACCATGCGAGCAATGAAATTGTGTTGCGTGCGTCGCAGTTGCCGCATACGGCTGAGATCGGCAACATTCGCATGAAGATAGGCGAAGGCATTACGGGATGGGTAGCCCAGCACAGGTCTGTCGTGGCGCTATCCAATAACGCGGCGGCGGATACGCGGTTCAAAATGTTTCAGGCCCTGCCGGAAGACACCTACGAGTCTTTCCTGTCAGTCCCGCTGATTAGCGATGGCGAGTTGATCGGCGTCATCAACATTCATCACCGCCCGAAACACATCCATACGCCGGACGAGGTTGCACTGGTGAGTTTCATCGGCGAACAGATGGGCGGGGCGATCGCCAAATCGAAACTGGCGGAACGCTCGGAGAGCGCGGCGCGGCGGATGGAAGCGCTTGCGGGGCTGGCGCGAACGATAGCGGAAGAAAACTATCTGGACCGCATCTTGCAAACGATTTCGGAAATGGTAGCGGAAACGCTCGAATCGCCGGTCTGCTCCATCATGCTGGTCGATGAAGACCGCCGCGAGCTGATCATTTCGGCCGCGCGGTGTTCTTCACCCGAGTACCTCCACAAGATGCCGCTGAAAATCGAGGACTCTCTGATCGGCCGCGTGATACGCGAAGGGCGGCCGGTCATGGTGCCCAACGTCGTCGACGAAAAACAGTACCGCTATCCGGAACTGGCGCGCAAAACCGGATTGGCGTCGCTGCTCTCCGTCCCCCTGGTGACACGCGAGAAGGTGATCGGCACCATCAACATTTACACGCGCGAAGTGCGGCAGTTTTCCGACGATGAAATCGGCTTCGTCAAGGTGGTGGCAGGGCAGGCGGGGATAGCCATCGAAAATGCGCGCCTGATGTCGGAAACCCTGGAGATGAAGCGGGCGCTCGAAGCGCGCAAACTGATCGAACGCGCCAAGGGTATTCTGCAGCAAAAGTATGGGCTTACCGAAGAAGAGGCTTACCTGCGGTTGCGCAACGAGAGCCGCCGCCTGCGCCGTCCCATGCGCGATCTGGCGGAAGCGGTGATTCTGGCCGACGACCTGGAGAAGAAGAAGGGGACGGAGGGATAAGGCCCCAGCCTAGTCCAGTTCTCGCGCATGCAGGAAGCCGCGGCCCTCGATGCGCCCGCCACTCGGCCCGCCGATTTCGACCACGCCTCCTATTGGCAGCGCTCCGCAGCGGAGTTTCGCGAGCGGTTGCCGCGTTTCTATGCCACGTTTCTGGTCGAACCGGGCGTATTGAAGTGGGCGCGCTACCGATGTTTTGCGCATGGTGCTCGCACGCGGCAGTTTTCTGCAACACTGGAGCGTATGGCTGACTCGGAACAGTGGCCCTCTCTTCCGCTCAATGAGTGGCTCGATACTTGCCATACGCTTCAGCGGTGGGTGCAGATAGCGGGCAAAATCCGGATGACGCTA
>JASIAM010000179.1 GCA_030041985.1 Bryobacteraceae bacterium | reverse complement strand
GATTTTGACGAGATAAAGGCGGACGAGTACCGTTATTGGCAGAGCCGGCCCGCGCATGAACGGCTGGACGCGATTGCGGAACTGATCGAAACGGCCTATGCGCTCAAGGGGCGGGAGATCGAGCCGGATGTACCAAGACTACAAAGACCTTTTATCCGCCTTCCAATCCCATGGCGTTAGATACCTGATCGTCGGCGGCTTCGCAGTGATCTATCACTCGCAACCGCGTTTCACGAAGGACTTAGACCTTTTCATCAAGGCGGACCTTGAAAACGCCAGGGCGTCTTATGCCGCGCCGAATTCGGCGCAGCGCTCCAAGGCCTCCAGCCGGTGGACTTCACCGACCGCAACAGTTTCTTTCGCTTTGGGCGCGAGCCGAAGGGCTTTGATATTCTTACGGCTATTCCAGGCATTGATTTTGACCCGGCGTGGACCAGGCGTATTGAAGTGGAGATTGACCCGGCGAGTGGATTGAAAGCGAATCTCATATCCGCCGAAAACCTAATAAGCTCGAAACTCGCGTCCGGCAGACTGCAAGACCTCGCCGACGTTGACGCCATCCGCAAAGCGGCGGAAGCCCAACGCCCGAAGGCGGCCAAACGAAGGCCGGCCGGAGGCGTGCCCGAAAGCGGCCCTGGTTCGTGACCACGTTAGAGGTTTACACGTCTTGCATTCCAAAACCACAATCCGCCCCCGGTCAGGATCAAACTCAATGACGTGATGTAAATCGCCGGATGCGAATACAACCAGAACAGATACTGGAAACCCACAGGATCGCCGTGAAGTTGCATGAAGAAAGGCTATCACGCGCTCCTCTGAATGTCACGTCGATTTGCCGTCTCAAAAGGGGTAGGTTCTGCAACATCGCCGCCTGAGGAATGGGCCTTTCGCGCGCTTCATAACTCCGTTCCAGAATTCGGGAGGCGAACAGACAATTTGAGCCGGAATCTCATCGAAGCGCATTACTGTCGCCGTCAAATTCAACAAGGCTAACCAGGCGTGGAAGCAAAGTGCCGGTCATGGCTCGTAAACCTCCTTGCGGTGAGCCACGCGAGTAATGTCCACGGCCCTGACTGAATCGTCGATCCGATAGATAACGCGCCAGTCTCCAACGCGGATGCGCCAGAGGTTTTTATAGCCGCGTAGCTTTTTGCAGCCTGCCGGTCGTGGATTATGAGCGAGCGCCATGATTTTGCGGTCGATGCGTGCAAAGATCGTCTCATCGAGCGCGTCCAGCTCCTTCTGGGCGGACGGTTTGATCGTGAGCGCGTAACTAATCACGTGGCGCGTGCTTTTTGAGTCGCCGGGCGCGGTACTGCGCGTAAGGGATACCCTTTTCCCGGCGGCGCGATTCCGCGACGAGGCCGTCGAAGAAGTCCTCCCACAGCGCCTTGTGTTTCTTGAGGTCGATGACGGCCGCCGTTTTGCGGCCCTTCTCGTCGGTAATGAACTGAATGCCAGTCATGGATAGTTCCTTCTGCAACGGCGCCCTTGTGCTTACGCCAGCGCAGGCGTGTCTGCGGTCAACCCGTTAGCTCAACTGGGCCGGACAACTCACTTCGCCGGCTTATACGCAATCGCGTCGATCTCCACCTTAATCCCCGGTATCGCAAACGCCGTCACTACCGTGCTTCGGGCGGGCCGGCTCTCCCCGAAGAACTCGGCGTAGACCTCATTCATGGCGGCGAAGTCTCTGCCGTCCGCGAGAAACACCGAACATTTCACGACGTCGGCCAGGGTGGCTCCGCAGCCTTCCAGAATGCGGGCCAGGTTGGTGAGCACCTGGCGGGTCTCATGCGCCACATCACCCGGTTCCGGCGGCACCTGCCCGGAAACGAAGATGAAGTCGCCCGCACGCACTGCCGGAGAGTAGGGTCCCCGCGGCGCCGGCGCCCCGGGCGGGTGAATGCGCTCGATCAATGCCCCTCCGCTTCCAGAAAACGCTCCGCTTCGATGGCCGCCATGCACCCGGCCCCAGCCGCGGTGATCGCCTGGCGATAGACCCGGTCCTGCACGTCGCCAGCATGAAACACGCCGGGAATATTGGTGCGGGCGCCGCCTTTCGAAAGAATGTAGCCTTCCGAATCGGTCTCGATCTGCCCCTTGAACACCTTGGTGTTCGGAATATGGCCGATGGCTACGAAGAAGCCGTCCACTTCCTCTTCCCAGGATTTGCCGGTAACCAAGTTCTGCAGCATGGCGGAGGTGAGCAGGCCGGTAGAGGTATCGCGCAGCTCGTTGACGACCGTGTTGGTGAGAAACCGGATTTTGGGGTTGTGCCGGGCGCGATCCAGCATGATTTTCGAAGCCCGGAATTCTTCGCGGCGGTGCACCAGAGTGACTTCCCGGCCAAACCGCGTCAGGAAATTGGCTTCTTCCATGGCGGAATCGCCCCCGCCCACCACCATGATTCGTTTTCCGCGATAGAAAAAGCCGTCGCAAGTGGCGCAGGAACTGACGCCATGGCCTATGAGTTGCTGTTCCGAGGGAAGGCCTAACCAGCGCGCCGATGCACCCGAAGCGATAATCACTGTGCGCGCCTCGATCCACTCGCCGTCCACATTCACGCCAAACGGACGTGTCCCGAAATTGGTGTCCACCACCGAGCCGTGCACATATTCGGCGCCGAAGTTCTCGGCCTGCTTCTTAATGCCTTCCACCAGGTTGGGGCCGTTGATACCCTCCGGAAAGCCAGGAAAATTCTCCACCAGGGTGGTCAGAGAAAGCTGACCGCCTGGTTCATGGCCGCCAATCACCAGGGGCTTGAGATTGGCTCGCCCGGCATAAACCGCGGCAGTATTGCCGGCGCAGCCAGAGCCAATAATCAACACATTACGCATGAGGAAACCAACAATGTAGCAGAAAATCCGCGGCCGCCAAACGTGGCCACAAGTTTTCGATGCGAGAGCCGGCGGTTGGGAACCGCGCTTTCAGACGGCCTGGCGTAGGGGACGGTACCTGCGGCTGGCGCGCAAACCGATCAGTTCGGCCACTTTCTCAAGAAGATAAGGCAGATTCTCAGTATAAATGGCAATGTTGTGGCGCTGCACCTCTCGCGATCCCAGAGAGTGTGGGCGCCGGCGCTGGTGAGCCGTAATAAAAGCGGTGGCCGGGCGGTAATCCTTCACCCTCGCGTATGCCAACAGCTCCAGCCCTGACTTCTGCTTTCCAAATTGCTGGTCGGCAAGGATTAGATCGTAAACGCCATCATCCAGTTTAGCCAGCGCCTCAGCGGTGCTGGCAGCTACATCTACTTTGTAACCGCCCGCCTGCAAAATGGTTCGCAAAGCTAGGCGTGGTGCAAGCTCTCCATGCACCAGCAGCACCCGGGCCAAATCCAAACCGGGGGTCGGGCCGCTGAATCGGGTTGATCTGGCAAGTTTCCGCACGTCCAAGATTACTTTAACCGATAATTGAATTTATTCAGCCACCAAATTTGGCTATGTAGGACCAAATTTGCACTTCAGTGGACAAATGCTACAGTACTGTTCCACTAAAGTACTTTAGTTCCTATTACTTTAGTCCCAGAAAACAAGGCTGCTTGGAAGGACTGCTCTATTAGAGCACACAACGGCCATGAACGCCAAAAACCGCGTCCGTCTCGATGAACCGGACAACAAAGCTCCAAACGGTGCGAAGTACAACCATATTCCGGCCTTGCACAAGGAATAGACGCCAAAGGGTTTCTAGGAGTTGCAAGGGGCTACAGTAGTACTATTCGCACGATTACAGTGAGGCGCAGCGAGTCATCGCTTTTTCACAAATCCCGATACAGTTGCGCCTGGCGGCGGGCAATCCCGTCCCAGCCGTAATCGCGCTGGACGCGCAGCCTGGCGGCGGTTTCGAGGCGCTGTCGCCGGGCGGGATTGCGCAATAGATCGGAAATGGCTTCAGCCATCTCGCCGGCGGTTTTGGCGAGAATAAAATCCTCTCCGGCAACAAGATCGAGGCCGTTTACACCCGCGGGAGTGCTCACTACGGCTTTGCCCATGGCCATGGCTTCCAGGATTTTGATATTGGTGCCCGCGGAGGCGAGTAGCGGGGCGACCACCACGGCAGCCCTTCGGTAGGCGGGACGCACATCGGATACGAAGCCCTCTACTTCCAGGCCCGGCTGATCGAGCGGCAGCTTGACACGATCGGCAGCCCGCGCCAGATGGTATTCGTGCCGGTCGCCGGCAATGATATGGAGGGTAGCGCCGGGTATATCGGCCAGACGCGGCCAGATTTGGGTAAGAAAGAACTCCGCCCCCATAAGATTTGGCAGGTGCGCAAATGAGCCGATGAAGAGCAGCCGTGCCGGGTCCGGTTCCGCGGAGGAGGGTTGGAATCGATCAAGATCCACGCCGTTGGGGAGTGCGGCGGCCGCTGATGACGCTATACCGGAAACGAAGGTCCGGTCCTTTTCCGACATCGTGACCACGCAAGTGACTTCGCGCCACGCCGCGGTCTCGAACTGGCGCCAAAGGGCCAACTGACGGCGGAGGTCCCAGTTTTCGTCAATGGCCAACAACTGTTCGTACAGGTCGAAGGTGATGTCGTGCTCTACCAGAATGGTTTTGGCCGACGCACACGCGCCACCGTACTGCGCCATTTGCGTGAATTCCAGTTGCACTATAGGGGGACGCCATTTC
This sequence comes from Bryobacteraceae bacterium, assembly GCA_030041985.1. Classification (GTDB taxonomy): domain Bacteria; phylum Acidobacteriota; class Terriglobia; order Bryobacterales; family Bryobacteraceae; genus PSRJ01. The sequence goes on along the minus strand of JASIAM010000179.1, from coordinate 10,811 downwards.
CGCACGCTTTGCTGGAGCGCGGCTCCGAAGGAAGGAGAAGCGAACTCTTCGACCACATCGGGGCGGCCAGTGAAGGGCAGAGAGTGCGTGCCGGGGCGCCGGACCAGCACGGTTTCGACCGTGATTGCCAGAATCTCGGGGGAGGGCGGAGCGGACGTTTCGGAGAAGACCACGAGGATCTGGTCGAATTCTTCCGCCGCGCGCCGCATCAGGTTGTACATGCGCACGGCGCCGCCGTGGGCCAGGGGGAACGGAAGATACGGGCTGGCGATCAGCACGCGCGGCTTTCCGGAGGCCTCGCGGCCGGGGAAGACAGAGACCGCGCCGTTGGTCAGAGCCAGGAAGGCAGATTCGGATAACGCACCGGGCGTGACGCTAGTGCCGCAACCGCTCCCTGACGGTCGCGGCTCAGAACGAGTTCGGAGCCGCGACCGTAAGGGAGCGGAGACCGCCTCTCGCAGGCTGGCCCGATCGCCGAGAAGGCAAAGCCTTCGCGTGGCTTGCGCCCAGAGTTTTTGAAAAAGCGCCCGATCCTGAACCGCACCCGCGAGAAACTGTAGATAATTGCGCTCCAGGATGCGAGACAGTTCCGGTTCACTGTAATAACGGGAAGTGGTGGCGCGATGACGATGCTCCACCACAGCGCCGGCTACGTAAACCGAAGGCCAGCCGCGCTGCCAGGCACGATAGCCCAGATCGAGATCTTCCACGTAAGCCGGCGCATAGCTTTCGTCGATCCCGCCCAGGGCACGCAGTTTTTGGGAATCATATAACGAGCAGCCGCCGCTGCCATAGAGCACGTACGTCAGATCCTCGCCGGGGAGCGGGTCATCACAGCGGATCGGAAAATCGGTGGGCCGGGTTTGCGCCATGACTGCTTTCCCGGTTTCCTCACGGCGCACGCCCGCGGGAAACCGGATCTGCGCAGTGGCGCAAAAAAGATCGGGCACTTGCGAAAAGACCTCTTCGAGCGCGGCAAAAAAGCCCGGCTCCACGAGCATGTCGTTGTTCAGCAGACACACGCGAGCACAGCGGGCGCACGCGATGCCGCGGTTAACAGCAGCGGCAAAGGAAAGCGGCTGCTCGGACGTTTTCACTTTGATTTGAGGCCAGGTGGTGTTGAGCCAATATGCGGTCCCGTCATCGGAGCCGTTATCCACCACGATAATTTCGGCTGGCGAGGGCAGGTCGCGCAGGATGCCGGGGAGTTGAGCTGCCAGCAGTTCCTTGCCATTGCGGGAAGGGATAACGAGAGAAATGCCTGGGTCGCAGGAAGCGTCTGCGGCGCTTCCGCGATCGCTTTCCGAACCTGTAGAAAATCTGCGCCGCGCTCGCAGCCATCCGGCCAGACGGGCGGCCGCGTACCAGAAATCCAAGCGCCACTCGCGGCGTGCCAGCGTGCCCTGGCGGCCGAAATGCCACCGTAGGAAATTACGCGTTCGCCAGGCGAAATGCCGCGCGATCGTCCCGGCGCAGCGCGGGCGAAGCATCCAGTGGTTCAGATTTTCATTGAACGCAACTATCTGCAGCGGCGCTAACAGAAATGCCAGCAGCCGCAGCCGGCGATAAGGAACATTGGGTACCAGCAGCACGCCGGCCAGGCGAATAGATTTGCCGGCCAAAGCGGCACGGCAGCGCGCCCGGTTTTCGCGAAAACTGCGATTCACGTGGTAGGGGACCCAGGTTACCTCCGGCGCGCCAGGCGGAAACTCTGCCACCACGAATAAAGGAAGCTCCGGCAACAGCTCACGCATGCGCTCCACGAGCTGCGCGTTGAGGTCATCGGTGCCGGAGGCGAATGCGACCTTGACCGGAAGCGGCAAAGTTCAGATTAGCTGATGCCAGCCCGCTGGGGCACTGCCGTTCCAGACCGCGAGCGCCTGCACTGCGAAGGCCGTGGAGACCGGATTGACATAAGGCAGCCAGGCGCTCCCTTTGCGGCCGAAATAGAAGCCGCCCGCAATCCGAGGATCTTCGCCCGCAGCCTGAAACGCGCTCAGAATATCGGCTTCCCGCTCCGCCGCAGCCCGGTCAAGCGGCACGATTCCTAGAGCATCGGCAAAGATGCGGATGCGCAGCAACTGCGCGTACACATCCGAGCGCTCGAATTCGCGAGCCGTTTCCTGAATATGGCACGCGACCCGGGAGATCCCTTCGCACAGCGCGATGCGGCACCGTGCGTCGTGCGCGCAGGGCAACAGGCCCTCCAAAAAGTACAGGTATGCGTGCAGGCGGTCCACTACCTTGAGAGGGTCAGTGTGTCCCGGTAGAAAAGTCTGCGAGTCGCGCACAGCATACTCGAGGAGATCATAATAAGCATCGCCGAACCGCGCGTTGCCGGTGACTTCGAACAACTGCCACCAAGCCATGGCGCTTTTGAGCTGATAGCATCCCGGGGATTGCGACCAGCGCAGAGGATCGCGCGGCGTTGATTGTTTATCGGGCAGAGTAAGAATCGGATGGTATTCACCATCCGCATCCGCAAAGTCGGCCAACATTGCGTTGCCGAGGGCCGCAGCCACATCGAGATATTCTGCTTCACCCGTAGCGCGCCATTGAGCGAGAAGACCGCGCGCGATGATGCCGCAATCGAAAAAATAAGTAAACTGCGCAGGCCCCAATTCGAAGGGCATGCTGGCGCCATTCCACGCTTGGCGCGTCAGGAAGCGGGCGGCGGCGCATGCCTCAGCGGACCGGTCGAGAAACAGCAGCGCGCTCACAGCGTAACCGGTGATTTCGGTCGAAACCGGATGGTTCCGTTCGAGGTCGGTGCGGTAATAACGCGCCACACCACCGGAGGGTTCTTGAATTCCGGAACTCGCGAACCAACGGGCCGCGCGGGCAAGCGGAGAATCTGAAATCGATAGCGGGGAACCGGAAGACAAGCCGCTATTGTAGCTCAGGAGGCCGTAACGCCCGGCCTGCTATGCCATCCCCAACTGCCACGCCAGAAACGTCAGCTCATCGCCCAGTTCGCCGATCTGGCTATCCACCGGCACACCGGCGGAGTGGCCCGATTCGGTGTCGTAGCGCAGCAGCACCGGGCGGTCCGAAGCGGTCGAGGCTTGGAGCAGCGCCGCCATTTTGCGGGCGTGCAGCGGGTCGACGCGCGTATCGAAGTCGCCCGAAACCAGCAACACGGCCGGGTATTTCGTCCCCTTTTCTACGTGCTGGTACGGTGAGTATTTATAAATGAAGGGGAACTGCTTCGGGTTCTGGGCGGTGCCGTACTCGGGGACCCAGAATTTGGCCACCTTGAAACGGTCGTAGCGCAACATGTCCAGCAGCGGAAACCCGCACACGACTGCGCGGAACAGGTCCGGCCGTTGCGTGAGCGCTGCTCCTACCAACAGGCCGCCGTTGGACCGTCCCGTGATCGCCAGCCGCTCTTTGCTGGTGTACCCCTCTTTGATCAGGTATTCGGCGGCGGCAATGAAGTCGTCGAACACATTTTGCTTCTTGTCGAGCTTTCCGGCGTCGTGCCATTTTTCGCCGAACTCGCCGCCCCCGCGCAGGTTAGCCAGCGCGAAAACGCCGCCCAGATCCAGCCATGCCAGCGCCGTGTTGTTCGCCGCGGGCAATTCGGAAATATCGAAACCGCCATAGCCGGTGAGCAGCGCGGGGTGGCTGCCATCGAGCTTGATGCCGCGGTGGTAAGCAAGAAACATCGGCACGCGCGTGCCATCTTTGGAGTTGTACCAGATCTGCTTCACCTCGATGCTGGAGGGATCAAAGGGCTGTTTCGTCTGGAACCACACGGACTGGCTGCCCGATGACATGCTGTAGCGGTAAATGGTGTTGGGCTGGTTGAGCGAGCTGAAATTGTAGAAAGCCACGTCCGACTCCCACCGGCCCGTGGGAACACTGGCCTGCCCCAGCGCGGGAAGCTGCAACTGGCGGATGAGTTTGCCGGAATCGCTGAGGATTTCGATGCGGGAATGCACGTTTTCGAGCCACGCCACAGCCAGCTTTCCGCCGGAAAGGCTGAAGCTATCGAGGACATAAGACCGTTCAGGAACGACCTCCTTCCAGTTCTCGCGCGCTGGATGCGTAAGATCAATCGCCAGGATGCGCCCGTTGGGAGCATTCCAATTCGTCTGGACGAACAAACGGTCGCCCGCTACCGAAGGTTGGAAACGCGCGTTGATGCCCGTGATAATCGGTTTCAGCGAACCGCCCGCGGTCAGGTCCGCCGCGAATATTTCGACCGTATCGGCGGCTGAGCCATAATCGACCTCGCACACCAGCCAGCGCCCGTTGTCGGAGACATTGCATTGACCGATCTCGCTCGGACCGAACTGCTCTCCAAAGATCAGCCGGTCGCGGCTGGTGGGCGTTCCCATGGCGTGATAGTAGAAACGCGGACCCGCCGCTAGCGCTGTCACGTAATAGACGCCGCTGCGATCCGGCTTGATCGCGACACTCATGTAACGAGCGCTGGGCAGCGTGTCCGGCAGGTCCGCTCGGGTGTCCACATTGCGGAAGCGGACAGTCGATTCATCCTGCCCCCCTTGCCGCAAGCCGTACGCCAGCAGGCGTCCGTCGTTCGATATATCCATTACCTCCACCGATGTGCTGTGGCCGGGACTGAGCGGGTTCGGGTCGAGCAACACCGTGTCGGCGCCGTTCTCACCTTTGCGCAAATAAAGAATGGCTTGCTGGTCGGTAGCGCGGCGTTTGCGGAAAAAATATGTGCCGTTGCGTTCGAACGGCATGCCCATGGTATCGATTTTGAGCAGCCCGCTCACGATCTGCCGCACTCGCTCCCTCTGCGGCACCTTGGCCAGCACTGATTGCGTATAAGCCATCTGCGCTTTGACCCAGGCGCGAGTCTCCGGGCTCGATTGATCTTCGAGCCAACGATACGGATCGCTGATTTTCACGCCGTCGATCGTATCGGTGACTGTATCGACGCGCGTTTTGGGCGGTTGGCTGAGGCACACCACGGCGCTCAAACAAAGACAAGCCAGAACACGTTTCATGTGCGCACCTTTTCTATAATGATAGCGTCCCCTCGGAAAGCTTCGACCAATGAAAACCATCGGGCATATCGGTTTGCTGTTGGCTATAGCGGGCGTGTGCGCGGCACAGAATCGCGATGCCGAGTTCGCGAAACTCGCCGACCGCTACTTTGACGAGCTGGTATTTCGCTACGATCCGGTTTCGGGCACTTCCGCCGGCTTCCATCAGTACGATGCGCTGATGCCATCGGATTCGCGTGCGGAGATCCAAGCGCAGATTGCGGCGTTGCACCAGTGGCTCGGGAACGTGGAGAAATTCGATCCGCGCGGCTTGTCGCAATGGGCCTCGTCCGACCGCGAACTGGTTCTATCCGCTATCCAAAGCCAGCTTCTGAGCCTCGAATCGATCCGCGACTGGGAAAAGAATCCGGATACTTACTCCTCGGGCGTCACCAATGCGATTTTCGTGATCATGAGCCGCAACTATGCGCCGCCCGCCGAGCGGCTGCGGTCGGTCATCGCCCGCGAGCGGCTCATCCCGCGGGTGTTCACCTCCGCACGCGAGAACTTGCAGAATCCTCCCCGCATTTATACCGAAGTCGCGCTCGAACAGATGCCCGGCCTGATCAGTTTCTTCGAAAAGGATGTGCCTGCGGCGTTTCAGCAGGTAAAAGAGCAACAGCTTGTGGGCGATTTCCAACAAACGAACAAGGCCACTATTGCGGCTCTCCGCTCCTATGAAAACTGGCTCAAAACCGATCTCCTCGCGCGCTCGCATGGCGATTTCCGCATCGGCGCAGGCAATTATCAGAAAAAGCTGCTGTACGACGAGATGGTGGATATTCCGCTCAACCGGCTTCTCGAAATCGGCTATGACGATCTGCACCGCAACCAGGCCGAGTTCCGGCGAGTAGCGGCCCAAATTGATTCCAAGCGCACACCGCAGCAAATCCTGGACGAACTCGAACGCAACCACCCTCCCGCCGATAAGCTGCTGCAGTCCTTCCGCGACGTTCTCGGCGGCTTGCGCCAATACATCCTGGCGCACCACATCGTGACCATCCCTTCGCCTGTACCGCCCATCGTGGAGGAGTCGCCGCCCTTCATGCGGGCGCTGACCACTGCTTCCATGGACACGCCTGGCCCTTACGAAAAAGACAAGGAGGCGTTTTTCAACGTCACGCTTCCCGATCCAGCGTGGCCAGCGAAAGAAAGGGAGGAGTATCTTGAAGGCCTCAATCACGGCACGATTATCAGCACCGCCGTCCACGAGGCGTATCCCGGCCACTACGTGCAGTTCCTCTGGGTGCAGAACCTGCCGACCAAAGTCCGCAAACTGATCGGTTGCAGCAGTAATGCCGAAGGCTGGGCGCACTATAGCGAACAGATGATGCTCGACCAGGGTTACGGCAATGGCGATTTGAAACTCCGCCTCGGACAGTTACAGGACGCCCTGCTGCGGGATGCGCGCTACATTGCCGGCATCCAGATGCATACCGGCAACATGACCCTGGAGCAGGCCATGGACTTCTTCGTGAAAGAGGGCTACCAGACGCGTCCCATGGCCGAAAAAGAGGCCAAACGCGGAACCTCCGACCCGACCTACCTCGTCTATACCCTGGGCAAATTGGAGATCCTCAAGTTACGCGAAGATTACAAGAAAATGAAGGGGCCGCAATACTCCATCGGAGAGTTCCACGATGCTTTCATGCGGCAGGGAACGGCGCCCATCAAAATCGTGCGGCGCGCGCTGTTGGGGAATGACTCCCCGGTTTTATAGAAATGCCCTATAGCAACCGCACAGCGTGGACCGCACAATACGCCAGCATCGTGCCAATCGCAGCTCCTGCCAGTACGTCGCTCAAAAAGTGCATGCCCAGCAATATGCGCGAAGCTGCCACGCTTAGCGCGCAAAACAGCAGCCCGATCGCCAGGTTGGGATAAAACATGCTAAGCGAGACCGCCACCGCGAACGCCGTAATCGTATGCCCGGAAGGAAACGAAAATTGGTCCGGCGGCAGCAAAGTGGCCCAGCAGTGTGGTTCGAGGGTGTTGGGGCGCTTTCGTTTAGCCGCTTTTTTCAAGCGCAGGAACAGCGCGATACCAACCGCCGCCGCCAGCGCTCCAGCCGCTACGGACTGGAAACGGCCCGCTCCGCCGAACAACAGGATAATCAGGCCCATGCCGTACCACAGCCATCCATCGCCGCCGCGCGTGGCGCAGATCATCCACACACGGATCCAGCGCGGCGCCGGCCACCGGTTGACCCGGCGCATCAGCTTGTGATCGCGGTGCGCAATGAAAGTGAGCATTGCTGCCCTATTCATATTAGTGTCTCTGGTGAGCGATGTCCCCCGCAACCCGGGACACCTCCACCTTCTGCTTTCGTTATACCGGCGTGATGGCTACAGGAAAGTGACAACCTGAAAAACAGACGTTGAATAAGATGTTTCGGAATGGCGACTCAGTACCCCACGGCACAGACAAGCCGTCAAAGCGGCTCGACTTTGTATTTTTCGATGCCGGCGGGGGCCATCGCGCCGCGGCCTCTGCCTTGCACCGGGTGATCGGCGAGCAACAGAGGCCCCTGGACGTCCGGATGGTCAACCTGCAGGAATTGCTCGATTCCATCGATATATTTCGCAAGTTGACCGGCGTGCGGCTTCAGGACTTGTACAACCTCATGCTCAAGAAGGGCTGGACGCTCGGTTCGCCTCAGATGACCGTGGGCATGCACACGGTGATCCGCCTGTTCCACCGCAAGCAAGTACGCCTCCTCGAAGAGCTTTGGCGGCGCAACCGGCCCGATATGGTGGTCTCGCTCGTACCAAACTTCAATCGAGCCATGGCCGAAAGCCTTGCCAAAACGCTGCCTAGCGTGCCTTTTATTACCATTCTGACGGATCTGGCCGATTATCCACCACATTTCTGGCTGGAGAAACCGCGGCCCGATCTCAAGCAGTACGCGATCTGCGGTACGGATCGCGCCGTCGAACAGGCGCTTGCCGTGGGATATCAACGCTCACGCGTGTTTCGCGTTTCCGGCATGATCCTGAACCCGAGCTTCTACGAGATGGCAGCCCTAAGCGCGGCAGATCTCACCGCAGCACGCGAGCGGTTAGGTTTCCGGCCGGATGTTCCCATCGGGCTAGTGCTTTTCGGAGGGCAGGGGGCGGCAGTGATGTATGAGATTGCGCGGAGCTTGCGCGGCCGGCAGCTCCTGTGCATTTGCGGGCACAACGCGCGGCTCGCCGCCAGACTCAACCAGCACGCGCCGCTGCATGGCGCGCCCATTTTTGTGGAAGGTTTTACCAAGGAAGTGCCCCGCTACATGCAACTCGCCGATTACTTCATTGGCAAACCGGGACCGGGCAGCATCAGCGAAGCCATCCAAATGCGGCTTCCGGTGATTGTGGAGCGCAACGCCTGGACGCTCCCGCAGGAGCGCTACAACACCGATTGGGTGCTGGAAGAAGGCGTCGGCATGGTATTGCCGAATTTCCGCGGAATCGCGAAGGCGGTGGATGCCTTGTTGGAACCTGCCGCTTACCGCAGATTCCGGTCCGCGACCGAACGTTTGGAGAATCGGGCGGTGTTCGAGATTCCGGAGATTTTGGAAAGGGTGGGCGGCCGGAAAGCCTAAGCGATATAATGCACAGCAATCGAAGCGGAGGTTCTATGGCGAATTCTCTGTCTGACTCCAAGCCGGCGCTCGATCGGCGCAGTTTTCTGAAGAGCGCTGCGGGCGGTACGGCGGCCCTGGCCGCCAATACGCAACCGGTTGAGGCACAGGAACAGCGGCCTGTACGGGCAGCCGCTGCGGTAGCCGCCAAAGAAACGGACCCGTCACCGGCAGTCGAGGTGCTCACCGCCGATCGGCCCGGCTCCGATTTTATGGTAGACGTCATCAAGTCACTTGGCTTCGAGTATGTGTGTGCCAACCCCGGTTCGAGCTTTCGCTCCCTGCATGAGTCGGTAATCAATTATGGCTGCAACGCAAGCCCCGAGTTCATCACCTGCTGCCATGAGGAATCCTCCATCGCCATGGCGCACGGTTACGCCAAGATGGAAGGCAAGCCGCTGCTGGTATTCGCGCACGGCACCGTGGGCTTGCAGCATGCAGCGATGGCCATTTACAACGCCTATTGCGACCGCGCGCCGGTGTACATCATCATAGGCAACAGCATCGATGCCGTGTCGCGGCGCCCCGGCGTCGAGTGGGATCACAGTGTGCAGGACGCGGCCGCCATGGTCCGCGATTTCGTCAAGTGGGACGACCTGCCCGTTTCCCTGCAGCATTTTGCCGAATCGGCCGTGCGCGCCTATAAAATCGCGACCACTCCTCCCATGCTGCCGGTGTTGCTGGTGGCCGATCTCGATTTGCAGGAAACACCCGTGGCCGCGAGCACTCACCCGGCCAACCCGCTGCGCATTCCCAAGCTCAGCCAGACATCGCCGCCGCAAGGGGACGTAAGCGCCGTGGCCGAAGCGGCGCGTATGCTGGTGGCGGCGGAGAATCCGGTGCTCATCGCCGATCGCGCGGCGCGCACCGCGGCCGGAATGAAACTGCTGGTGGAACTGGCCGAGACACTGCAGGCCCCGGTGTTGAACCAGGCCGGGCGGATGAACTTTCCTTCGCGGCATCCCTTGCATTTAACCGATAACAGCCGCGCGCTCATCGGCAATGCGGATGTCATCCTAGGCCTGGAACTGACCGATTTCTGGGGCACCGTGAACAGCTATCGCGATCAGCAGGAGAGATCCTCGCGGCCGATCACCAAAGCCGGAGCGAAACTGATCAGCATCACCGCGGTGGATCTCTACGTAAAAAGCAACTACCAGGATTTCCAGCGGTACCCGGAAGTGGATCTGGCGATTACCGGCGATGCCGAAGCCACTCTGCCCTCTCTGATCGATGCCTGTAAGCGGCTGCTCACGGCCGATCGCAAGCGGGCCTTCGAAGAACGTGGCCGGAAACTGTCCGCCATGCATCACGACGCTCTGGAGCGCACGCGAACCGAAGCCACCTACGGTTGGGATGCAAGCCCTATCAGCCTGCCGCGCCTTTCCGCCGAATTGTGGGCGCAGATCAAAGATCGCGACTGGTCGTTGGTGTCGGGAGGAGGCTGGCCTCTGCGGCTGTGGAATTTCGACAAGTACTCGCAATATATCGGCGGTTCGGGCGGGGCCGGCGTGGGCTATGGAGCTCCCGCGGCCCTAGGCGCGGCGCTGGCCAACAAGAAACACGGCCGGCTTTCAGTGAATATTCAAAATGATGGCGACCTGATGTACGCGCCGGGAGTGCTGTGGACCGCGGCGCACCATCAGATTCCGCTGCTTAGCGTGATGCACAACAACCGGGCCTACCACCAGGAAGTGATGCACATTCAGCGCATGGCAAACCGCCACCAGAGGGGCATCACGCGAGCGGGAATTGGCACCACCATCGTGGACCCCAATATCGATTACGCCACCATCGCGCGCGGCATGGGCGTCCACGGGGAAGGTCCCGTGACCGATCCGAAAGATTTGGGGCCGGCCATCCGCCGTGCTCTGGAAGTGGTGAACCGCGGCGAGCCCGCATTGGTGGATGTAGTGACACAACCGCGTTAGGAGGCCGGCCATGAGATGTCTGCTGCTCGCAATGGCGATCGCCACCGCAGTCTACGCGCAAAATGCTGCCCCGCCGGGCAATGCGCAAAAGGGCAAACAGCTCTTTCAGAGCTATGGCTGTTACCAGTGCCATGGACGCGAAGCACAAGGGGGCGCCGGCACCGGGCCCAAGCTTGCGCCGAAGCCCATCCCCTTTGCGGCGCTCTCCAAATATGTCCGGCAGCCCACCGGCCAGAT
>JASIAM010000178.1 GCA_030041985.1 Bryobacteraceae bacterium | reverse complement strand
GCGCGCCGGGTCCTGCTGTGCCGCCTGAATCAGAGCCTGCTCGCCGGCTGTTTCGGGCGTAGTCAATGTTCTCCCGATTAGAGTAACCGCTGAGGGTAACGGAAAGTTACGCCATGCGCTGCGAATAGCCGCCTCTTGTGGCAAGCATGGCGGACTCTGTAGACTAGCCTTCATAGCGCAGGAGCTTACGGTATGGGCAAACTAAGCTGGTTCCTGGGGGGAGTGGTGGCGGTGCTGATCGTGGCCGCGGTGACCGGTTTTCTCCTGCTAAAGGCGGAGGCGAACGGTTTCAGCGCGAACGCCCAACCCAGTTTTTGGGAACGCTGGGCCGCGCGCGAGGCACGCGCCATGGCAATGCCCGCTAGCGCAAAGGCGCAAGCCAACCCCGTGGCGAATTCGCCCGATGTCCTGGCGGAAGCGCGCGCGCACTGGGCCGACCATTGCGCCGTGTGCCACGCCAATGACGGCAGCGGCGACACCGTGATGGGAAAACACATGTACCCGCCCGCGCCGGATATGCGCCAGCGCGATACGCAAAACCTGACCGACGGCGAGTTGTTTTTCATCATCCAAAACGGAGTCCGGCTCACCGGCATGCCTGCCTGGGCAAGCGGCTCCGAACACGATGCCACCGACTCGTGGAAACTGGTCCACTTCATCCGCCACCTGCCGATGCTGACGGTGGAAGAACGAAGAGAGATGGAAAAGCTGAACCCCAAGGGTCCCGGCGACCGGCAGGAAGAGGAAGAAGAAGAGAAATTCTTGAGAGGAGAAAGCAACGATGAACCGCAAGAACACCACCATCACCACTAACCGCCTTGGCCGCCACGTCGCAACCTGGCTGAGTTTGGCCTTACTGGCTTTTGCCGCCCAGCTTTTCGCGCACGGCGGCTTCGATCACGTCATCGGCACCGTGGTCAAAGTTGACAACAATGTCCTTACCGTGAAGACTGCCAAAGGCAATGTGGACGTGCAGCTTAACGATAAGACCGAGATTACGCGCAACGATCAGAAAGCCCTCGTAGGCGACATGACGCCGGGAACCAGAGTGGTTGTGGACGTGCCGGAAGGCAGTCTTACCAATAGCAAAGCCAGGATTGCCCACTCCGTAAAGCTGGGTGTTGCCAGCGCCGCACACACGCATAACGATTAGCCGCCCGCCCCGCCGCGGCTCGAAAATGGAAGAAAACCGGCCCCTGGACCGTCTCATTTGCCGGTGGTCAATCTGAGCGCTGGCCAGCTCAGTAGGGAAATTCTAGAATCTTGCCGCTCGGGCGACCGGGAAGCCTTTCGTGTGCTCTACGAGCTGTATAAGGACAGGGTTTACTCCATTGCGTTGTACTTTTTTCACGGCGACCGCGCGCTGGCCAGCGATGTCACACAGCAGGTCTTCCTGAAGCTTCTGACCTCCATTCACCAGTTTCGCGGAGATGCGGACTTCTCCACCTGGCTGTACCGCCTGGTGGTGAACGCGTGTTTGGATATGGCCAGAAACCGCAAGCTGGCTGCGGAGCGCTCTGGCGCGGAAGACGCCGCTTCTGCACGGCCGCAGGAGGAAGACTACGCCAGGGCACAGATGGCAAACTCTGTGCGAGATGCGGTATCGGCGCTGCCCGCAAAATTTCGTATTGCGGTTCTGTTGCGGTACTTCGAAGATCTCTCCTATGAGGAGATGGCGAAAGCGCTCCACTGTTCCATGGGAACAGTGGCTTCCCGCCTGAGCCGCGGCCACAAGATGCTCGCCGAGCGTTTGAAAAACGTGATGGGCACAAAGGTCTAGCCATGTGGGGAAGAAACAGCGCAAATCGCCGCGAAGAGAGACGGCAAGTTGAGTGGGGCAGGCAAGCGATGCGCCACCTTCCGCTGATCGAAGCGCCCGAATCCATCTGGAGGTCTATCGAGGCGGCCGTCGCGGAGCACCAGGCGCGCCGTGCTCGGGTTGTTCGCTGGCGCTGGGCTTTAGTGGCTAGCACGATAGGGATACTGGCTGCCGCGGCGTATTGGCGGTTCACTCCTCGCTCCGGTACGCAGTGGGAAGTGACGCGCATCGACGGCTCGCCGGTTGTGGGCGCGCGCCACATGCGGGAGACCGCCAGCGTGCGAGCCGGAGATTGGATCGAAACAGACGCCGCGTCACGCGCCACCGTCAACGTCGGCGATATCGGGTCGGTAGAGGTGGAACAAAACACGCGGCTGCGAATAATTACGGCGCGGCCCGAAGAGCACCGGCTTGCCTTGGCTCGCGGAACCATCAGGGCCACCATCTCCGCTCCGCCGCGCTTATTCTTCGTCGATACTGCCGCGGGCACCGCTGTCGACTTGGGCTGCGAATATGCGCTCACTACGGGCGAAAATGGCTCCGGTGTGCTGCATGTCACGAAAGGCTGGGTGTCTTTCGAGTGGCAGGGGGTCGAGTCGCTCGTGCCGGCCGGCGCAAGCTGCCGCCTGTGGCCGCATGAGGCCCCGGGCATTCCTTATTTCGACGATGCTCCGAACGGCCTGAAAGCCGCTATCGAAAACTTCGGGCATGAAAAGGCGGTGGACAGCGGGATCGAAGAGATTCTACAGGAGGCTCGCGTCCGCGATACGCTCAGCTTGTGGCACCTGCTCTCGCGCGTGGAGGGGCACGACCGGGAACGCGTCTACGACCGTATGGTTGCGTTGACACCGCTACCGGCCGGGTTATCGCGCGAACTGGCGCTGAAGCTCGATTCCGAAACGCTCACCCGATGGAAAGATGCGCTCGCCTGGACGTGGTAGGCGCCGCCCGTGGGAAGAAAATTCACGTGCGCCCGTCTAATGGCTCGAAAGGAGGGCGCAGATGTTGCGAGTTTTTTGGGCGTCCTGTGCGTTAGCCGCCGTAGCGGTTGCGGACGGATTTACCTTCACCATCGCCAGCCCCGTCGCGGCCCAGGATTTTGCAGTCAAAAGCGCGGCCTTCGTGTTTCGCACCGAGGGCTGCGCGGAGCCTGCGAAGGCACAAGTAAGCGGCACCGCTGAGGGCTTGGTCGGAGGTGCACGGCGGTCGCTGCGGTTGAAAATCGCCGCGTCTTCGAAACCAGGCATCTACGCGGTCTTTGAAACCTGGCCCACGGAAGGCTCTTGGGTAGTGAACCTGAAAGGGACGTGCGCCAGTGCCGTCGCCGGGGCAATTGTTCCTGTGGGTCTGCATGGGTTTGTGCGCGAATCGTCCCGGTTTTTCCCGCGTCCGGCTACGGATGCGGAAATCGAAGCCTCGCTCAAGGCCTTCAATGAAGGAGGAAAGAAATGAAAGCCGCTACTTACTTTCTGTCTACCGCTGCGGTTTCGGCAGCTACTATTCTGTTTGCGGCCAGTTCGCTCTCGCCCGAAGCGGACGGTTTGACGGTACATGAATGGGGCACCTTTACCTCCGTTGCTGCCGAGGACGGTTCTGCCGCCGCTTGGGATGCGCTCGCATGCAAGGACGATCTTCCCGGTTTCGTCAACGACTTCGGTTTCCGCAATTTCAAGGCTCGGCTCGACGGCACGGTGCGCATGGAAACGCCGGTGCTGTACTTTTATAGCGCACGCGAACTGGAGGCACAGGTCAGAGTGCGGTTTCCTCACGGCGTGATTACCGAATGGTACCCGAACGGCGAGCCGGCGATTTATGAATCGAAGTCGCTCCTCGATCGAATGCCATTGACGCACGATAGTAGCGCGGTTTATTCCGCCGCCAGCCTGACGTACGCGCCGCCGCTCGATCTTGACCCGTTCCTGGTGAAGCTCGACCGCACGCTGAACGGCATGGATTTCTCCATGCGGCACGTGCTCGGCAGCATCGAATGGCAGAATGTGAAGGTGCAACCGAATACGTCCCCGGCTTTTCCCACGGGGAACAAGCCGGGGCGCTACTACGCTGCGCGTACTACGGATGCGGCGCCGCTCGAAGTTGATGGCCAGCACGAAAAGTTCCTGTTCTATCGAGGCGTGGCGCGCATTCCGGTGCCGCTGTCCGCGCGCATTTTGCCCGGCGATGCGATTCAGGTGGAACCGCGCAGGCAAGACGATATTTCCCATGTGTTCCTGTTCGAGAACAGGGGAGGACACCTGGGGTATCGCAATGCCGGAGCGATCTCAGGAAGCGCCACACTCGTCAGGCCGGAACTCAACGGGTCGTTCGCTCAATTGCGCAACGATCTCGCGGCGGCGCTGGAGGCGGAAGATCTGTTTCCCAAAGAGGCGCAGGCCATGATCGATACCTGGCGGGATTCCTGGTTCGAAGAGGGATCGCGGCTGATCTACATTCTGCCCACGAAAACGGTGAATGCGATTCTTCCTTTGCAAATCGATCCAGCGCCTTCGCAGTTCGAACGCGTATTCGTAGGGCGGATTGAGCTGATCACGCCGGAAACCGAGCAGGCCGTTCGCGATGCGATCGACACACCCGGGAAAAGCGGCTTGTGGGGCGTATTGGATCCCTACAGCCGGTTCCTGGGGCCGATCCTGGAACGGATGTATCCGGAAGATACGAGAGCGCGGGCAGCGGCCTATTATGCCTTCCAAGAGGCCGCTAACGGCCGCGATAGCTGCCGGTAGGGAGTGTATCCTGGGACCGCCGGCCGGTCGGTCGAGACGCTGGTTTGAAGCCGCGCTGATATTCGGGTGGGCGCGCGACATAAAAGTGGAAAAGCGGTCGTAACTCAATATCGG
>JASIAM010000177.1 GCA_030041985.1 Bryobacteraceae bacterium | reverse complement strand
TCCGCTGGATAGTCCTCCATTTGGCCCCCACCCCGTGGCGGAGACCATGAAATGAGATGCGGGCGCAACGATGAAGGTATTGGCGGACGAATCGAAAAATATCCAGGGGCCTTCGGTGTAGGCGCTGTTAAACGCGGGCGGCGCGAAGATTCCGTAATAGGTCAGTTGCTCCAGATTTTGCGGATAGGAGGTCCAGTTCGGGAACAGGAATGTGTTGGGAGCGCCTGAGGGGCAAGTGAGAGTAAACAGAACGGCTGGCTGGTTGCCATATAGCCGCACGGCTCCCTGCCGCGGCGCATCGGACTGAAAATCGAACGAGATCTCGCTGTAGTCGCCGATCGAATCCGCACCGGAAGCTACCGAAAGGTTGGAGAGCGAGTATCCGATGTTGCCACCGAAATGCCAGCCATTACTGGAAACCCATACATCATAGGTACCGCTGGGATCTACGGAAGCGGTCAGCCCATCGGCGCCCGCAATTGTAGTGGACCCGACGGCCGAAAGCGCAAAAGTGCAGAAAAGGCCAGCGGTTTTGATGACGAATTTGGTCGCAAACAAGAGGCACCCCATTTTGTGAATCTAATCACATTCCGGGAGAGAGCGCAAGTCCTGGTAGAACTAAAGTTCCAAAAAATTTTAGGGGACTTGTAAAAGCTCGCGCGTGCGGCGGCACGACTTTCACGAATGCAGGTCTCAGGGTTTCGCCGGTCGAGCATGCTGACTGCGCCGGGGCCGCCCGCACAACAGTTCCCATGCTTCTTTCACTCCAGCCTGGCGTATTCCGATTTGGCTTGCTTCAGAATCGGGATGTCGGGATCGGCGTCCTTCCACAGCCGGAAGAATTCTTCGTAAGCCGCTTTGGATCTGGAGTTGTTTCCCGATATCTGAAGTGCCCGGCCCAATTGCCAATCTTTCCAGGTCGCTGACCCGATCCCGCAGTTGCCAGGCTTTCGTAGTGCTCTCGGCCGACAATACGGACTCACCAATACCGCTGTAATCAAGCCCCAAATCCGCCCAGGCCATCGCGAATTGGGGATCGATTTCGACGGCGTGGCGAAAGAAAGGTATACTCGCGGCGCCTCCGCCTGATTCGTCTACCTTGTACCCCGTGCTGTACACCTTAAGAGCTTCCAGTGATGATGTTGTGGCCGCGGCGAGCGGAGTCGAATGCCTTTCCACCGTAGCCAGCGACTCGCCGGCTTTTCTGCGGAATCGCCGCGCCATCTCACTGAGAGAGTTCAGAACGTCTTCTCTCTTCTCCACTTGCGCCTGCTCCTGATCGAGAATGCTTCCCGTCGAGCAGTTTTTCGCGCGCAGCCCCAATACATACCTGCTTCCCAAGTTCGTGATGGATCCCTCCAGAATCGCTGCGCTGCCCGTTCGCTCACAGATTTGCTGAGCGGCTTCCGGGGTCAGCCGCGCGTCTTTCCTCTCACCCATCAGAGCCAGCGTCTGCCGGATCTTCGTGTCTGAAATCAACTGGAGAAAGGGCGATTGTTCGAGCTCCACCGACAACCCCTGGCGCAGCGTATCGTCAAATACCGGATCACCTGTCTTATTCTCGAAATCGGCCAGAACGATCGTGTCCTTGTCCGTTAGTTTCGGTGCGCGGTGCAGGTAAGCGTATGTCACAGCGCAAATGGCCACAGTTGTGGCTGCGGCCGCAGCGGCCTTCCACGGGTTTGCGCCAGCCGCGAACTTAGCCAGTTCCCGCCCCAATTCGGCCGCCGATTGCCACCGTCGCCCGGGATCCTCTTCCAGACACCGGTTTACGACCTTTTCCAGCCTTCGCGAGCGGATCCGGCGCTGCGGCGCGCCAGTCAACATCTCATAAAGAACGCAGCCGAACGAGTAGATGTCCGAGCGGGCGTCGGCAGGCTTGCCCTCCCGCTGCTCCGGCGCCATGTAAGCCGGCGTGCCCATTATCATGCGGCTGGCCGTAACCGATTCGTCGCCGCCTGATTTCGCCAATCCGAAATCCAGAACCTTGATCCCGGAATTCGCGATCATGATGTTACTCGGCTTCAGATCGCGGTGAATGATACCCTTGCCGTGTGCTTCCGCCAGCGCAGCCGCGATTTGCGAGGCATAGAGGAGTGCCGTCTTCCTGGGAAGCGGTGCGCTTTTGAGCCGGGCCCCGATGGTCTGCCCCTCTACCAGTTCCATTACCAGGTAGTTCGGCCCGACGTCGTAAAGGGTGCAAATGTGGGGGTGATTCAAAGACGAAATCGCGCGCGCTTCACGCTCGAAACGGGTACTGAACCGCTCATGAGCGATTTTGATGGCGACCGCGCGGCCTAATCGCGTGTCCACGGCGCGAAACACTTCGCCCATGCCGCCTTCCCCCAGCTTGCTTTCGATGCGGTAGGGACCCAGGGTCACTCCCGCAGCCAACGTGCTGAAGGCCGGATCGGCCAGCAGTTCCGGCGCGTTCTGAATGGCGGGCCTCTCCAGGAACTCGCCGCCGGCGGTCTCCGAGAGCAGCAACTCTACTTCGCTGCGCAGTTCGGGATCGGCCTGGGCGAGCAACGCGGCACGCTCTTCCGGGGTTCCTTCACGCGCCGCATGGTACAGCTCTTCAATCCGCCGGAAACACTCCGGTGTCATGGCTCGAAAGCATCTCCCCGATCAAGACGATTCTACCTGTTCAACTCGCGCATTAACCAGGCCTTGGCGAAATCCCAGTCGCGCCTCACCGTACGCGGAGAGATGTCCAGAACCTCGTTCACATTGCGCGCCATGCCGCCGCCGCGTTTTTTCGAGCCATGGGCGCGCGCCGCATCCACCAGGATGTGCCGCATCATCTGTGCGGCTATGGCAAAGAACTGCGCTCGCTCTCGCCATTCCACCTTGGTAACGTCTACGAGACGCAGATAGACCTCATGAACCAGGGCAGTGGCTTCGAGCGTATGGCCCGCGCGTTCATTCTTGAGATATCGGCGGGCCATCCGGCGTAGCTGAGGATAAACCTCTTTGGCCAGCCGTTCCAGAGCACTCGGATCGCCGGCGCTCCAGGCTTTCAACAGCGTCGTGATCTCCCCAGAAGAAGATGCGTTCACGGACAGCCAACAAACCGCCTCGAAAAAATTATAAGCCGTGGCCGCTTTTGCCGCCCGATTCCGCCTGCACCAGACGAAGGGGAGCAAGCATGACACACACCAACACGATGATTCAAATTGCATGGCAAGCGATGAAGAGTGTCCGCAACACGATTTTCGCCGGCAGCCTGCTGGCTGCCGCAGCAACGGCACAATCGCCCAGCTTTACGGTGGTCGACCTCGGTAACGTGGGCGCCGACGGACAGCCGTTCCAAGTCGCTAATAACGGCCTGATCGCCGGCGCAGCAACCGTAGGGGGCGCTTTGCACGCCGTGCTTTGGTATAACGGCCGGATGCTGGATCTCGGCACACCAGGACTCCAGGGATCGAACAGCCAGACATTTGGCGTCAACCTCCTGGGCCAAGCTGCCGGGGAAGCGGAGACCCCCCACTCGGCCGGAGGCGAGGACCTCTGCAGCTTTGCGGCGCTCGGCCTCCCGTCTCCCGGCGGCACTTGTCTTCCGTTCCTCTGGCAGAACGGCGTAATGAGTGCGCTTCCCACTTTGGGAGGCAATAATGGGATCGCGCTCAAGATCAATGTTCTGGGCGAGGTGGCCGACACGGCGGAGAAGAGCATTCCCGACTCGACATGTCCATCCGGCTTTACCCAACACGAGTTCGCCCCGGTGATCTGGCGAAACAGGGCTGTACAGGAGCTTCCGGCGTATCCCGGTGACCCCGATGGAAGCGCGCTGGCGATCAATGACCTCGGACAAGCCGCCGGTGCATCTGGCTACTGCACACCCTCTAGCCCGATTACTGCGATCAATTTGCAGCCACTGCACGCCCTACTCTGGGAAGACGGAAAGGCCACGGACCTGGGCACTCTCGGCGGCACGGGCCACTTCTTCGGAATCCAGGCGGAAAACCTGAACAATTTCGGCCGGGTAATTGGGTGGTCAGACCTGGCGGGAGATGCTTCCTTTCACGCCTTCCTGTGGACCCGGGAAACAGGCATGCAGGACCTCGGGACGGTTGGCAGTGACGTCAACAGCCTTGCGATCGGTATTAACGATCTAGGCGAGGTGGTCGGCGTTTCTCTCGATGCAAATTTCAACCCGCGCGCGTTTCTCCGCGTCGGGCAACAGTTGGTCGACCTCAACCAGCTAATCCCAAACGGGCCGCTCTACCTGGCTACGGCTTGTTTCATCAACGATAGCGGCGAGATCATCGGCATCGCGGTCGAAAAAACCACCGGTGATGTTCACGGCTACGTGGCAGTCCCGAACCACAACGGAAATACCAGGGAGAATGTGCCGGCGGCGACACCGATGCAAAGCTCCGAAAGCGCCGGCGCGCCACAATTGAAGCGATTTGCGATCGGCAGGCGGTGAGAGATCGAACGGGGACGAGTTGTTCCGCTTGATATCTTAAGCAAGAACTTGATCGGAAGTGCCCCGCGAGAAGAAGCCGCGAGCAAGACCGCGGTGGACCGGCGGGGCATTTTCGGGGGATTACGACGCCCGCGCCTGTTGAATGATCTCGATAAACCGTCTGGCACTGGCGGTAATGGACCGGTAGTCGCCGGTTTTGGCGCACGCCGTGAGATTTCCACCGACGCCGAGCGCCACGCAACCGGCCTGAATCCACGCGTGCGCGTTTTCGAGACTCACGCCGCCAGCCGGCATCAGAGGGGCTTGCGGCAGAGGTCCTTTGACAGCTTTCACGAATGCCGGTCCCAAGGTTTCGCCGGGAAATACCTTGATGATTTCCGCTCCGCATTCCATGGCCTCCACAATCTCGCGAATGGTTCCAGCGCCGGGAAGGTAAGGGACCTGGTAGCGGTTGGCAAGCCGCGCGGTTTGCGGATTCAATGCAGGGCTGACGACGAATTGCGCGCCGGACAGGATGGCGATGCGGGCGGTTTCCGGATCGAGCACGGTGCCTGCGCCGATCAGAATTTGCGGCGAGCATCTTCTCGCCAGCTCGGCAATCACGCGATCTGCGCCGGGCACAGTGAAGGTGATCTCGAGAGCCGCCACACCCCCTTCCGCGCACGCTTCGGCAATCGAGACAGCTTGTTTGGCGGATTCGGTCCGAATCACGGCAACCAGGCCGGCATCGGCGATCCGGCTCAGGACCTCGAGTTTGCGCATGAGCGGGTAATTCTTGTCACGATTCCTGTCACAATCCTACACCTGCCGGCATCTGAAAAGGCTGATAGTCCTAACTCGATGCAGCGCAAACTGCATAGAAGGTTGCACTAATGGAAACGCTTGCTTGATTTGCGATCCATACCGTCCAACTCGTGGTAGACGACGGAAAGCTTTGAATCATCGTAACCTTGGCGATGTTGGCGCCTGATATTCCAGTTGTATCGAAACTAAAGCCCCCGGAAACCACCACCGTCGATGTAGGACAGCCGACAGTTAGCTCCGCTACCTCTTCGGAATCAATCGTGGCGGTCTGGGTTTCCTGTTGATATCCTGAGATGCCGTTGGCGCCGGCCGGACCGGTCGCACCGATCGGACCTTGTAATCCCTGCGAACCGGTTGCGCCCATTGCGCCAGGCGGACTTTGCAGTCCCTGCGGGCCAGTGGCGCCGGTTGCACGTGCCGGGCCCGCTGCACCCGTTGATCCGGCCCCGGTTACCCGCCGGCTAGTTGCGGCCTACGCGCGTCGCCGGAATCGAGCTACTATTCTGGGGTTGGACTATGAAACCTGTTCCCCCTTCCGGGCAGAAGGCTCTGGTTGAGCGGCTGATGCAGGCTTGTGGCGGCGGTTACAGCCCCGAGACTCGCCGCAAGTACTTTATTTCGGGCCCGCAGTGGGCTGCGTCCTATCGGGGCCAGGCGCTCTTTCATGCCCCGACGCGCGAGGCCATCGGCTTTGAGGACGTGATCCGTGAGTATGCCCGGATCGGTATCGGCTTCTGGACCACACACGACACCGACGTCATTCCCACGGAGCATCTCGGCAAAGACGGCCAGCAGGAGATCGTGGCGGCCATCCGGAAGAGCCTCGCCAATCACGGTGTGCGGTGCTCCATGGTGACAGCGGAGACGTTCTATCACGAAGTGTTCGCCGCGAGCCCCGCGGCCGAAGCGCCGGAAATTCGGGCGTACGCCGCTTTTCGCGTCAACAATACCGTAGATCTCGGCCACGAGCTGGGCGCGCAATATGCTGTCTACTGGCCGGGATCTCTCGGTTATTACGTGCAGGGCGCGATTGAAGAGACCCAGACGCTGCGCTGGTACGCCGATGCCCTGAACTCCGCCACCGAACACGATATAGAAGTTGCGCGCAGCAAGAATCGCCCGGTGCTCAAGCACTGCCTGGAAGCCAAGCCCTTTGAGCCGCAGGCGGAAATTCTGCTGCCCACCAGCGACGCCATGCTGGCGTTCATCGCTTCCGGGCTGTTGACGCATCCCGAAATGGTGGGCCTCAATCCCGAATATCTGCATGAGCTGATGTGGGGAAGCGCGCCGCGGGCTGCGCTGGCGCGGGCGCTTGTGGCAGGCAAACTCTGGCATTTCGATATCAACGATGGGTACCGTTTGAAGCACGATGTCGATATCGGCGTGGGGCTGGTAAATCCGCTCGATTGGTTGAACGTGCTCGTTCTGCTGCGCTCCCACGGGTACCATGGGCCATTCAACCTGGATTACAAGCCGCCACGCACCACCAGTAATCATGGGGTTTTCGCGGTAAGTTTTCCTTCGGCTGTGGATCGCTTTATTACTCTGTGGGAGATGGCCGGGGAAGTCTCCGAAGATCCGGTCATTCGCGAAGCCACGGAGGCTTTGAAAGCGGGAGCGGGCGTGCCACCGGGCGCAGACGCCAAAGCCATCTTCGAGGCGAATAAGGACCTGCTGACCCTGCATGAGCTGATCGCGCACCGGCTGGTGCAGATTCTGCTCGGGCTGCATCGGGGGCGCGTGTACCTGGTGTGAACAGGAATGACGTATTGGCTGGGCATCGACGTAGGAACCGGTGGCACGCGGGCGCTGCTCGTTGATGAGCATGGGACAGCGCGGTACGCCTTCACGGCTCCTCACGAGGACATGTGTATGCAGCGGCCGCTGTGGGCCGAACAGCGTCCCGAGAACTGGTGGGAAGCGGCGCAGCAAGCTATTCGCGGGGTGCTCGCGGAGGCCCGTGCTCCAGGCACCGATATCGGCGGCATCGGGCTCTCCGGCCAGATGCATGGCTTGGTTCTCTTGGATGAAGCGAACGCGGTCATCAGGCCAGCGCTGATCTGGTGTGACCAGCGCAGCCAGGCGCAGGTAGATGCCATCAACCACACCGTGGGGAAAGAAGCCGTACTGGCCTCGATCGCCAATCCCATGCTCACTGGATTCACGCTTCCCAAGCTGCTGTGGGTGCGCGACTACGAGCCTGCCCAATACGCGCGTGTGCGCAAGATGCTGCTTCCCAAGGACTACATCCGTTTTCAGCTTACCGGCGAGTGCGCCACCGACGTCTCCGATGCTTCCGGCACGGGGTTGTTCGATGTAGTCGAGCGCCGGTGGTCGTACGAGTTGGCCCGCAAGCTGGGAGTGGATTGTGCGATTCTGCCGGCGGCGTTCGAATCAAGCGCCATAACCGCCACAGTTTCGCGAGCCGCGGCGGCGGCCACTGGTCTGGCGCCGGGCACGCCTGTGGTTGGCGGTGGGGGCGACCAGGCGGCGAGCGCTGTGGGCAATGGCATCGTCGATCCGGGAATTGTGTCGTGCACGCTGGGAACCTCCGGCGTGGTGTTCGCACACATGCAGGCGCCCGCGTATGATCCGCTGGGCCGCGTCCATACGTTCTGCCACGCGGTAGCCGGCGCATGGCACGTGATGGGAGTCACGCAAGGCGCGGGACTGAGCTTCGAATGGTTCCGCAACCGGCTTGCGCCCGGCGCTGCTTACGATGATCTGACCGCGGAAGCAGCCACCGCCGAAGCGGGATCGCGGGGCCTCTTCTGGTTGCCGTACCTGATGGGGGAACGCACACCGCATCTGGACGCCTGCGCGCGCGGCGGCTGGATCGGACTAACCGCCAGCCACTCGCGCGCCGACCTCATCCGGTCGCTGCTCGAAGGCGTCTCCTACAGCCAGATGGATTGCCTGGAAATCATCGAGCAAATGGGAGTGCCGGTAGAATCCGTGCGCGTATCCGGCGGCGGCGCACGCAGCCCTTTCTGGCGCCAACTGTTGGCCGATGTATTCGGCAAACCCATAACCGTGCTGGCGACTCAGGAAGGCTCGGCGTACGGCGCAGCCTTACTGGCGCTGGTAGGGACGGGCGTGTATACCTCGGTGCCCGAGGTGTGCCGCGCGGTTATCCGAGTAGTGGACACCATTTTGCCGCAGCCGGGCACAACAAACATCTACGCGGAAGCGCACCGGACGTATCAATCGTTATATCCGGCTCTGCGCGGTTTCTACCACGGCTGGTAAGAGCGGCGCTTCAGACGTCGGAGTGCTTGGTGATACATCCACTATATAGTGTCCCGTCAAACACACCACTGTATATAGTGGCAAATAAGCATTGCATTCTAAACACAGTTGCCTTCGCTGTTTGTTCGCCTATACTATTGATACAGTTTGATGCAAGATTGTTTTGAGTTGGATCCGCTAGTGGCGTCAACACGTCAATACGAGTTCCGGTGTCCCATTCATGGATTCATCCATTTGAACGACTGGGAAATGGGAATTATTTCGGAAAGAGCTTTTCAGCGGCTGCGGAGAATTCGCCAGCTAGCATGGACCGACTATATTTATCCAGGAGGGATGCACACCCGATTTGAGCACTCGTTAGGAGTAATGCACGTCGCAACCCTTCTTTACGACTCTATTGTTCGCAATTCGAGAGAACTTCTGGAGTCGGAAATGAAGTACGACGAAATCGGCTTCGGACGATACCGGAAATTGGTAAGACTCGCTGCGCTTCTACATGATGTAGGACATGGACCGTTCTCCCATGCCGGTGAAGATCTATTGCCAGTCAATGAGCGGAACGAGCAGTATGCGCACGAGCATTATTCAGCCGCAATCGTCCGGACGCTTCTGAAATCAGCCATCGAGGACCATCCGGACTGCAACAACTACGGATTTACCGCTGAGGATGTCGCGGCATTGATCGAGGGCACTGCAGGCGCTAAACAGGGAATCTTCTGGAGGGATATAATCTCGTCACAAATAGACGCCGACCGGATGGATTATTTGTTGCGGGACTCACACCATCTTGGCGTCGCATACGGGAAATTTGATCTTCATCGGCTGGTCTCGAGCGTCAGAGCCATTCCCGGAATCAGAGGAGCATCAGCGCGGTTAGGAATCTCGGAAGGCGGCTTTCATGCGGCAGAAGCGTTGGTTCTGGCACGATATTTCATGTTCACCCAGGTCTACTTTCATAAGACTAGGGTCGCGTATGATGTCCACCTTCGCGGTGCCCTGCGCGAGATTTTGCCCAATGGAAAGTTCCCCAAACCTGAGGGTGCTGAACTGAGGGAATTCATGAAGTGGGATGACTGGCGAGTCTTAGGACATCTTGCAGACGGGCGCGGAGGCGACCACGGTGAAAGGCTAAGGGAGCGAAGGCATTTCCGCCGAATCCACGCAACTAATGAGGCCTGCACCGCTGAAGATTTGGCTGATCTTCAGAAGATCCGTGCCGAATTAGGATCTATGATAGCTGCTGAAGAATCGGCGAGCAAGAGTTGGTACAAAACCGGCAAAACCGATATTTCTGTATTCAGCGAGCGTGAAGTGTTTCCGTTATCGCGCTACTCCAGTGTTATTGCAAACATGAAAAGCAATGGCCAGATCCTCTTGTATGTCAAACCGGAAGACGTGGCGGCTGGAAGCGCCGCCGTTAGAAAGGCTTTAGGAAAGTCATGAGCACCGATGTGAACCGTTTGGCAGTAATCACATGGCTCGCGGGGAATTGTGGTGGACGCGGGCGCACGGCTTTGATGAAGTTTTGCTATTTCCTTCAAGTGGTTCGTGGAGTGCCTCTAGGCTACCGCTTCACTCTGTATTCATATGGCCCATTCGACTCTGACGTTTTGTCCGACCTTGGTAGTGCTGAGGCTATGGGATGTGTCACGTCAACGGTGGTGTACTTTTCGGGGGGCTATGGATATCGCATCGAGGCTGGAGAATTCGCCGAAAAAATGCAAGAGATCGGCAGGGATTTTATCGGGGCTTATGCAGATGATCTGCGATGGGTTGTAGACCATTTTGGCAGCTGGGATGCTAGCGATTTGGAACTAGCGAGCACCTTGGTCTATGCTGACCGCGAAGCCTATAGAGACGAGGCAGAACTAACAGTGCAAAAACTCTCCCAGCGCGTTCGGGAATTGAAGCCCCGATTCAGCATTGGTCAAATCGAAGGATTCGCTGAGCGCGTGCGCAGCCTGGGTATTCTACAATCGATTCGGTAAGCCCCAAGGGAACCGGTCTCGCACTGTTGGCGCAGTTTCCCTGGTCATACCGTAACGATCCGGAAAAACCGGATGTACCTTCACCGCTTGCGAAATCGCTTCGTCCCGCTATGGCCTTCGACCGCAAAGATTATGGCTGAGCATATCAAGGAACGCGGAGTCGACAAGCAGCCGGATGCCCGATTGTTTGCAAATGCGCGCGATGAGCCTCTGACTCGTTTCGGGGTTCGCCATATTCTGCGGAAGCGTCTGCTCACAGCCAGTTCAAACGATGGCTCGGTCACGTGCAGCTTGCGACAACGCACGGCTATGTGGAGATCGATTTGGAGATGAAGCGGAAAGCTCTGGCTGCGTGCACTCCACCGGACGAACCGCCGGGCTGGCTATTGCTTGGGCGGCGCCGGCGGCGGTGGCTGATTGAACCTGGCAGCGTCAATCGGCACATTCGTTTCCGCCGAAGTCAGTAGTACGTCTGACCGTCCGTCCGTCCATGTCGTAATGACGTGAAACGGCAGCTTGACTCCAACTCCGACGACATCCCGGTAATCGCTGTAGTCCACCTGTATCGGTACGCGCCCAATCATCGTATCGGCGTAGCGGACCTGCCGCACCAGCAGGCCGGATTTTTTATCGAAGTACAACTTAACGGAAGAACGTCCGCCGTTTACGGTCCCCTGAACCACGACCGTATCTTTATCGTCAATGCTGCTTGAACCTACCAGCGGTTTCGTTATGGCCTGCTTGATTCCCGCCGGCAAGGAGAGTACTGCGTCCAGCCGGACGCCATCCAGGTCTCCATTGCTATACCGGATCACAGGAAAGGGTTTATCAGTGGCCGGCGCAGCCATCCATCCGTTGCTGCCATCACAGGTTGTGGTCCGGTCTCCACCATCCGTATGGACGATCATGGTCCGCTGATTGGGAGCCTTCACATAAATTTCTACAGGCGCCTTCACTTCCGCATATCCCTGGTAGGTGCCCTTGAAGACAATGCTAGTGATGGCCGCTGCCTTCTGCGCTCCTCCGACCGCTTGGAGATACTTGTCAAAGACCTGATTGGCGGAAGGCGCTTCAGGCGCTTGCTGAGTAATTTCGACTTCATTGGGATCGGGATCAGGCGGCACCGAGTACTGGTCCCGCAAGCTCGGCGTGATCTTGGGAGCACCCTGGAGATTGCGATGGCATGTGTAGCAGGTCACTACGCGTGCCCCCCCGAAATTGGTCTTATTGATGGTTTCCACCATCAGAATCATTCGGCGTGCGATCGCCTTGCGGGGGGTCTCCTGGGCGTAAACGCTCCAATCGCCCTCGACCTTGGGTTCGACATGGCAATCAATGCAGTTATAGTTAGTGGATGCGGCAATGAACCCCATAGTATCCATGAATTCATCTACCGGAATTCCCTTTAGTACGGTAACGTTTTTGAAAGCCTGTTCCGACATAAGCTGCTTTGCCGGAGCAGCTTGACCGAATGCCGATGCAATATTCAGCAGGCAAAAAGCTATCGTGGCCATGGCCCTGAATACCAGTGACCTAGGTCCGAGCTTCATCGTTATCTCCCTTTCGCGCTCCGTTTACTTCTTGGCGTCCCCACCTACTCCGTCCAGGGGCCGGCCTTGCCAGAAAGAGTGCTCAATCGAATAGACACAATATTCTTCGCGAATGTCCCCGTATGGCGTTCCATCCGGCCTTTTACCCCAGAGACCCTTTTGAATCTGCTGTGAGCTGTTCATCAACGTCAGTACTACTTTTTGGCCACCCCAAGTCCCGATGTATGCCTTTGGGTCGGTAAGCGTCAAACTGAACTCCAGATGATCATGGTCCAAGCGCTTATAACGTTCCTCCAGCCGCATCTGGTCGCTGTGAATGGAGCCATAGGGATCGATCCACGTTCGGTCATCATAACCAGAAGATTCCACCACCAGAGTGTCTCCATCCCAGTGTGCCGTCGCATATCCGTACCACCGCGGCTCTGCGTCATCCCCCGGGAGTTTGCGCCCGTCCGTCCAAAGATCGCGCCATACATGGTCCCGCTCGAAGAACTCCACGAATTCATTCGGAAGCTTAACAAAGCGGTAGTTACTATAGTCCAGGTTGCGGGGGTAACCGGAAGGATCACACTGGAACAGCGGATCGTTCCAATCCTTTTGGTCGGGATAGAATCCAAAGGCCAGCGGTGTCCGTCTGGCGGACGCCCTTGTCTTACTCCACTTCTCCTTGCCCCAAGCCGTCATGGGAGGACGATCGGTGCCTAACACCTTATCGAATCCTCCGGGGTTCTTCCAAATGCCCGAGATATCGTGCGGATCAAAGGGCTGAGCCTTTTCCGCCGAAGCTTTTTGCGCCTGCGGTTGCTGTCTGTTCTGCGCAACAACGATCTGTGTAAAAGCCAATAGAGTGACAAAAGCACAGAACGAGCCCATAAATCGAAACCTCATTTGGAGACTCCCTTCATACCGAAGATCTCTATTCGCAATCCGCGACACAGCGGACCGCGGCTAAACCCAAGCACCCAAATCCAGAATGCTTAAGGGTGTATCTGTAGCCCACCTTTGCCGTTCAACTCCATGCGGTCGAAGAAGGACTTCGCCTCGGACCATACACAGATGTCCTCGCGAAGATCGTTATACGGCGAGCGGGCCGGCTTGTCTACCAATTGAAAGATCTTCTTATCGCCTTTCCAAGTCCCGATATAAGTCTTGGGGTCAGTGATATTCAGAATCATCTCCAGATGGTCGTGGTCCACACGGCGATAACGCTCTTCTATAGTCATCTGGTCGCTGTGCGGAGAGCCATATTGGTCGAGCCAGGTAGCGTCATTGAAATTGTTAGAGTTGACGATAAACGTGTCGCCCTCCCAATGGCCAACTGCATATCCGTACCAACGTGACTCCGCGTCATCCCCTGGAAGTTTTCGCCCATCCGTCCAAATATCGCGCCAAACGCGGTTATTCTCGAAGAACTGAATCACTTCGTCATTCGTCTGGGCGAACCGCATGCCGGGCGGTGTGGGATGCCACATGATACGTGGAAACCCCGTCGGGTCGCACCACAGGATAGGATCATTCCAGTCTTTTTCGTCCGGGTACACTCCGTTGCTTAATGCCTTGCCGTCGTATCCCGTCTTTGCCTTGTGAAACTTTTCCAACCCCCATGGCGTCATCGGCGGCCGATTGTTACTGGTTTCGTTCACGGCGCCAGGTTGCCGCCCGATGTTGGTGATATCCCAGAATCCGGATAGATCATGCGGATCAAAGGGCTGGTTCGAAGCCGCCGTGGCCTTGGCTTTTTGTTGTCCTTTCCGGCCGTTTTGAGCGAAAGCGACTGATAACAAGGCTAGCGCTATGGTGACGGCAATCATTGCACCGATCAAGCGATTTCGCATTGTAGAACTCCTTTTCGCACGCTCTTTCATCGATCCCTCCCGTCTCCAATCACACCCTTGCTGTCATGACCTCGCTCCACCCTCAGTCAAGAAGGCCGAATTTCCCTTACTGCTCTTGCTCTGATGGAGGCCTCTTAGTGTCATCTGGAGGCATCTGAACTTCCACGGTTGTGTAGCCTGGCTTTATGGGGAGCGTGCTCACGACCACTCCGCCGCCGCCCAAGTTACACCGGCTGCCGCCTAGGATCTTTCCATCTGGAAGGACGAATCGCGGGCAAATCCCAAAAGGTCTGTCGCTTTTGGCCGGAACGAAGCTCACCATGATCTGGTCCCCAGGTTTGAATGTATTTTTCGTCCACCCACTCGCGAGCATGTTGCCTGGACTCGCCGTTTCGACACCCCAAGTCTGCTCCTCCCCCTGATCATTCTTCAACGTGAAATAGATTTGGACGTGGGGATTGGCCCATAAGTATTGCGTTACTGTGGCCTTCGTGGTGATGCGATGGGTATAGTCATACACCCCTGCCGTTCCATGATGTGCGACGATCGGGGCGCAAACAGTCACAAAGCCCAGGGTCATAAGAGTGAAGGGATTTACAAGCTTACGTGTCATTGCGATATCTCCTCTAGTTGTCGTCTTTCGGCATCTGTACTTCCACTGTCGTATAGCCTGGCTTCTGCGGG
The DNA here is from genome assembly GCA_030041985.1 of Bryobacteraceae bacterium. Taxonomy (GTDB): domain Bacteria; phylum Acidobacteriota; class Terriglobia; order Bryobacterales; family Bryobacteraceae; genus PSRJ01. The sequence continues at coordinate 2,214 of JASIAM010000177.1, read as the reverse complement.
AGCGCGCTGACAGGCTCGCCCAACTTTGTATAGCCGCACGAGTCGGTACCGTACTTCCAGCCATCAGCAGGACGGAAGTAGCGCGCGCAAATTCCAAAAGGCCTGTCGCCCTTCGCAGGAATGAAGCTGACCAGCATTTCGTCTCCCGGTTTGAAGGTATTCTTGTTCCAGCCAATCTTGATCAGGTTGCCCGGACTTAACAGTTCGATGCCCCAGTTCACGATTTGGCCCTCGTCATTCTTAACGTCAAGATAAAGCTGGCAATGGGGATTAGACCATACGAACTCCGTCACCGTCCCCTTCACCGTGAGGCGATGCGTATTGTCGAACGACGCCGCTGTTCCGTGGTGCGCGAAAATCGGCGCGCAAATCATCAGAAGGCCCACTGCAAGTGGGACAACAAACTTACGTGTCATGTCAACACCTCCATCTTACTTTCCAGCCGAATTTTCCACACTAAGCGGCTCATTCCGCATTGACTCTTTTGTATTAAAACTGGAACCGGGCGACGATCTGGCCGACTCGCGGCGGAAAAGCCGTGGTGCCCGTGTTGATAGTACCGAAACCCGAAACGGTCTGCAAGCCGGGCTGCGAGCAAGCTCCGTCGGTTCCGTTCGGCAGCACGCACACGGGCGCGGTCTGCGGACTCGCCAAGTTCGGGTTGTTCAAATACGCGTGATTGAAAATGTTAGTGAACTCCGCGCGAAGGTTCAAGGTGATGTTCTCTTTGAAACGGAAGAGCCGTCCCAAACCCATGTTCTCGATCGGATAGCTAAATCCCCGGAAATTCGCCTGAGGCGCGGTACTGCCGAATTGCCCAGGCGCGGGGTTGGTCCACGCCGCCGGATTCAATACGAACGACGTATTGGGATTGAAACAGTGGCAGTTCAGGTTGTCCACGAACAGAGGCGCGCCCGGCACAACGTTTTGTGGGTTGCCGGTGGTCGTGCTCGTTCCGGTCGTTGATGTCACAGTGGATCCCGGCTCGAAGGTAAGGGCGGCGATCGTAGCCGTATTGAGGTTCGAAGGATAGCCCACGGTGTTCGCGGCGGGAATTGCAAGGGGCAGGCCGCTTGCAAACTGGACAAAGCCCGTAATCTGCCAATCGCGGACGATCTGCGATAGGACCTTGTTTCGCCCCCACCTGGGCAGCGTATAGGCGTAACTGAATCTATTCACGAAAGGCTGATCGGAAGTATCGAGCTTCCATGCCAGCGAGCGGTTTTGAATATCGGGTGAGCCGCCGAAGTTGTCCATGTTCTTCGACCATACAAACGAGTACGTAAACTGAAGGCCATGAGAGAACCGCTTATTGACCGATAACTGCATCGAATTATAGTCGGTCTTGCCTATCGGCGCGCCCAAAACGCCGAGGCCCGCGTTGAATTGCGGGAACGGCCGCAACGATTGCGCCACGGTGGCGGTGAGCGGGAACCCAGTAAAAGGAACCTTATTCTGGAAAGGTCCCGCACCCGCGCTACCGACCGGAGAGACCAGAATCGCCAGATCGGCGGGGTTGTTCAAGCTAAGGCCGTAATGGTTCAAAAGAGACGTGCTGAGGTAGTTGTAGTTGGTCAGCACCGACGTATACCACCAGACGCCGTAATTGCCCACGTAAGAAAGGTCCACCGAAAGATCCTTGACGACTTCGCGCTGGATTCCAGCGCTGTATTGATACTGCCGCGGAGGTCTTCCGTCGTTCGGGTCCATGTATTGCGGCCCGGTGCCGGGCAGGACACCGCCGATTGGGTAATAGCTCGAGCTCAAGTTAGGCCACGCGATCTGAGACGGCGTAATCGGGACTCCGTTTATGGCTATGTTACTCAGAGTCATGATGGGCGAACCGGGAGTCCCCGAAGGGCCGAACGGATTATTGGCTGAGGCCGTACCAAAGACGCTGCCGCCGAAGGTGCTGCCCTGGCCGGTGCCGGCGTATACGACACCGAAACCGCCACGGAACACGGTCTTGGGCACGAACTGATAGGCCACGCCGAGGCGCGGGCCAAAGCCCCAAGGGTAGTTATGCGCGAAGTTGCAGTTGCAGGTGGCCTGGTAAATCGTCGCGCCCGGCTGGCCCCCGGCGGCGGCGTTGGCCAGAGTTGGATCGAACTGCGGGGAGCGCCCGTATTGCTCCTGGAACCAGGTCGAGAAGTCGTAGCGCAGGCCCAGGTTCAGTGTGAGTTTACGCGTCACCTTCCAACTGTCTTGCGCATA
>JASIAM010000176.1 GCA_030041985.1 Bryobacteraceae bacterium | reverse complement strand
GAGGTCGGCTGTGTGGGCGAGGTCGGCTGCGTGGGTGAAGTCGGCTGCGTGGGTGAAGTCGGCTGTGTGGGTGAAGTCGGCTGTGTGGGCGAGGTCGGTTGTGTGGGTGGTGTGTTTCCTCCGCGTGGGGGCAATCTACCGCTCGAACCGCTCGCCGCGATGACCGCTACTGTTCCCACGGCCGCGCCCTCCCCAGCTACCATACCCCAGTTGGGTCCGGAACGCGGCGTGCCGATCCCGGATGGCACCGTGCCATTGGGCGACTCCGGCATGCTATTTGCAATGTTTGGAGCCGGACCGATTATTGGCGGAGCGATTGGCGCCGGATTAGACAGCGTAAAGTCGGGCGCATCCAGCAATGCTTCAGAAGGGGCTGCGCCGGGATTTTCCACGGGCTTCCGCGGCGTATCAGAGATTCGATTGCCACAGCGGGCGCGGGCGTACTCGTGGCCGTCACTAAGAAGAGTCTCGCCTGCCGGGAGCCGAACCGGCTTGCTGGTCCAGTAAATAGACTGGCCTTTCCGATACGATACATACACGCGCCGCTCGGAGGCCGAGCGGACCAGGGTCACATAAGTTTGATTAAAGGAATCGTAGTGGCGGGCGGCAACCGGGTCAGCCGCCAGTTTTTCTTTCAACTCAGCGGCGCTGTATACCCCCCCAGCCAGCACTGAATAGGGATAGACCGGCCGCTTGAACTGTTTCGCGACAACCGCAGAGACGATCCTGGAACTCGGTTTTGGCAAGTGCCGAGGTTGCAATCCATACACGAGTACGCATATGGTTGAAGATGCCAAAAGCGCGGCGAGAGTCCAGGAAGGACGAAAGCCCGCGAAGCCCTTCCAACTCTGGTGCTGTTTGGATGGCAAGTACGCCTACTCCCCGAGTGAATCGAACTTGCAGACACGTCCCCGCCGGTCCACGCGGTTCCTTGTCTGTAGTGTCTGGGATATGGCGGTTCTCACATATTTCTTATCTATTTGTACTGTATTTCTTATGGGGAAAGTAGACGCGTCCGGCGCCGGCGTTCGCCAGCGCTACAAAAAGGGATTAGTGAGCTCGTAAGTGGGCGCCAGCCGGCGTTCCGGGGCTTTTGGCCTCGGGTTCCACCTCGCCGAGGCGATCGGGATTGACACCCGCCGTTTCGATTCGATATTGCCAGGTCACCAGCGCCCCCAGCACCGAGGCCACAATCAGACCGTAAAGCAACAGGCGCGTGCCGATCGCATCCAAGAGAATCGGAAACAGGAAGGCCGTGGCCACCGCGCCGATCTTGGCGATCAGGGTGGACCGGTTTCGGTGACAGTCAGGGCCGCCGAGGCTGCTACTGCGATCAGCCCCACACCGCAAATCAACGAGATGCGGCGAGCAATCATGCGCATCGGATTTTCTTGCCTAGGGCTGGCGGACGAGTTCCAGTTTGCGCTGCCGCAGCCAGCGTAAACGCCCTTGGTGCTCCTGATAGAGCGTTCCGAATCCGGCCCACCAATAGCCGAACACGAACAGCGCGAGGAAGGGAATGGCGAAATAGTTATAGGTTTGGACCGCAAACATGATCATCGCTACAAAATACACGCCCACCAGGATCTCGGCATAGGGCAGCCAGCCGCTGCGGCGCCGGTATTTCTTGACTTCCAGATTCACCGGCCCCTCTCCCACCGCATATTTGGGCGTGCGCGCGAAAGCGGTCCTCACTCCGAATAGCGCTTCGAGCACAGCTCGCGTGTTCACGATCGTGAGGCCCACGCCAACCGCAATCAGCATGGGAAGCAGTAAAACCGAGCGCTTCCAACGCTTGGGATACAGTTCCCGATGCGCCAATACGTAAAACAATGAAATCGACCAGAACGATGCGACAATCAGCGGCAAGTCCACATACAGCATCTGAAACGGTCCCATGTAGAACCGCACGATCATGACCGGCAGCAGCAACGCCGAAACCACGATCATCAGCGGGTAGGAAATATTGGGCGTCAGGTGCAGGAAGGCTTCGATTTTCAACCGCAGAGGAATCGGGGCGCGGAAGATGGCTGGCAGCAGTTTTTTGGCAACTTGCGTCAGCCCTTTTGCCCAGCGCGACTGTTGCACCTGGAAGCCGTGCATTTCCACGGGCAGCTCGGAGGGGCAATCGAGGCCCGGCAGATAGACAAAGCGCCATCCCTTCAATTGCGCGCGGTAGCTCAAATCCGTGTCTTCCGTCAGGGTGTCGTGTTGCCAGCCGCCCGCATCCGCAATCATGGTTTTGCGCAGAATGCCGGCCGTCCCATTGAAGTTGAAGAAGAGGCCGGCCCGCGACCGCGCTCCATGCTCCAGAATGAAGTGGCCGTCCAGCAGCATCGCCTCCACTTCGGTAAGAAAACTATACTCGCGGTTGACGTAGCTCCAGCGGGTTTGAATCACGCCCACCTTCGGATCAGTAAAGAAATGAATGGTCCGCAACAGGAAATCCGCAGGCGGGCAAAAGTCCGCATCAAAGACTGCCACGAATTCTCCGATGGCGGTTTCGAGTCCCTCCTGTAACGCGCCCGCCTTGTATCCGTGGCGATTGCTGCGGTGATGATACTCGATGGGATGGCCCAGAGCGCGATAGCGCTCCACCAGGGCCTCGGCAAAGGGCGCTGTATCGTCGGTAGAATCGTCCAGCACCTGGATCTGCAGAAGCTCTTTCGGATATTCGATCTTTACAGTCTCTTCAATGAGCCGCTCTACTACGTACCGCTCGTTATAAATGGGAAGCTGCACAGTAACCGGGGGAAGCTTCTCGAAGTATTGCCGCGGCTGTTGGATCGCTTTCTTCCTATGTCGAAAGTAAGTGCGAATCATCTCGTACCGATGCACACCATAAATCGACAGGATGCCGAGCACCGTGAAATAAGGGATGAGCATGGCCCAGTCAAACCAGGCGAGCTTATGGATCCCGGCAAACGTGTCATCGAACAGCCCGTTGATGATGCGCGTGGTAGGAGACACAGCCAGCGCCGCTGAGAAGACGAGAGACATAATGACGGGCTACTAAACGCTAATGTTAACAGATCTCCCATAGAGGCATTACACTCCCGGGCTTCGACGCCTGTGAACCTGCTCTTAGTACAATTAACGAGTGGGGCACACCGCTCGAGGCTTCAGCGGGCGGTTCTGGTTACTCATCGGGGCTACGTTCCTTGGCTTCCTGGGCATCGGAACTGTTTTGCCGCAACTGGGCCCGCACGTCCGCTACGACCTTGGGGGATCGGACCAGACCGTTGGCTTGGTGATCGGGGTCTTCTCCTTCGTGGCTCTGGGTGCGCGTCTCGTCGCCGGGCCTCTAGCCGATCGGCGCGGCCGTAAAATCGCCTTCCTGGTGGGCCTGTTTAGCTGCTCGCTTTCGGGAGTGGCGTATCTCCTCCCCATCGGCCTCGCTGGTCCCTATCTGGGCCGAATCCTGCAAGGCTTAGGCGAAGCGTGCCTCTACACCGGGGCGGCCACATGGGCCGTGGAGTACGCGGGACTCGAACGCGGCAGCCAGGCGCTGGGCTATGTGAGCAGTGGCATTTGGGGAGGCATCTCCGCTGGACCGGTAGTCGGCGCATGGCTCGGAACGTTTCAACATGCCGCGCTGTTTCAAATGACCGCCGCGCTGCTGGGTTTCGCAGTGGTGACGCGCATCCGCGAGGACTACGAGCCCGTGGTGCACGAGGCCAAGTTCGGCCTGCTCCGGTCGCTTCTCGTGCCGGGCATCGCCATTGGCTTCGTAAATGTGCATTACCCGGTGATCGCGGGTTTTCTGGTGCTCCACCTGGCGAGCCACGGCAATTCCGGTCCCATGGCCTTTTCCATGTATGCCCTGGTCATCCTGCTTTCGCGGTTCTTTCTGGGCAGCTTGCCGGACCGCTTTCCGCCGGGAATCACTTACTTCACAGGCGTGATCGCTATGGCTGCGGGTTTGGTGATTCTGGCGCCGGGACCACGGCCTTTGCTGGCGCTTTCGGGCGCCGCGATTTTGGGATTCGGTTTCTCGTTCCCTTGGTCTTCCATTTTCGCCACCGTCTTGAGGCGCACTCCCGCCGGAATGCGCGGCTCCGCCGTGGGCGTGCTGAGCGCGTTTTACGACCTGTTTGTCGGCACGAGTTCGTTTGCAGCCGGAGCGGTCGCCAACCGCTTCGGCTACTCGGCTGCCTTTGTGATGGCGGTGATCGCGCTCGGCGGCGCTGCTATTTTCGGCCGCTTTGTCTTTTTCGGGCAGCCCTCTGAGTTACCCGTGGAAGAAACCGCGAAACCTGCCTTGCACGCAGAATGACGGGCGTCCGGTTACGAAATTAGCCCCTGGTGGGATAAATACCTTGCAGCGAAATGATGAAGGTGACGCACTGATATGGCTGAATGTTGGGGTGCGGCTGGCTGCCGCCAGCGGCGCCGATCATGTTGGCAGCCATGGTCGTGGCGGCGGGGGAGCCATAGATCTTGGGAGCTTCTTGCCCGCGAGCGGCCTCGACGGTAGCCGGCAAGTTCCCGGACGCGGTGGCCGCGCTGGCACTGGTGTTGCTTGCATTGACGGGGTGCGTGTGTGCCGGGATCTGACTTGTCAGCAACGTGACGTTCTCGACTCCCCCGGTTTGTCCGACCGTATAAGCACTCAATCCCTGTCCCTGGCCTTGATGGATGGGTACCCGGCTCTGCAGGTTCGGCAACCCGAACGTCGATACACCATCCCCTCCAAACTGAGTCCCCAGAATTGAGAACAGGGCGTTGTTCTGCGAAATCGAGAGAATCTGCCCGTTGCAGAGTGCCCATCCGCTTGGCGCGAAGTTCCCGGCGAACATTCTAATCTCTCCTAAATATGCCTCGGCCACGATGTCTCCTTTATTTGATAAATCGGCAAAAGATTCTTATGCAACTTTCCATAATTCAATTACAGAGGAGCTGGATATAAATAAGCCCGTTCATTGCAGTCTGCAACTCGCTGGTTGAACTTATCTGTAGTGCAATCGTATCGCCAGACGACAAAGACACCGCGTGAGATGAATTCGTGTCGGAACAGGAACTTCCATCGGTCGCGGTAGTACTACAGGAAAGCGACGTCGAAGAGCTGTTATGGTACAAGGTAACGGTCGCATTGATGGGGTCATTGGTTGTGTAGTTCATCACTTGCAGCGCGGAGGCGGTGCATGCCGAGAAGACCGTAATGGCGACATTCGAGTAGACGCTCGCATTAACCGGGCAACTGCTTAGCGCTTGGTTGTTACACTGGGTAAATTCGCTACTTGTTGATCCGTCTGCAAGCCCCGGAGGTATGAACATCGCACTACTAGTTGTGTAGGGCATGTAAATTGAGCTCACCCACAACTGACCACCGCCTGAACCGTTAGCCCCGGGCGCTCCTGTCGCGCCAGTTGCGCCCGTGGCGCCTGTCGCGCCTGTCGCGCCTGTGGTCCCTGTACCTGTTGCGCCGGTTGCACCGGTAGCTCCTGTTGCTCCCGTAGTACCTGTAGCTCCCGTGACTCCGGTCGCGCCAGTGACTCCAGTCGGCCCGGTGACTCCAGTCGGCCCGGTGACTCCTGTGACGCCAGTCACTCCTGTGAGGCCTGTAGCACCAGTCGCTCCGGTCGTGCCGGTGACACCAGTTGCGCCGGTTGCTCCCACCTGCGCCAGCAGACTCCAGAACGTGCTGGAGCCTGCGTTCGGAAAATTGCCTGCGTTGCTGTTCTGCAACGAGATGTAGCTACTCCCGTCGGTGTAGCTGACAACGTCGCCCAGGTTATATGTCGTACCACCGGCCCATGCGCCGCGGAACGTCACAGGTGGACCTGTCGCGCCTGTGGCTCCTGTGGCGCCAGTCGAGCCAGTGAAACCCTGTATACCTTGACTGCCCTGCGAACCGGCAGGTCCGGTGGCGCCTGTACTCCCCTGCGGACCAGCCGGGCCCGTAGATCCCGTAGCCCCGGGTTGTGTCAGCAGGCTCCAGAATGTGGTGCTGGTGTTGGGTGTATTGCCCGTGTTGTTGCCTGCGAGCGAAATATAACTGGCGCTGCCGAAGCTCACCGCATCATTCGCGTTGTAAGTACTGCCCGCGTTCCACGTGCCCTGCCAAGTCAAGCCCGTCGCGCCTGTAGCACCGGTTGCGCCCGTGGCTCCCTGGCTGCCTTGCGGCCCCGGTACACCTTGCAGACCAGCGGCCCCTTGCGGCCCGACCGACCCCAACGGCCCCTGTGGACCGGCTGGCCCCGCGGCTCCTGTTGGGCCGGTCGCCCCCGCGGCGCCTGTCGGACCTGTCGGACCGACCAATCCTCCTGAGGCCGACCGAGGCAGCGGGTTATCGCTGGCCTGGAAACTGACGCCCGATATGCTGGCCGCGAAGCTCTGCGGCGTGTCATACCGGGTCTGCGGCGTTTGCAGGGTCACATATCCGGAGGTCACTTGCGTCAGCAGAAGGTTAGCCGCCACACTAAAGCTCTCCCCTAACCCGAACGGCGCCGGCGGCCCGTTATAGGTCAGAGCCACCTGTTGGCCGTCCGCACTCAAAGTTGCGGTGAAGCTGGAGGCTGCCAATCCGTTTGCACTGGTAGTCACCGCGCCCAGAGAAACCACCGAGCCACCGGCGATGCTTAGAGAAAAGGTAAACGTGTCGCCCGGCTGGATGTTTTGGGTAGCGTTCGGATTCGCATTCAACACCGTAAAAGATACATTGGCATTTAATCCGGTTTGAAATACGGAGGGAGCCACGGCGTACAGAGGAACAATATTCGTATCGCTCGTTTGCGCTTGTATCAAAGCGGCGAACAGAAGTATTACAGGGGCGGCGCGAGCGGGGAGTCGCATCGACGTAAATGCGATATTATTCGGTATTTTCAATGAAGTCAAATAAAATCTGCTGTTTTAATAAAAAGATTTATTTAAATTATCGAAAAAGAAATAATCCTGGCATCCGAAGTCCCTCTGGGCCGGCCTCGAAGAAACTCCAACGGCGGCCTGCACGTGCGGGAGAAATGGAAAAGGCCATTCGCGCGGCCATCGCCAGTCTCGATCCCAACCAGCCGGTTTTGCTGAGCGCGACCAATGCGCGAACTGATCGCCGATTCGGTAGCCGACTGGCGTTTTATCATGATCCTGCTGGCGATCACAGGCGTGCTCGCGCTGGCGATGTCCGCCGCGGGCGTTTATGGAGTGATCTCGTATACAACCTCGCGGCGCACTCAAGAAATCGGCATACGGATGGCAGTGGGTGCGACGCCCGGCAACATATTTTCTTTGATTTTCCGCCAGAGCTTCCGCATGGTTGCCATCGGTCTGGTGTGCGGACTGACCGCGGCGCTGGTAGCCCAACGGCTTTTGGAGGGCATCCTGCTCTGGCTCGAGCCGGGCCATTCGGAGTCGACCTGGATCGCTACCGCATTGGCCGTGGTGACTGCCGCAATCGCCTGCTGGATTCCGGCGCGGCGCGCCACCAGGATGGATCCGATGCCGGCGCTGCGCGAGGAGTGAGCAACGCCGGTAACTCAGTGGTACCAGTAGTTATAGAATTTGCCCATAGTACCGAAACCCAAAAATGTTATTGTCGCAACAGTTACAAATAAGGTATGTCATGATACGCTCTCTATATTCCTTCGTTTCGAAGTGAGTTGAAACGCTGGTCGGAGAAGTCAGTGAGCAATAAATTCATGCGAACGCTCTTATGTGGACTGTTGGTCTTGCCTATGGCCGCCTTCGCCCAAACGGTTCCCCTGGTTCAGGACAGCTACGTTGTTCCTGGTAACGGCACCAATTACGGCAGCGCGGTAACTGTAAATGTGGGCGGCAGCACCAATGAAGAAGGTCTGATACAGTTCGATCTTACTACGCTTCCGGTGGGAATTACCGGCACCAACATCTCGCAAGCCATACTGACGCTTTTCGTGAATAAGTCGGGAAGCCCCGGCACCGTGAATATCGCAGAGGCTAACGGTGCATGGACTGAGGGAACAGTAAACGGAACGAACGCGCCCGTCGCAGGCACGTCAATCGCCAGCGGGGTAAGTGTTCCGGCAGAGTACGACTACTTCTATGTCGATGTAAAGCAGGCGGTGCAGGACTGGGTGAACGGCATCACTCCCAATAACGGTTTTATCATCACCCCGAATCCGGGCGTGTCAGTCTTCTTCGACAGTAAAGAGAGCGCTACTACCAGCCATTCCGCGACGCTGACAGTCATTCTCACTAACGGCGGAGCGACTGGCGCGACCGGAGCGACTGGAGCAACTGGCGTAACTGGAATACAAGGGCCAATCGGTCCTACTGGTGCAATCGGTCCAACCGGTCCAACCGGGTTACAAGGACTAGCCGGCCCCACGGGAGCGGCTGGCGCAAGGGGTGCGACTGGCCCCACCGGCGCCACCGGGTTACAAGGACTTGTGGGTCCCACCGGAGCGAATGGCGCAAGGGGTGCAACTGGCCCGACCGGCGCCACGGGAGCAATTGGGCCAGTCGGTGCCACCGGCCCTTCCGGCACCACTGGCATTTTTGGCTCGAATAGCCTCAATTTCTTTACAGAAGGAACAGGCGGAGTTCAATGCACGTTGGGTTCGATCCTTTTGAGCGTTTCGACGCTATATACGTCGAATTACCTTCCCGCGGATGGCCGCACATTACAAATTGAGAACAACACGGCTCTCTTCTCCTTGCTAGGCACAAATTACGGCGGAAACGGATCTAGCACGTTTGCGCTGCCGGATCTGAGGAAAGCCGCACCGAATAATACGATTTATCTGATCTGTGTCTCGGGAGTTTTCCCGTAAAAACTTATCGATCGGAGCGGACTTCTGTTACAGATCCGCCGGAGGCATAACGGAAATGAGGTCCTTTTTGTGTGTTTTTGCGGCGGCGCTTTGCGCCGGAGCAGCGGCGCAGGCAAGCACCGTGCTTTCGTTCGAGGGCATGTTTTCGGGCGACGACGACATCCAGTACCTGACGGTTGATCTGGGTCCCAACTCGTCCCTGACGGTCACGACGTTCGGTTATGCCGGCGGAACGAACGGCAACGGCATGGTAATCCCGGCCGGCGGGTTCGATCCTGCACTCGCATTATTCGACCCCTCGGGCAACCTCATCGAAGTCAACGATGACGCGCCGTGTGGCATCGTGAATGGCGACCCGGTGACCGGCGAATGTTTCGACGCGTCCATTTCGCAGCCGGATCTCACAACCCCCGGTATTTACACCATCGCGCTGACGGAATCGCCCAATCTCGCGCAAGACAATCTGGGGCAACCGGACACATTTCCGTACCCTACCGGAACGGGCAATTTCACCTGCGCTATGTATGGCGGTGCAGGCCCGAATGCGCCTTTTTGTGATATCACCGGTGATCAGCGCAATGGGAATTGGGCATTGTCTATCTCAGGATCAAATCTGATCTCCGCAACCGCTACGCCGGAGCCAACCTTTTTTGTGCTGCTTCTTGCCGGAATAGCGATGCTGGCAGTCTTGCGCCGAAAAGCGCCGGCTACGCAACCACGGGGTTGACAGGCCTGGCTGCCAGATATCAAACTTCGAGCGGCAAGGGGCCTGTGCTGTCGCCTAGTTTGCCCGTATGTACGCCTACCTTGTTCAGAATCGTTACCAGCAGATTCGCCATGGGCGTGCGATCCGGATACACCAAATGACGGCCCGTTTGGAACTGGCCTCCCAGTTTTCCGGCCAGCAGGCATGGGAGATCGAAGTGGCGGTGCAGATTGCCATCGCCCATGCCGCCGCCATATAGAATCAGGCTCTGGTCCAGGAGAGAACTTTCGCCGTCCGGCGTGGCCTGCAATTTTTCCAGAAAATACGTGAGCAATTGGACGTGGTAGTTATCGATCTTCGCCTTCTTGGCGATCAATTCGGGGTCGTTGCGGTGATGGGACGTGGGATGGTGCTGCTCGGGAACACCGATTTCCGGGTAAGTCCGCGGACTGAGTTCGCGCGCCAGGATCATGGTGAACACGCGCGTGACATCGGCGCGGTACGCGAGCAACTGGAGATCAAACATCAGCTTGGTATGTTCGGCAAAGGAAGGCGGGATATCGGTGGGCCGGTCGGGCAAGTCGATGGATTGCGCTCCGCGCGCTTCGATATTCTGAATGCGCCGCTCGATTTCGCGCGCCGAATCTAGATAATCGGTGAGCTTGGTGCGGTCCCCCGGTCCTAGAGTTTTGTTCAGATCGTTGACCTCTTCGAGCACGGAGTCGAGAATGCTCCCCTCATCGCGCGCCCGCGCCAACCTCTGCGCCGCCGTGCCACCATCGCCGAAGAGCCGCTCGAAAACCACGCGGGGGTGGGATTCAGCGGGGTTGGGCGTGGTCGGATTCCGCCAGGAAATCGTGTTTACGTAAAAGCAATCGCCGGAATCGCAGGCACCCTGCGTAGGAGGGTCCAAGTTCAATTCGAGCGAAGGCACTTGTGTGGTCACGCCGATTTCGGCGGCGGCCAGTTGATCCGCGGAGGTTGCGAGGTGTACTTCCACACCGGGGCGGGTGCGGTCATAGGCGTGAACTCCCGTGAGCCACACGGCCGAAGCCCGCGGATGATCGCCGGTGCCATCGCCGAATGTATCGGCCTGCAGATGCGCCAGCCCACTCAAGATGTTGATCTGGCTGCGTACCGGTTCGAGCGGCTTCAGAATGGGAGGCAACTCGAACGCGGTTCCCGCTGTGGCCGGTTTCCACTGGTTTTGGATCACGCCGTTCGAAACGTAGACGAAACCCAGCCGGGGTGTGGGTTTGAGCGATTTCGCCGAGAGTGCCGGAACCATGGCGTCCATCAGCGGCAGGGCGACGGTAACGCCGATGCCCCGCAGAAACGTGCGCCGTGGCAGCGCTTTTTTCGTAACGAATATCATCTGGTTATCCTCACTGCTGCGCGGCATGCGCGTTTTCGGCGCGCGCCGCCGCCTCTCGCATCTGAAACTGTGGACTCTTCACCACCCCCGATACCAGCGAAGCAAAGGTGTAGTTGTTTGCCGCCGCATCGCGCACAATGGCCCGAATGGCAGGCTGATCGAAGTATTGGACATTACGCCCGATCGCATACATCATCAATTTACTGGCCACCGTCTGGACGAATTGCTCGGGGTGTGCGAGCAAAGCTTTCTTCAAACCGGCCACACCTTCGAAACGAATGCCGCCCGGGAAAACGCCGGAAGTGTCGATAGGATTATCGTTATCCCGGTCGCGCCATCGGCCCACCGCGTCGAAATTTTCCATGGCAAAGCCAATCGGGTCCATGCGGGCATGGCACCCCGCACACGCCGGATTGGCCCGGTGCGCAATCATGGCCTCCCTCATCGACAGCACTTTTCCGGGTTCATTGCCCTCAGTTTTGAGGGCGGGCACGTTGGGCGGTGGAGGAGGAGGCGGCGCAGAAAGCAGATTTTCCAGGACCCACTTGCCGCGCACGACCGGAGACGTGCGCGTGGCATAAGAAGTGATTGTCAAAATACTCCCCTGACCCAGCAGGCCGCCGCGGGGACTATCCGCCGGAAGTTGCACGCGGCGAAAATAGCTGCCTTCCACGTTGGGGATGCCATAATGCCGCGCCAGGCGGTCGTTCAGAAAGGTGTAGTTGGCGGTGAGCAGATCGAGCACGTTGCGATTTTCCCGCAGGACGCTGTCCAAGAAAAGATCCGTCTCCCGGCGGAACGCAGCACGGAGTGTCTCGTCAAAATCGGGGAATAACAACTCGTCCGGCCGTTTGGCTTCGATGTCGCGCAAGAAAAGCCACTGTTCGGCGAAGTTGGTGACCAGCGATTCCGAACGCGGGTCGGCCAGCATGCGGTGCACCTGTTGTTCCAAAACAGCCGGGTCTCTGAGTTTCCCCGCGGCCGCGAGCTGCAGCAGTTCGTCATCCGGAATGCTGCTCCATAGGAAGAACGAAAGGCGCGAGGCCAATTCCAGATTGCTGACGAAATGAGGCGTTCCGGCGGCGGCATCCGGCGGGTCCCGCTCGATGCGAAAGAGAAACTGCGGGCTCACCAAGAGGCGTTCCAGTGCGCGCTCAATGCCTTGGTCAAATCCGCCTTCTTTGAGGCCCGCGTTGTAGAAAGGCAGAAGGCGCCCGATATCAGCGTCGGCATCGGTCACGGGGCGCCGCCAGGCACGCCTCGCGAGAGTGGATAAAATTCGCTTGGCACAGGGCAATTGGTCTGCAGCGGCGTCCGGGTAGCAGACAAAAATCCGCCGCCGGCTGGGCGTGTCTGTGGGCCGTTTGCCGTTGTAGGGGCCGCTGATCGCGAGATTAGCAAGCGCCGGCTCGGTACCCCTGCTACGCATGCGGGGGCGCAGAGTCTGTTCGTCTCGCACCGTATTCTGTTCCACAAAGGTAACAGCGACGAGATGCGGCCCTGCCTGGAGAGGAATGCGGAACTCCAGAGGCGCAGCCACCGGGCGCGCAGACTTGGACGATCCGCCACGGCCAGTTTCGGCGCCGCCTACAGTGACATGGTTCACTCGTGCGCCATCGACAAGGATTTCGAGCTGTTGCGCCTCGCGCGGGGTTCCCGCGAGTTCCGCCTTGATGAGATACTCTCCATCCAACGGAAAATCGCTGCGCACGGCCAATCCGCCACGCGTGCCGAATGGCAACCCGTCCAATTGCGAGTCCTGCGGCTGTTCGTCCGGCAGCAGATAACGATTGACCATCACGGGCATCGCCGGATCGCCCACTGCCAGGCGGCTGATCTTCTGCGCCGCATTCAGATAGCTCTCCATGTCCGACGGGGAGACGAAGAGCAGATCGGCAAGGTTATCGAAGCCGCTGCTCGCGTTATCGGAGGGAAGCAGAAGGCTGAAATCCATTTCTTTGGGAAGCGCATCGAGCGCCAGCAGATCGCGAATGGCGTTTTGATATTCCGTCCTGCTCAATCGATGCAGCAAAGGTAATCTGCCGGGCTGCGGATGAGCCGCCGCCGAGCGGTCGAGTTCCGTTTCCAACCAGGAAGCGGCCGCATCGTAGGTAGCGGAGTCAGGCCGCGGCATTCCAGCGGGAGGCATGTCACGCGAACGCAGCTTCTGGATTACCTTCTCCCAGGTCTCGGCGTTCGCCGCGGGGCTCGCGGAGGCGCCGGGGTCCAATACCAGGCCGGCAGTTTTGAGCCGGGAATTGTGACAAGTGGTGCAGTACTGAGTCAGTACGGAAGCGGCGGGATTCGCCTGCGACCAGCCAACCGATGCGATCAGAAACACCGCTGCGATAGCCAACAGCACTCTCCGCGGTGTCGTCATCCCACCTCCGTTGCAGTCATTATATTCTGCTCCGGAGACGCGGGCAATCCGGGAGATGGCGGGCGGAAGCGTATGAGCGCGCTCACTTAAGGTGAAAATTGGCTCAATGGGCGTTATTCGACCTGGTGGACCCCAAACGCCGTCTTACAAAGGTTTTGACAAGCACAAAGGGTTGCGCTTCGCTCGTAAGCGTGCTGACTATTATGCTGTTGGTGAGGCGTTGAAAGGCGCCCGGCGCGGCCAGTTCAGCATCCGCATTAACGACCAGTGGCGAATTTGCTTTGAATGGCCAAACGGCTCTCTCGGCCCGCAGAACGTGGAAATTGTTGATTGCGAGTCAACGGGAATCGCGTTGGAGCCGTGAGTCCGGGCCAGACCCACCCAGTGCTGACCGCGCAAACCGGATGCCGGTTTCGCTTGAGTTAACGCCGGCTGCAGCAGATTGCATATACTGTCTCCAACAGGTGGTGAAGCCTATGAAGTGCCCGACTATTGCGATTCGAGCGGCTCTTTTCTTGTTAGCAGCATCGCCTATCCTGGCGGCAAACGATCAGAGGTTGATCGAAGCGGTAAAGCATTCGGACGCGCAAGCGGTGCGTTCGTTGCTTGCGAACCATGCCGAAGTCAACGCAGCAGCGGCCGATGGTTCGACAGCCCTCCATTGGGCGGCCCGGCTGGACAAGCTGGAGATCGCCGATCTGCTGATCGGCGCTGGCGCGAATGTGAAAGCCACCGCGGTTTACAACATCACGCCGCTATCGCTTGCCTGTACCAACGGCGACCCCACTTTGGTCGAGCACCTTTTGCGGGCCGGTGCTGATCCAAACGGCACCTCCGAGGACGGCCAGACTGCTCTGATGACGGCTGCACTCACGGGCAAGCCCGAGGCTCTGAAAGTGTTGCTCACACACGGCGCCAAAGTGAATGCCGCGGAGCCGCGCAAGGGCCAGACCGCCCTGATGTGGGCCGCCTCAGAAGGGAATGCGGCTGCGGAGGCAATGCTGATCGAGTTCGGCGCGGCAGTAAAAGCGAAATCGACGGCGGGGTTCACGCCGCTGTTATTTGCCGTTCGCAACGGCCACATCGAAGCAGCCAAAGTCTTGCTGGACCATGGCGCCAATGTAAATGATGTGGCCCCGGACGGCACTTCGGCGTTGAATGTAGCGGTGGTGAATGCCTATTTCGAACTCGCTGCGGTCCTGCTGGACCACGGGGCTGATCCGAATGCCCCCGATCCGCGGGGATCGGCGCTGCACACTTTGGCGTGGCTGCGGAGGCCGGGGTCGGATGGCGCAGCCGGGGTGGGGAATACGCCGCACGGTCCGCCCGTCCCTACGGGCAATCTGACGGCTTTGGAACTTGCAACCAAGCTGCTGGAGCACGGCGCCAATCCGAACACCCGCATTAACTGGGAAGAGAAGAAGTTTGATAAGGAAGGCGGCACTATGAAGAATCCGCCGCTGATCCAACTGGGAAGGCATTACCTCACCTATGTGGGAGCGACTCCTTTTTATGTCGCCGCTCACAATGGAGACGCCGCCTACATGCGATTGCTGGCCGATCACGGAGCCGATCCGAAGATGCCGAACATCTTAGGTGTGACTCCGTTGATGGTTGCCGCGGGATTGGACTATTGGGAAGGAGAAGCGCCGGGGCCGTACACGGGCTGCAGCGAAGCGGAGCGCCTCGAAGCAGTAAAGCTGGCTTTGGCCCTGGGCAACGATATTAACGCCGCAGCAGATTTCGGCGATTACCCGATGGTTGGGGATCCGCAGTACACACTTTTGTATTACCCGCTCAACATGGACCAGTTGATTGGAAAGATCCTGGGAGACCCGCGGTGGAGCGGCAGCACACCGCTGATCGCAGCTATCGTTTCCGGACAGCCGCGCATTGTTCAATATCTGGTCGACCATGGCGCGCGGGTGGATATCAAAACCAAGCTCGGCTGGACGCCCCTCATGGTGGCCGAGGGCGTGTTCTTCGCCAACGCGAAAAAGGAGTTTCCCGAGGCGGCAGCGATCATCCGGAAGGCGATGGATGGGGAACGGAACGGGACCTCACCGCAGAAGCGCGGAGATGCGGCGAGAACAAATTAAAGTGTTTCAGTTGTCAGTTCTCAGTTAGTAGCCGGAAAACTGACAACTGATAACTCAACCGGGGCCTCGGAGAATTCGCTGCGCTGAGCGACGTCAGCGCCCCACGAGCCGCTTGACGTTCTCCACATAAAGATCGCAAAAGTTGCGCCGCAGCCCCTCGCGCGGTGACGGCCCATCGGGTGTGAACTCCATGTAGGCGCGTGCGGCACTCGTGAATCTGGGCCAGTCTGGCAAGCCGGCGGCCTTGGGACTGCCGCTCTTCGCGAAAGAGGTCCAGTACTGCTCGATGGCGCCGGAGGTTGTGCCGTCTTTCACGCGGCCGAACACGTACGGCACTTCAGCGCCGTGCACGGCTCCCAACTCTTCACG
Organism: Bryobacteraceae bacterium; assembly: GCA_030041985.1. Taxonomy (GTDB): domain Bacteria; phylum Acidobacteriota; class Terriglobia; order Bryobacterales; family Bryobacteraceae; genus PSRJ01. Next base: position 18,458 of record JASIAM010000176.1, on the reverse strand, counting down.
TCCCTTCGGAGCGATATCGAACTGATACTCGTAGGCGGCATTCCCGGCTTTGACGTGCCAGAGAAGTTCGGCAACTACCGGGCAGCGGTACATCGTGTCCACTACCCATTGCGCTGCCGCGCCGCCATAGAGCGGGTCGGGCGGCGCGGGGTTGCTGAAGCCGTAAAGCGACAGGGCCTGCCTGGCAAGCGGGCCGTACATGGTTGCCGCGGCTTTGGTCAAGTCTTCTGGCGGCGTTTGCGGTGGGGTGCGCTCCCGCGCATTATTTCCGATCAGCAACGGCACTCTCAGTTCCTGCCCTTGGGAGAACACTTCGGCGGGGGCTTTGGGCAAAACCCAGCCATCGACGATGACGCCATTCGCCGGCCCGATGCTCATACGCGGTCCAGCCACCAGTTGCAGGAGCGCGGCTGCCGGCAGCGCGCGCAAGGAGTTCAGATTGGCGCCTAGCTTTGCGCCGGCTCGCTCCGCTTCGGCCAAATCCGCGGCATCGGAATACGCGACCGGTCCGCTCTTCACTTGCATCACCGCTCCCAGGGCCGTCATGGCGAGCGTGGCGGCATCCGGATTGCGAGTCACGGTGCCGCTTTCAGCGATCACTTTTTGGAACAGGCCTTTGGCAAGCGGCGACGTCATGAGGACGTTGGCATCCACCGCGCCGGCGGATTGTCCGAATATGGTCACGTTTTGGGGATCACCGCCGAATCGCTCGATGTTATCGCGGACCCACTGTAGCGCGCGAATTTGGTCCATCAAGCCGTAGTTCCCGGAAGCATGATGCGGCGATTCGCGCGACAGTTCCGGATGCGCGAAGAAGCCGAAAATAGTGAGCCGGTAATTGGCAGTCACCACAACCACGCCATGGCGCGCGAGTTGTTCGCCATCGAAATTGGCCGAAGAGGCAGTGCCGGCGTAGTTGCCGCCGCCGTGAATCCAGAACATCACGGGGTGGCGCTGTTTTGGCGGCCATTCCGGAGCCCAGACGTTCAGGTACAGACAATCCTCGCTGCTGCCTGGCTGCATGTGGCCAGCGGAATTCTGAGCGCAAGGCGGGCCATATGCGGTGGCATCGCGCAGACCTTTCCAGGGTTTTTCCGGGAGCGGTGGACGCCAGCGCAAATCGCCTACAGGTGGTTGCGCAAAGGGAATGCCTTTGAAAGCGGCTCCTCCGCTGGCTGTTGAACTGCCGCCGAGTTGGCCGCTGGGAAGCGTCAACAAGGGAGAGATGTCCGCCGCACTCGCCACCAAGGCTACGCCCAGGAAAACCGGTATCGCGCGCATCGAGTTACCTCACGAAGTAGTATAGTCCCGGGCACCCGTAAGAAAGTTGCCCTGCTACGGCTTTGAATGGTCCGGCCACAGGTGGCGCCGCCGAAGCATCGCGCGGAAATCGGGCCAAAACTCCGGGTAAAGGTTGGCGAAGCCGGCGCCGGCCACGCTCGTTCCGAAATGGATGGCAAATGCTTCGCCTGTTCTGCTCGCACGAGGGTAATAGAGGTTCGAAAAACCTGCGCTCATGGCCGTGCCGGTGACGTTCGACCAGTTGAATATATTGCCCCCGCTGTCCGCTCTGGTGATCAAGGCGCGGCTGATGGCGTAGCCGGCGCGTTTCCAGATGCCTCCGTAGTTCGGACCTCTTCGCGTATAGATGACGTTCTCATGAAATACCGATGCCATTACGAAGTCACCGAAGAAGTTTTGTGTCACGTTATCGGCCGTAGAAGCGCCGAAACGCTCGGCAAATGCTCCAAAGTTGGTTCCGTAACGCGGGTCGGAATTGGTGGCTTGGGAAATTGCGCCGTTGATACCGCCCGCCCCCAGGGTGAGCGGCGTGATCGTCTCCTCTACGAAATGCTTCCACTTGGCGGAAACTGTCGAATTCGAGGGCGTGGTGGTTGCGGGTGCGCTGGATGAGGGAAATGCGCTTCTATCGGCCGAATCCTGCGCGGCGGAATCCTGCGCGAAGGCCGGAATTGCTATCCATAAACCAACAACTGCCGAAATGACTTTACGAGTCACCCGCCCGTCCCGTGTCTAACTTCGTTGCAATTTGAACTCCAGTTGGCAGCTTCTTAGCTTGCGAGTGTGCTATAGTGCGTTCCGGCTCTGATTACCGGATTCATCGTTTTCGCCCACGGTTCGCGCATCGAATCGGCAAATGAGGGAGTACGCACACTTGCCGCCGAGTTCGCGCGCGCCGGCGCATTCCCCCACGTCGAACCGGCGTTTCTCGAATTGGGCCAGCCGGATCTTGCCGAGGCCGTGGACCGTCTGGTGCGGCGTGGAGTTCGCCGGATCGTTGTGATCCCTTATTTTCTGACGCTGGGGATGCATCTGGAACGCGACTTACCAGCCCTGGTGGAGGGCCTGATGAAGGTTCGGCCCGGTGTGGAAATTCACGTTACGAAGCCGCTCGAGGGCCATTCGGCTCTGCTCGAGATCCTACTCGATCGAGCAAGGGAAGCGGACGGGCGGAGCGCACGATAGAATCGAATGTATGCGGGCACTGGCGCTGCTGGCTTTGGCGTTCCCTCTAGCTGCGGCCCCGCTGGAAATCGTGCGGCCCCTGGTGGCAAACTCCGATGGCGGCGCGGCTCTTCCCACAGGCTCCGAGGTCATTCCGGGCGAGACCATCTTTTTCTCCTGCCGCGTGCACAACTATCAGAAAACGCCGGACGAAAAGATTCATCTGAGCTACTCGGTAGAGGCGTTCGATCCCAAGGGTGTGCTGCTGGTCGAGCCGGTTAAGAACGAAGTAACGGAAGAAGTCAGCCCGCAGGATAAAGATTGGATGCCGCGGATCGCAACCGAAATCGCTGTGCCGCCGTTGATTGGCGCGGGGACCTATCAAATTGTCGTAAAGGTGAATGATGTGGTCGCCAAGTCGCAATCGATATTGAAAGTGCCTTTTGCGGTGCGCGGCCACAATCTCCCGCCTGGCGGCATGCTGACCGTGAGCAATCTGCGGTTCTTTCGCTCCGAAGACGATACGCAGCCGGTAGAGAAGCCGGCTTATCGCGCAGGAGATGCCGTGTGGACGCGATTTGACATTACCGGGTTCCGCTACGGCCCGAAAAACAAGATCGATGTCAGCTATGTAGTATCCGTACTGGACCAATCCGGCAAAGCACTTTGGACACAGCCGGAGCCGACCACGGACCAGACGGATTCGTTTTACCCCAAGCTCTGGATTCCGGCATCGATGTCGATCACCACGCAAAAAAATACGCATCCGGGGGAATATGGGATCGCGATTCAGGTGAAAGACGCCATCGGCAACCAGAGTTACGAAGCCAAAGCGGCATTTACTGTCGAATAGCGCGGCATGGGGCGGGGCCGATTAGCCAGAAACACAGTCGACGCCTTACAATAAGGTTCCCCCCTTATGTATCCGGATGACGCCATCGAGCGGCTCGCCAAACAGATCGATGCCACCAGGCGCTCCGAGCGCCTGTCGATGAATTCTTCCATGGTGGCAGGGTTGCGGCGGCAGGGGGCTTGTGAACTCCACCGGATTTGCGCCGAGTTTGTGGACTCGGTAAACAGCGCATTGGCGGACGCCAAGATCGAGCTTTCCCCGCCCGAATACGCCCCGGAAATGTTTCGGGCATCGGGAACAAATCTGATACAGATCAGCTCGCAAGGGCGGCAGATGCAGATCAGTTTCCTGGCCGGACCGCAGCTTGTTTCGACAGAGAAATTCCTGGTGCCGTACATCCTGGAAGGCGAGGTGCGTACCTACAACCAGAAGATGCTGGATCATCTGGAAATTCGCAATCAGCTTCTGTTCTACTGCATCGAAGACAATCAGGCATCCTGGCGCTTCTATGACTGGCGTAGCGCGCGGACAGGTCCGGTGAATCGCGACTTGCTGGTGAGCCTGATGGAAGCGCTGTTTTAGGCGTTAGCCGTGTGGCCGATTCCCATGGCCGCTTCATAAGCCGCGCGCACTTCGGCGGGCTGGCCTGCCTGAAACGGATATCCATCTAATAGCTGACGGCCCAGGACGGGATGGCGCGCCAATTCCTCCAGCGGCAAACCTTCGATGAGCAATTTCCGCTCGGCTACGGGCAATGGCACGCACTGGTTGATCGCTGCATCGCGGATTGTGCCTTTGGGGTCCTCGCCCCGCGCCAGGGCGTCCAGTTCACTCAGCAAGCGCTTCCGCAGCAGCAGAATACCCCGGTCGCTGGTGGCCAGATGCTCTTGGCTACGGTCGGCAATGGTTCCCTGGCCCACCCAGGCGACGAAATCCTGGTTCATGATGTGGCTCGAGATCCAGCGCCCGGTTGCAGGGTCCTTTACGGGTCCATGCCACGCGGGGATACGCTCCTGCACATAAGGCTCGCTCTCTTTGGGCACGCGGCTGAACGCCCAGGTGACACTCAAAGTATTTTCATCATCCACGGGCACGCGCCACTCGAAGTGATCGCCGGTGAATAGGGCGTTGGGCCAAAGGCAGACGCGGCCTACGGTCCACATGGGGTCGGACTCGTTCATGCCCTCGCGAATGCGCCGGTACTGAAATCCGTAGTCAAACTCGTCGAATTCCAGCTTGAGGTGCCGGGGCGCGTAGGGACCCGTCTGGTCTCGCAGGCGCATGCTCCAATTGGCATGCATCCACTCGAAGTGTACCGGGTCGATGGAATTCTCCTGGCATTGAAACCAGTTGCAGGGCACGTCGGCAAACACGATCTGTACGAAGCCGTTCTTCCAGCAAAAGGGCTCCCAATTGGGGACCAGCGGCGCCGGCTGCGGTCCCAGGTAGGCCCAGACGAGGCCCGCGAGAGTTGCGGCGGGGTACGCCTGGATGCGAATTTTGTCTCGAAAACAAGCCTCCGGGGCGGCCGCATCTTCGTAGGGTTGGGCCGTGCAACGGCCGGTTTCCTCAAAGAGCCAGCCGTGATAATTGCAGCGCAAGCCATGCGCTTCGACGAAGCCGTAGGAGAGGTCGGCGCGGCGATGCGGACAAAGCCGGCCAACCAGCCCGAAGGTTCCGCTCAAATCCCGGTAGAGCGTCAGGTCCTCACCCAAAAGGCGCACCGGTTTGACATTGGTTTTCTCAAACTCGCTTACGGCCGCGATGGGCATCCAGTAGCGCCGCAAGAGGCCTCCCATGGGAGTTCCAGGACCCACTTGCGTCAATAGCTGATTCCTGGCGTGATCGAGCATAATAGAGCCTCTATAAATTTTCGATAGATTTCGAGTATACTCCCCACCAACATTTCGGAGATCAATATCTTGTTTCGCGCATGGGTAGTCCTGGGGACGCTGGCGGTGCGCCTGGCGAGCGCGCAGGGGCCTGTTTACACTTCCGATAGCATTCTTAATGGCGCAGATTTCGTGCCCGGCCCGTTTGCGGTAAATTCCGTCATTAGCCTTTTCGGCTCTAATCTTTCCTACTCGCCGCCGGTCGGGCTGGCGTCGAACGCCACCTCACTACCGCTCCAACTCGGCGGTGTGCAGGTCAGCATTAACGGCTTGTGGGCGCCCCTGATCTACGTTTCCCCCACGCAAATCAACCTGCTGGTACCAGGTTACTTTAACCCCGGCAACGTAAACGTGGTTGTGAACCGGCAGGGTTGGTACGGGCCCACGGCCACCATTACGCTGGTTCCGGTGGCACCGCAACTGTTCGCCACCAGCGACGGATTTGTGATCGCGCAACATGCCGACTATTCCCAGATCACTTCCAACGCACCCGCGGTGCCCGGAGAGACCATCATCCTTTATGTCACCGGCTTGGGCGCCGATCCCAGCATGAATAGCATTGCCGGAGAATCGGACATACCGGGAGGGCCTGCGCCCACCAACACCAATCTCCAGGTGCTGTTCAATGGAACGGCCGTGGCTTCCTGGGCTAACGGCGGAAACCAGGGGACTAGTAACATTCAATACGCTGGTGTGACGCCCGGTTCGCCGGGGATCTATCAGATCAACCTCATACTGCCCGGCAATCTACCGGCGAATCCGCAGATCCAGGTGACGGCGGGCGGCCAGACCAGTGCCGCGAATATAATTCTTCCCACGCAACCTTCCGGCAATTAGCCGCGTTTGATATGTAGGCTAGAATCGGTTAAGGAGCCTGTCCATGTCGTTACGCGGTTGCTTCGTGGTCATTTGTCTGGCGATTCCTCTCATGGCGCAGGATCGCCCGAGTGAGGCCCAGCCGGCTCCCCAACCCGAAGCCTGGCGGCAGGCCGGCACCGTAGGACCTTCCGCGCCTGGCGATTATACAGTTACGGCCGGTACTCGTGTGCCGCTGGCCTTGATCAACAGTGTGAGCACCAAGCACTCGGCGGAAGGCGACCGGGTTTATCTGCAAACCGTATTTCCCATTCTGGCGAACAGCCGGATCGTGATTCCGGCCGGGAGTTACGTGATCGGCACCGTCACTGAAGTGAAGAAGCCGGGCCGGGTGAAGGGCCGCGGGGAATTGTGGGTGCGTTTCGATTCGCTCACGCTGCCCAACGGTGTTACGCGCGATTTTCGTGCCCGCCTGGGTGGTGTGGATAGCCTCTCCGATGAGGAACTGGACAAGGCGGAGGGCAAAGTGGTCAGCGAAGGGAACAAGGCCGGAGACGCCCGCACAATAGGAGAGGCAGCAGCGGCGGGGGCTAGTGTAGGCGTAATTGCAGGCGCAGCTACCCAGCATATTGGCCTTGGTACGGGGATCGGCGCAGCCGCGGGAGCCGCCGCTGGAATGATCGGCGTGTTACTGACCCGCGGTCCTGATGCCATCTTGGCCAAAGGCAGCACGATCGAAATGGTGCTTGACCGCAACCTGGGCTTTGCCCCCGCCGATCTGAATTTCGGCAGTTACCAACCGCCGCCGCCACCTTCCGAATCTCCCGCTCCGGCGCCCGCGAAATCAGGCGGTTTGCCATTTCCGGGCTTGGGGCGATTCCCGTTGTGAGGCTGTGGCTTCACCGCCGACGCTGAGGGCCGCGGATCAGGGCAGAGGTCGCAGAAGCAAGCCCGAGATAACCAAAGGAACTGGCAATCTTCCGCATGGCCAGTTTTTAGCTCTCAGCAATCAGCTTTCAGCTTCGGAAGGTGTGCGGTCAGCATTCGTTTCAACTTTGGCCATCCTTTCGAACATCGCAATCCAACAGCAGTAAGCCGATCCTAAAAGCTGATAGCTGAAAGCTGATTGCTGAAAGCGTGGCTACCCGTGCGGGACCAACCCTCAGATTTTCCGGTTGCTTTGTGGGGTCCGTCTACGTGTTCGCGCTAAGCTAGTCGATTAATGACTGCTGACGAAATTCGTGAATTAATCCAGTTGGCCATGGAGACGGGAATTGCGGAACTGGAAGTGCAGCGCGGGGAAAATCGCGTGCGCATCCGCCGCGGGCTGGCGCAAGGGCAGGAGATTCTGATTCCCTCTACGGAAAATGTTCCTCCCGCCGCACTACCGCCACGGCGGGTGTCACCGGCGCCAGCCGCTCCGGCGGGGCCCGAACCCGATGCCAACCTGGTGCTCGTCAAGTCGCCCATTGTGGGGACTTTTTATGAGGCTGCTTCGCCGGGCGCACCGCCGTTCGTGCGAGTGGGGGAAAGTATCCAGCCTGGAAAAGTACTCTGCATTATAGAGTCAATGAAGCTGATGAATGAGATCGAAGCCGAAGTCGCCGGCATCCTCGAAAGTAAACTCGTCCAAAATGGACAACCGGTGGAATACGGGGAGGCCTTGTTTGCCATCCGGCCGGTTTAAGAAAATCCTGATCGCCAATCGCGGCGAAATTGCCATCCGCATCATCAGCGCCTGCAAAGAACTCGGAATAGGAACCGTCGCCGTATACTCGGAAGCCGACCGCTATAGCTCGCATGTGCGTTTTGCCGATCAGGCCATCTGCATCGGACCGGCCAAGAGCGCGCGCAGTTACCTCGACGTGCCCTCGATCATCAGCGCCGCCGAAATTACGAATGTGGATGCCATCCACCCGGGCTACGGGTTCCTCAGTGAAAACGCCGATTTCGCCGAGGTCTGTGAAGCGTCCGGTATAGCCTTCATTGGCCCGAAACCGGACGTGATCCGGCTGATGGGCGTGAAGGAACGGGCGCGCGGGTTCATGCAGGAAATGGGAGTTCCGATTCTTCCGGGATCGGCGGGGGTGCTCGCCAGCGCGGAGGAGGCAGTCGATGTGGCGGAGCGAATTGGCTATCCCGTCATCCTCAAGGCTTCTGCGGGAGGCGGGGGCCGCGGCATGCGCGTGGTGGAGAGCGCGGGCGCGCTGCCATCTCTGTTGGAACAGGCCCGCCAGGAGGCTGGCGCAGCCTTCAGTTCGCCGGACGTCTACCTGGAAAAATATATTGCCGCGCCGCGCCACATCGAATTTCAAGTGCTGGCCGATGAATTGGGCAGTGTGGAGATCCTGGGCGAGCGGGAATGCAGTATCCAGCGGCGGCACCAGAAACTACTCGAGGAGTCTCCTTCACCTGCCATGAACGACACGCTGCGCCACGAAATTTCCGCGCGGCTGCAAAAGGCTCTCTCGGCGGCGCGATATACGAACGCAGGCACGGTGGAGTTTTTGATGGATGAGAACGGCAACCTATATTTCATCGAGGTGAATGCGCGTGTCCAGGTGGAACACCCGGTTACCGAAGCCACCACCGGGATCGACATCGTGAAGAGCCAGATTCGTATTGCACAGGGCGAGCGCTTGCGCGCTCTCTTGCGCGGTCCGGTGCAGTTGCGCGGGCACGCCATCGAATGCCGCATCAATGCCGAGAACCCGGAGACCTTCGCTCCTTCAGCGGGACGGATCACGGGATTTCATCCTCCCGGCGGCATCGGCATCCGCGTGGACACCTGGACCTACGCCGATTGCGTGGTGCCGCCTTATTACGATTCGCTGATCGCCAAGCTGATTGCCCATGGGAACGACCGCGCCGAAGCCATCGCCCGCATGCGGCGCGCGCTCGATATGTTTGTGGTGGAAGGAATTCATACATCGATCCCTCTGCACAAGCGTATCCTGGCCGATCCCGCTTTCCTGGAGGGCCGGCTCGATACCCATTTCATTAACCGCCTGCTGGCTGCGCCTTCCCCGGCTATAGGGGCCGTGTGAAATTCTGCCACGCGCGCGTGTGGCAGCGTGCACAGCGAGGCGATTGGAATAGCGGAAACAGAGCGGCGGGGTATGTGTTTTGGCACAAAACCTGCCCGGCCCCGTGTGGAGGTTGGCCGTGAATCGACGAACTTTCGTTTTTGGCGCACTCGGAGCCGCAGTAGCTGCGACAAAGAGAGGAGGCGGCGCGGCGCGGGGGCTGGGTATGATCGCCTTTGGGGAAAACAACGGGCTCTCTATACGCGCCCTGCCCGATGGCGAACCACATAACTTGGTGGGCGGCGGTATTAGATCTCCCCGTTTCTCCCCTTCCGGCAAGTGGATTTCGTACGAGCAGAATGAGTTCCTCTTTGTCGTCTCGATTGATGGAAGCAAGAATCGCAGAATCACCGCTGCCGGGCCGGTGCGGTGGTCGCCGGTAACGGACGATTTGTGGATGCGGCCGGAGGATCGCGACGGAATTTATCGATATAGCGCCGGCAACGACTGGCAGGGGCCGGTCCAAATGATCGCAGACGCCTCGCTGGGTATCTTCAGTCCGGATGGCTCGGAGATGATCTACACTGCCGGCGATCCGAACGCGCCCAATGATCACCCGGTGACTCGCCTTTGCCGTGTGGTTCTGGCAGACGGGGCGCACCCGAAGATTCTCGAATCTACCAGCGAAGACTGGGCGCCTTATATCTGGACGCGCGACGGCAGGTCGATTGTCTTTTGGAGACAGGAGGAATTTTCGGCTTCGGAAGCATCCGATGGCGATGAGTTGTTTCTGATGCCTGCATCCGGTGGAAAGCCGCGCTCGCTCGGTGTGACTACGCTGCTCTATCCGGATTTTCTATCGTTATCGCCGGTGCGCAACGAACTCGTTGTCGCGGCGGGCGACGAGCGCAATCAGTGGCACAACAAGCGGATTGCCGTGATGGATCTGGATAACTTCGCCGTGCATTACCTGACTGGCAAAGACTCCGTGGGACTGTCGCCTACGTGGTCGCCGGATGGGAATTCGATTGCGTATTCCGCCGAACCAGCTCCGGCAGCATCAGAGGAGCAGGACCTCGAATGCGGCTGCGATCCGGCCTCACGAAAACGCCTCAATGAGCTGCTTTCGCAACGCAAAATCTGGATTAGCGATCGCACCGGATCGCGGCCGACGTACCGGCTCATCAGCGATTCCGGCTACCACGAAGAAGAGCCACTGTGGTCAGCCGATGGCCGGCACATTTTGTTTACGAGAAGCGACGCTCCCTACATCGAGATCCACGGGCTCGCAAGCAACCAAAAGACGCTCTGGCTAGCGAGTCTGGACGGTGGAGATCCGATTCAGGTGACCGGGACCCTCTACATCGATACGGGCCCCTTAGGCTTCGCTGAGAGGTGGTCCGGTTTCGATTGGTTTCGCGGGCGCTAGTCGATATAGCCGAGGCCTTGGAGCTTTTTGACGATTTCTTCGTCGGTCACAGCGTCTTCGAGCTTGGCCAGCTCGCGCTCCAGTATGTGTTCCACGAACTCTTCTGGAGAGCTGTATCCCGCGGCGCCGGCGCACTTCTTGATGCGGTCCCACAGGTCTTTGTTTAATCGAATAGTCGGTCCGAACATTTCAATCCATTCTACAGCGTTACGCCGAAGCGTTTTTTGAGTAGGAGGGCCGCCAGCATGGAAACCACCAGGAACCACACCAGCCAGTTGATGTGGAAACCGAACAGCGGAATGGAGGCTTCGGGGTAGGCGATATCCACCCATTCGAGATCGGCTGTGGGGATGCGCGGTTCATCGGGATGCCACAGAGCCTCCCAAGCCGATTGCACGCGCCGTCCGGGAATGAAGCGCTGCCCGCCTCCAGCGACGATTTCCTTGGCGATGCTATGGCCGTTGATTTCGAAACGCAATTCGCCGGAAGCGGCGGTTTGTGGGACGATGCGCCAGCTCACCTGGTTTTCATCCAAAACACGCACCGGAGGGGCCGAGATAATGACACCGCGCGGCGCCTGTAGTTCAGGCGCGGGGCCACTCGCGCCATTGCGGAGCGCTGCCGTAACCACCACCGGGTGGCCCGGTTCGAGAGGCGCCCGCCCATAGAATGCCTCCATGTGAATCAGCAGAATGCCCACCGGCACGACCATCCACAGCGCCGGCCTCAGCGCCAGCCCCATATAGCGCAGGTTGGCGCTCATCAAGGATTTTTGGGCTCGCCAGGTAGCGGCGGGATCGTCGCCATACACGCGCATTTCGAGCAGGTAGGCGTAGACTTTTTTCTTCACCGCGCGAATGCGCGTCTGGTTGGAGGTCTTGCGGAATACCCATAACATGCCGAGGCCCACCAGCACGGATAGCACCGTGAGGCTGACTGCTGGAGCACTGGGGCCGGTCCACGAAAAAGCCGCGTAAAACCAGCGCAACAGCGCGTTGATGATGCCGTTCAACAGGTCCATATCAGAAAACAGATTGCCCCAGCATGCCACTAATGGCGGACACCCCGAACTCGTTCAGGATGGTCACCGGGACATCGTACATTTGCGGGTGCATAGAGCGGAATTTGCGGTTGCTGAGAAGCACCCCGGGCACTTCGTCGGCGGCCATGCAGTGATCGCCGATCCAAGCCTGGTCATTGTCTTCGATGGCAACCGGCGGAACCGCGCCCAGGGCGGTCTGCCACGAAGCGCGGTACCCGCGGCGGAAGCCGACGATGATGTCCGGCGCGAGCCTCAAATTGTGCCCGCGGTAAGCGGTTGAGGAGAAGTAGACCTTATCGACGACGTGATCGCCGGTCACAGGATCGCGGAATTCCAGCAGCTTTTTCGCGATATCATCCAGCACTTCCTGTTTATCGGCCTGTTCCACGATGCCGCCATTCTCGCGGCCGAAGAGATTCAGATAGATGCCGTTCAAGCCCAGCGCGTAGGCTTGGGTCCGGGACCAATCTACGTGAACGAATCCGGTGTCATCGCCCGTTTTGGTGGGGTCGTCAAGGGTCATAAAGCCTTGCTGCATCAGCCAGGTGTTCAGATGGACAGCGCGATCAAAGCGCGCGAAGCCGTGATCGGAGAGGATCAGCAGGTCGGTGTTGGGTTGCGCCATGGCGTCTCCCACTGCGCCATCCACTTTTTCGTAGATTTTGAGCAGGTCGTCTTCGTATTTACCCCACAGCATGTGCGAGTTCTGATCGACGCTCGAGAAATAGTAAAAGAGTAGTCCGTTCGAGAACTGGCTGAGAGTGTAATGGAACATGCGCAGGCTATCATCGAGTACTTTGTTGCTCTGCACTAGAAACTCGTCTTTGGAAAGAATGCCGGCGCGAAATGCCGAGGTCTCTTCGGCGATGCCCTGCGTGTAGAAAGGGCCGAGCTTGCCGGCCAGAATCGCGCTGTATTTGTCGGGAGTGGAAATGGGCAGCGCCGGTTCGCCGGGATCGATATTCACCGGGCTCACATAAACGCGCAGATGGGGATGGACCTGCTGCAGATAAATGCGAAAAATTCCGGAGACACTTTTCAAACCCGGAATAAGAGTGAAATCGGCGCGCTGCCAATCGGACCACTCGCCCTGGCGCAGGACGAACTGCTCTTCCGGCGCATCGAACCGCGCGACGTCCGCCGTCGGATCGGCATGGACAGGGAGGTCGATCACAGAGACGGCGCGGTCTTTACGCAGCGTGTTGGGCGGCCCCGGAATACGCAAGGTATAGCGGCCATTTTGTCCATGGAGATGCATAATCAGGCCGCCGGAAACCTGGTTGCGCGTCTCGGCGGGATCGTCTGTGAAGAAGCTGAAGGTTCCGAAGGAGCCGTTCAAATCCGGCGTGCCCATGCCCGCAAGCGATTCCTGCTCGCATTCGGCGGGCGGAAAATTGGCGGGAATGCGGATCACGGTGGCGGGAATGCCGTGGTCCTGGAGCACCTGCCAGAAAGTCCGGCCGGCACGCATATTTTCTACCGTACCCGAGCTGAGAGGAATCACATAAGGCCCGATGTGCAGCGTGGTTTTGGGATCGGTGACCTCGGCCATGGAGGTGATCGGCTCGCGCGTGGCCGGGTCGCGATGGACGAAATCGAAAAGGCCATGGCCGCCCGGATCGAGGCCGGTGGCAACCGTGGACCATGCGACCGGGCTTTGGGGCGGTATGGTGGTTCCCAGGCGCTCGAAATCGCCTTGCATGTGAAGCCGCCGGAGATTGGGCAACGAGTCCCAATGTCGCTCGAGGAAAGCGGGATCCATTCCATCAATACCCAGGGCGATCATGCGGCGGCCGGCCGCGCTGGCACGGATGGCCTGGTGGGAGCAACTGGAGAGAAGGAATGCGGTGAGTGTGAGGGCAGGGAAGACAAGAGCCTTCATGCGGTCACCTCAGCGGGCGCCGCCACGGGCTGCGTGGTCAGCACCGGCTTGCCTTCCATATATGCCGGAATGGGAATGCCGAACAAATCGAGCGCGGTAGGGGCCATGTCTTCGATGCCGGGGTTGTCCGCGCCGATTTTACGGTTCGAAAAGAGAATGCCCGGCACCAGGTGGGGGTCGATGCAGTGATCGCCGCTCCAGGCCTTGCGATTGTCGTCGAACACTTCGGCCGATACTTTACCCACTGCGGCATCCCACGAAGCGCGGTAGCCGTTTTCGTAACCGATCACGACATCCGGGGCCGCATCCAGGTACGGTCCCGTGTAGAGAGCGTCGGAAGGCCATGCTTTGCGAATGCCGGTGCGCACGCGCACGGTGTCCTCGAGGCCGCTCAACCGCGCGGCCAGTTCGCGTTTCAGTGCCGCGGCTTCTTTGCGATCCACGATACCCTCCGCTTCGCGGCCCTTCTGATTGATGTAGACTCCCGCCAGCCCGAAGGTGTAGGCCTTGGTGCGGCTCCAGTCGATCTCTTTCAGATATTGGCCGTCGCCGGTGGCTCCGGGTTTCAGAAAGAGGTAGCCGTTTTCGCGCAGCCAGGTGTTGAGGTTGACGCCGCGCTCGAAGGACGCGAATCCATGATCGGAAAGCACGAATAAAACCGTGTCGTCATCCACGTGCCGCAGCGTTTCGCCCACCAGTTCGTCCGCGCGGCGGTACAGGTCTTCAATAGTTCCTGCATATTTTCCGCCACGATCCAGGTGGCGGAAGAACATGTGCTGGACGCGATCGGTGGTATCGAACACGCAGGCCACCACGCCGCGCCGCGTCCGCTCGAGAGCGCTTTGAAACATGGCGCGCCGCTCTTCGTACGTTAGGTAGGCCTGATCGAGGAAGGCTTTTTCATCGATAGCGCCTTCATTGAGTGCCCAGGTATCTTCGGCCATTCCGAGGGTTGCGTATTCGCCCAGCAGTTTGGCGAGATAGGTCGCATAGAAGGAGGGATGCGAGATGGGCAACGCTGGGTGCTCGGGGTCGATATTGATGGGAGTCACATAGAGAGTGGGGCCGGAAGGGGTTTGGTTAAAGAGGAAACGCGCAATGCCGCGCACTTTGATGCCCAGCGGCGCTTGAAAATTCAACGCAATCCAAGATGAGTATTCCCCTTCGTTGAGCGGGTGTTTCTCGCCCTCAATTTCCAGAGTGGCTGCGGAGCCATTGATTTTCAGACGAAAGGGGATTTCGAGATCGCCGCCGCCTTCGACCATGCCGTTTTGCGGCCCCTGGATTTTACCCGAGTAACCACCGTCGCACTTGGTAAGCGGGAATTGATTACCGCTTTCCATGGCGCTGGCGCCCGCGGTAGTAGTGAAGAACGCGAACGTGCCTTGCGTGCCGAGCAAATCCGGCGTGCACATGGCCGAGAGCATGCGGCCATTAAACTTCTCCGGCGGGAAGGTGATGGGCACCCGCAGAATGGTCGATCCGATCTGGTGCTCCCCCAGAATTTGCCAGAAGGTGCGGCTCTTGCGCCGCATCTCTACGATCGGCCGGCTCAAGGGAATGCGGTATTTTCCCAGCTTTAAAATGCGCTTCGGCTCGCGCACGCGCGCCGACGAAAGCTCGGGCAGATACGTTCGCAGGCTGCGGTTGAGAAAATCGAACATATTGTGCCGCGCCGGATTGACGCCGGTGGCGAAGGTGGACCAGGCAACCGGCGAGAGCGCGGGAAAGGTGGTGCGCAGCCGGCGAAAATCACCGCTCTCGCGCAGTTTGCGAAAATTCGGCAGCTTTCCATTAGAAATATATCTTTCGACTAGTCCCGGATCGAGTCCATCCAAACCCAGGAAAATCAATTTCCGGATTTTCGCCTTTTTGTAACCTTGGCTGCCGGTAAGCGCCCGCCAAACCATGCGGAAGGGCCATGTCAAAAGAGAGATCAGGCCCAACAGTACGCCGCCGATTACCGCCAGAAACGAACCGATAAACGCGAAACCGGCGCCCGGCCCGATATATGCGAGGTTGGTGGCGAGGCCGCCGTGATGGATCGTGTGAATCAGAAGCCCGGACGCCCAAAGAATCAGACCAAGTGTCTGCAATTTGCGGGGGCAAGGCCGAATAGTTGGTTCAACACGCATAAGTCAAAGATCTGACACAGGCTGACTGAAGCACAAACGCGACCATAAAGTATCATCGCCCGTCGAGGCGCGGCGGCGCAACTACGAAGGTACCAGTGGCGGCATCTGTGTAGCCGTGCGGCCAAGCCAGGACGGCAGGCGGACGCCGGCCTCTTGTACTAACACTTGGTTAGGTGCAGTGCTAAGGTGTTTTGCGTCGCGGGCAGGTAAACTAAAAAGCAATGGAATCGAATTTCGACCAGCAGCGGCGGCAGGCCCACGCGCTGCTGGATATGCTGCCGGGAGAAAAGCTGAAGGCGGTGCGAGGCTTGCTGGAAGTGATGGTGGAGCCGCTGGCACGTTCGCTGGCCCTGGCTGCAGTGGAAGAGGAAGAGATCACGCCGGAAGCGGCGGCGGCGCTCGAGCGCGCCCGTGCTTCACTGGCTCGCGGCGAGGGCATCGCCCATGAAGATATCCTTCGCGAGTTTGGGCTGAAGCAGTGAACGAGGAGACCGCGCCCGAGCGGATCGCGGTCATCTGGTCGCCGGAAGCGCGCTTAGATCTGCGCGCGATTCAGCGGGAGATTGCAATGCAGATTCTCTACTGCCTTGACCGCTACCTGGTCAGCCGCACCGGCGATGTGAAAAAGCTCAAACCACCACTGGCTGGCTTCCGGCTCCGCTGTGGCGACTACCGCGTGTTCTTCGATTTCCGCGGCGATAGCAGCGTCGAGATTACCAGTGTAAAGAACCGTCGCCAAGCTTACCGGTGACGGGTTTGCTGGCGAGATGCCTGTCAGCTAAGGCCTTCCCATATCGCGCTGCTGCTGGTCGAGCGATTGAGCTGTCTAATGTTTCCCCGTCTTCGGCCGATGTGTCATATAGAGTTTCCGGAATGTCCTTAACTCCTGTCCTAGAGAAGAAATTGCTGGTGGTAGCGGCAGTCGCCTTATGGCTGCCGCTGACCGCATTTGGAGTCAGTGTGTTGTGGAGGTACTCGACCACTCCGGGCCGAGCCGCCGAGCCGCCGGCGAAATGGCCCTTCCACGCGCCCATCAGCCGCACTACTGGAAGATCCACACTGCTGTTGTTTGCGCATCCGGAATGCGAGTGCTCGAGCGCCAGTTTATCGGAATTGGGCGTCCTCCTGGCTCAGGCTGGTGGTTCGGTGGAGGCCGACGTGTTTTTTACTCTGCCAGCCAGCCAGGCCATCGCTTGGAGGAAAAGCAAGCTGTTTTCACAAGCACGCGCCATCCCCGGTGTGCGGGTATTCGAAGATCCGGAATCGAGAGTGGCGCAGCAATTCGGGGCCTATACGTCCGGGCAGACCCTGCTCTATGACGCTGCCGGCCGATTGTTGTTCGAGGGAGGTATCACCGCTTTCCGTGGGCATGCGGGCGACAACGCTGGCCGAACCGTGATCACAGCCCTGCTTCAGAAGAAGATTTCACGCCCGGAGAAATTGCCGATCGCGACGCCGGTATTCGGCTGTAGTTTGCGAGGAGAATGAGCCATGCCGAATCGTGACATCCAGTTTGGCCAGATCGTTCCTTCGGGTCCGGAGGAGTCGGAAGAAACCAGCCTGCGTGTCCGCGAGCTGGTGACGGAACATCAAAACCGGATCTACACCCAGACGAGCCGTCTTTTTTCCATTCTCATGGTGGTGCAATGGGTGGCGGGCATCATAGCCGCCATTTGGATTTCTCCGCGAGCCTGGTCTGGCGCCACCAGCCACATTCACATTCATGTCTGGTTAGCCGTGCTATTGGGCGGCGCCATCACGAGCCTTCCCGTGTTCTTGACCGTGGTTCGGCCCCGCGATGCTTTCACCCGCCACACGGTGGCGGTGTGCCAGATGCTAATGTCGAGCCTGCTGATTCACCTGAGCGGAGGCCGCATCGAGACGCACTTCCATGTGTTCGGCTCACTCGCCTTTCTCGCGTACTATCGCGATTGGCGCGTGCTGGTCCCCGCCACCCTGGTGGTTGCGGTTGATCATGCGCTCCGAGGCATCTTTTTCCCGCAGTCGGTATTTGGCATCCTGGCTCCCAGCCCCTGGCGTTGGGTAGAGCATGCCGCCTGGGTGATTTTTGAAGATGTCATCCTCGTGAAAATGTGCATTCAGGGTGTCCGGGAATTGTGGGAAATTGCCACCCGTCAGGCCTCCATTGAATCGATTACGCGCGGGCTTGAAGAAAAGGTACGGGCCAGGACCGTGGAGTTGGAACACGCCAAAGAAGCTGCCGAGGCCGCCAACCGCGCCAAGAGCGAATTCCTTGCCAACATGAGTCACGAGATCCGGACGCCAATGAATGGCGTATTGGGCATGATGGAACTGGCTCTCGACACGGAGTTGAGTGCGGAACAGCGGGAATATTTGACCATGGCGCGCAGTTCGGCGGATGGGCTGCTCACGGTAATCAACGACGTCTTGGATTTCTCCAAAATTGAGGCGGGCAAGCTCGATTTGAATGTGACCGCTTTTCATCCGATAGAGACTATCGAGGAAACAATTCGCACGCTTGCATTAAGTGCGCACCGGAAAGGTCTGGAGGTGGTTTGCGACGTGGACTGGTCCGTCCCCGAAGTGGTGATCGGGGATGCGCTGCGCCTCCGGCAGGTATTGGTAAACCTTTTGGGCAATGCCATCAAATTTACCCATCGCGGCGAGGCCGTTGTCCGCGTGGAGGCCAAGCCTTCTCGCGCCGGCAAGGGGTCCCAGTTCGAGCTGCACTTCAGCGTTCGGGACACAGGTATCGGAATCAGCCCGGAGAAGCAGTCCGCGATCTTCCATCCCTTCACCCAGGCGGACACATCGGCGACGCGCCAATACGGCGGAACCGGGCTGGGCCTGACGATCTCAAAGCGGCTGGTAGAACTGATGGGCGGGCGGATCTGGGTCGAAAGCGAGCATGGCCGCGGGAGTACTTTCAGCTTTA
>JASIAM010000017.1 GCA_030041985.1 Bryobacteraceae bacterium | reverse complement strand
CTGGAACGGCAATGTTAGCGCGTGGAATCGGTTCGGGAGGGGTCACGGGGGACTTAGACCTCGCGGGCGGGGCAACTTCGATTGCCGGCGGAATCCTGCCTATGATTTCGGCATCGCTAGGTGCTACGGCCGGCCCAATTGGTCTCGCTGCTGGTGGGCTGCTCTCCCTCATCGGAAGCCTTTTCCAGACCGGTCCTCAGCAGCGCGTCAATCAGATTACTAATGAGCTCGCACAGAATCAGTACCTGGCGCCCACGGCACTGAATGTGATGCAGGGGATGAATGGCACCTATGAGGACTTCGACGCGCGCGGAAACTTGCGAACCTCAACCATGAGTGCTGTTCCGACAGTTGCAGAACCATACATCTGGAAACAAACACACGGGCTACTGGGCGGACAACCGACTTATTATAACGTGCCCGGCGGAGTGACAAGTCCTTACAGCGGCTATGCGGTAGGCAGCGGGAACGCGCCAGTATCCAATTCTCCGATCGTGAATGCCCCAAATACTTCTCCGTCGGTTCAATACGTAACCATTCATGCAATGGATTCCCAGAGCTTCGCGGATTTCGCGCAATCGAATCATATGGCAATCGGCGAAGCGGTAGCAACTCACCTGCAAAACCACGAGGGCCGCGCATCCAATGCAATCCGGCATATCACATAGAGGCGAACAAATGGAGAAATCGATCGAGGAACTTCAGCAGGCATTTCAGGTCCTGGACGCCCGACAAATGGAGATTCACCGATTTATCGATGCCGCACTCGCTGAGTCGCAGTCGCTGAGCATTGCGAAAGCGGCGATCCTGGCAGTCATTGAATCCAAGCGAATAATCAAGGCAGGCTCGAACTAAGAGAGACCATGAAGGCTGACGTACTACCGATTCAGGTAGATCCACACTTCACGCCGCGGTTTTATGCCGAATTGTGGGGTATCAGCGAGTCTACCGTGCTGCGCTGGTTTCAGGATCAGCCTGGCGTCCTGAAATGCGGAGAGCAGAAGAAGGGCAGGCGGACGCGGGTGGAACTGCGTATTCCTTTCTCGCTGGCAATGCGCATTTACCAGGAGCGGACGGCTTGAGCTTTATGATGGGAGGAAGCATGCTGACCCTCTGGCGCAGGCACGTGAAAGCCTGTCCGCACCGTAAAAAAGGCAGGAAACATACGAAGTGCTCGTGTCCGATATGGTGTGATGGCGAAATTAACGGTGAGCGCATTCGTGAGTCGATGGATACGCGCGACTGGGCAAGAGCAGTTCGCAACCTCGCAAAATTCGAAGATCCTTCCTACGGCCTGCGGGAGTGCGTCCAGCCCGGCTGTACCGAGTTGGTGGAGCGCGGGCGATGCAAACGGCATAGCCGAGAGGTTGCGCGGGCGATCACCAGCTACCACGAAGCTCACCAGGACGCGTCCGAAGGCACGAAGCGGAACCGCCGGCGCGCCCTGCGGTATTTCGAGGAGTTTATAGCGGCGCGTGGCATTCGGACCGTTGACCAAATTGACCTGGAATCCATGAACGCCTTCCGCGGCACCCGAAGATTGAGCGCGCGGACCTGGACGAAAGAACTGGAGATCCTCCGGCATTTCTTCCGGTTCTGCCTCAAGAACGAATGGATCTTGCGCAACTGGGCAGATGAAGTTCAGATGCCCAAGAACCTAAAGCCGGCGCCTCGAGAACCCTACCAGCCCAACGAAGTGGCCAGAATCATCGCAGCGTGCGATGCGATCGGGCGGGGCGCCTACGAACGGTCCCGTGCGCGCGCCATTGTCATGCTTCTCCGATATACAGCCCTACGTATCGGCGATGTAGCCACTTTAGAGCGGAACCGCGTTCGGGATGGCGAAATCTTCGTGCGCACGACCAAGAACGGCAAGCCGGTCAGACTGCCCGTGCATCGCGACTTGCAGGCCGCTCTTGACATTCTTCCCGTACCCCGCGGGGCAGACGTACAAGATTGCCCCTATTTCTTCTGGAGTGGTCATGGATCGCGGCGAGCCTTTATCCGGGACGTTACCAGGACCATGGCAACCGTCTACCAAGCATCAGGGGTTGCTGGCGCCTGCTCGCACCGTTTCCGCCACACGCTCGCAACGGAAGTGCTGGAAATGGGCGGAACTTTCGAGGAGGCTGCGGATATCCTGGGGGATTCCGAGGCTATTATCCGGAAGCACTACGCCAAGTGGAGCGCGGGGAGACAGGCAAGAATCAACGATTTACTGAAGCGTCTTTGGCACGTATACGGCACACGGGACTCGCGCGACTCGCAAAGCCTTAAGAATGAGTGGGATAAGTTGGTGGACGGCATGGGATTCGAACCCACGACCCCGGCGTTGCGAACGCCGTGCTCTCCCAACTGAGCTAGCCGCCCACGCTTGCTTGTATCCTACTATAACAAATCGCAATTGCCGGAGTGAGAGCGCCGCCAGCGAGAGATGCCAGCGAGCATGAGCCGCTATCGGCGTGTCATCACTCTGCGCTGGCTATATATGGGGCATGGGAAAAGACGCCGACCGATGGCCTTATTCGGCGCGTTGTTTTCGGCGATTTGCCCAATATCTTTTCATCCGCTCCGAAACTTCCTGCCGCTCCTTGGCGTTCATGGATTTCCGGCCGCGACGCTTTCCACCGAGGGATACGACGGCCATGCCAGTTGCTGTGCGTTGCAATTCCTCTAGCGAGGAGATCACGCGTTCGAGTTTCTCTTTCTCGGTGTAAAGTTCCTGTATAGTCTTGTACAGATCCACAATGCAACATCCGCGCCGTTAAACTTACTTATCGGTCAGCTTATTGATGTTACATCGAATGACCACGCAATACTATTGCCTATTCGTCTTTATCGGGAAAAAAACGGCCAATGCGGTACCACATGAAAACCATATTTAGTAATAGCAAGGATTAGGACTCCGGTCAGTATCACTAGTACGGAAATGACTGGAACCAATACCTTTCGCCACGGGAAGCGGCGTCCCTCGCGGCTCAATACTAACAGATAACTGGCGAAAATACCCACGAAAAACAACATGCACATGGGTGTGGCAAATAACATCATGTTGAATGCGTCGGGGGTTGGAGTGACGACGGCGGCTACTATAAAGATGGCAAGAATAGCGTAACGGCTATGAATTAACAGAAAATGCGGATTTACTATCCGCAACAAAGTGAGAAAGAATATGAGTACTGGTAGTTCAAATACTAACCCCACTCCGAGTACGACATTTATAAACATGTCGCTGTAGGTGGAGATGGAAATCACGTTCCGGATATGGCTTCCCAACCCGATGCCCAAAAGAAAGGTAAGTCCATAGCGAAAAGCGACAAAATAGGCGAACAAGCCGCCGAGAATGAATAGACCGGCGGAGCACAAAATGAACGGCACTGCCCACCGGCGCTCGCGACGGTAGAGTCCCGGGGAAATGAACGCCCACACCTGATACAGAATCCAGGGGGAGGAGATAAACGCGGCGCACAAGAGCGGAATCTTCACCCAGATGGTATTGAATTGCTCCATGGGCGCAAGCGCCGCCAGCTCCGGCGGATTGACTCCCAAGTTTGTGAGGGCCTGGACCGCTGGAGCCGCAACGATGTTCCAAAGCGGGTTGGCGAAAGTCAAGCTAAGAACAAACGCCACACCCACCCCGATGAGCATCTTGATAATACGGGAACGGAGCTCCTCGAGATGCTCCAGGAAAGACATGCGCAGCATGCCTTCCTCTTCATCATCATCGTCACCGCCCGGCGGCGGGGGTGGCGGTGGCAACTGGGGCGGCCGGCGGCCGGTGGCGCGCGTTGGCGGCAAAGCGCCGCCTCCCGCTACGGTACCGGCAAGGCCTTCGGAGAAAGCACTCGGGCGGGGAGTGCGGCTCCCCGCCTGGTCTTCAGGTGAATCCATTCGTTACGCTTTGTGTTCCGTCGTGTTTAAAACCGCTGTCGCGTTCTCGGAAGGAGCCTCGTGCGGGGCTTCGTGCTGGGTGTGGATGCCCGGCTCTGGGGTCCCGTTCGCGGCCCTAGGCAGATCATTCTTGGGCAAGTCAGCGATCTGTCCCACGGCTACGGTGCCTTCTGGCGAAACGGACGACGTCGTCGATTCAGCGCCCTCAGTTGCGGAAGCGCTTGTGAGTTGGGGATGTGAAGCAGTGAATTCAGACTCTTCGGTTCCCACGGAATGGTCATAATGGGACCCCGAAGAATAGTCGTAGTGGTATTGCTCGTAAGGATACTCGCTCGCGGCTTCCTTAATAGGCGCCGTTTCCTGCTCCAGGTTCTTCAGTTCTCGATCGAACGAAGATCTCAGTTCGCTCGAGGCGCGGCGGAATTCCGTAATGGCCTTTCCCAGCGTTCGTCCCAACTCCGGCAGTTTCTTGGGGCCGAAGAGGACCAATGCCAGGATGAAAATGGCCAACGTTTCCTGCCAACCTAGCGAGCCCATGGAAGTGTCCTCCAGTGGATTTCCTCACTCATCATAACATGCGCAGGGAGGGGCAAAAGACGGGGCTATCCGCAAGCTGCATCATAGAGAAATGGCCGCCGGCTGCGTATTCTGCCAGATCATCACACGTACTCACCCAGCGAGTATCGTCATGGAAAACGATCATGCATTGGCTTTCCTCGATTCCCGGCCCTTGTTTCCGGGTCACTGTCTCGTGATTCCCAAGCAGCATATCGAGACGCTGAACGATCTTCCCTCGGACATGGTCGCGGCGTTTTTCTTGGCGGTCCAACTTCTGGCGAAGGCCGTGGAGGAAAGCATGCACGGCGAGGGTTCTTTTGTGGCAATCAATAACCGGGTAAGCCAGAGCGTCCCGCATCTGCACGTGCACGTAGTTCCACGGCGCAAGAAGGACGGCTTGCGCGGCTTCTTCTGGCCCCGCGGCAAGTATGCGGATGAGGCAGAGATGGAAACGGCTCGGGTGGCAGTCGAGCAAGCAGTACGCCGGATGCTGGCGGCCGGCAAATGAGTCCTTTCTTACGGCAGCGTTTCGCGAAGCACTTTGTCCCGTTGCGCCTTACGAAACTGCCGCAGCTTGTCGCGCAGCGCCGGGCGGCTGTTTGCCAGAATCGCCACTGCCAAAAGCGCGGCGTTGCGGGCGCCCGCTGGGCCGATGGCCAAGGTGCCAACCGGAATACCACCAGGCATTTGAACAGTCGAAAGCAGCGAATCCAGACCCTTCAAGGAAGCACTCTCCATGGGAACGCCCAGCACCGGAAGAAGCGTATGGGCGGCGCAAACGCCCGCCAGATGCGCCGCGCCCCCCGCCGCCGCGATGATCACTTCGATGCCGCGGGATTCCGCCTGGTCCACATACTGGGCGGTCTCGGCCGGCGTCCGATGCGCCGACAGAACACGGCATTCATGGGGGATCTCGAACTGGCCGAGGATCTCATCGGCCTGCCGCATGGTTTCCCAATCGGACTTGCTGCCCATGATCACGGCGACCAACGGACCTTGCCTGGAGGTCATTCCCTGCCCTGTTGCCATACGTTACTGCCCCTGGGCCAGCGAGTAGCCCTCGCGGCCATCGAAAGTGCGCAGCGTGGCTGTCATCACCACGTCTACTCCGGTGTCGCTGATCTGGCGGACCAGGTCGATCAACTTGCCGGGGTCGGCGGTGCCATCGGCGAAAAAGCGGCAGCGGAAACTGTCCGTGCAGAAAGTCTCGGCCGCCGCTAAACCGGCGGGCCAAACAATAACACCACGATTATCGATCATGTCGAGCTTAATCCCGTTGCTTGCATATTTGCTTACGGCGGCATGGAGTTGTTGGGGGTTGCGCGAAGGCCAGTGCACAATCACATCAATACCCCGAAGGTCCATCTTGGATGCCGCGGACTGGCTGACGCTTCGGCCGCCCACCGGAAGAGAGGGAGCCTTAGCGTAGCTGACCGGCTTGAGAGTATTCGGTTTCTTTCCCAGCCGCGCGATGACAGCACGGGTAAATTCCTTGGTCCCGACTTTTTCTTTGCTCACGCCATGGGCAAAGATGTCGTAGGTGTGCACACCGTCCTCAATGGTCCGCAGCCACGCGTTGTGCACGCGTTCCGCCACATCGGGCTGGTTGATGTGCACCAGCAGCAGCACGCCTCCCAGCAAGAGTCCGGAAGGGTTTGCCAGATTCTGCCCGGCCCTCCGCGGCGCCGAGCCATGCATGGCTTCGAACATCGAGCAGTTGTCCCCAATATTCGCCGAGCCGGCCAGGCCCACTGATCCCGCAATCTGCGCCGCCACATCGGAGAGCACATCGCCGTACAGGTTCGGCATGACAATCACGTCGAAAGTCTCCGGCGTATCCGCCATTTTGGCCGCACCGATATCCACCATCCAATGCTCTTTCTGGATGTCGGGATACTGGGCGGCAATCTCGTCGTAGATCTTGTGGAACAGCCCGTCGGTCATCTTCAGGACATTGTCCTTGGTGAAACAGGTGACTTTCTTGCGATTATGCCGCCGCGCGTACTCGAAGGCGTAACGCACAATCTTCTCCGAGCCGGGGCTCGAGATGAGCTTGATGGCGGAGGTCATCTCGGGGCTTAACTGGTATTCCACGCCGGCGTAGAGATCCTCTTCGTTTTCGCGCACCACCACGATATCCATCTGGGGGTGCTTGGTATCGACGAAGGGGTGGTAGGAAACGCAGGGACGCACGTTGGCGTATTGGCCGAGCATCTTGCGCGTGGTCACGTTCAGGCTTTTGTATCCGCCGCCTTGGGGAGTGGTGGTGGGCGCCTTGTAGAACACCTTGGTGCGCAGCAGCGATTCCCAGGCGCTGGGTTCGATGCCGGAGGTATTTCCGCGCAGATAAACTTTTTCGCCAACGTCGATAGTCTCGACTTCGAGAGCGGCGCCGCCAGCCTCCATAATCTGGAGGCAGGCCGCCATAATTTCGGGGCCGATGCCGTCACCATGCGCGACGGTGATAGGTGTTTTTGCGGGCATACGGACTATCTACGATATCAGAAGGGGCGGGCCTGGTCCGGCTTTGGTCCTCAAATAACACCACGAAGTTCGTATTCCAGCGTAAACTCATCAGGAGATGCCACAACTTGCGATTAAGAAAGCACTGACACTCGAAGCGGCCAAACAAATCGCTGCCGCCGCCGAAGAAGAAGCGAAAAAGAACAACTGGACCATGGTGATTGCGATCGTCGATGATGGCGGCCATTTGATTTACCTGGAGCGCATGGACGGCACGCAGATAGCGAGCGTAATGGTGGCCCAGGAAAAGGCGGCCTGCGCGATCCGTTTCAAGCGGCCCACCAAGGCACTCGAAGAAGCAGTGGCCGGAGGGCGCATTGTCGTAATGAAGCTGGCGGGAGCGGTTCCGGTAGAAGGCGGCATTCCCATTGTGGTGGACGGCCAATTCGTCGGCGCTATTGGCGTAAGCGGTGGCACCAGCCCGCAGGATGGCGTAGTTGCGGCGGCCGGGTTGGCGGTGTTTGCGTAACGCGCTTCGGTCTACAATCCCCAGCCACGCTATTCTCTGAGGAGGAGCCGAGCGATGGAAGTGAATTTCAGCCCAGACGTACAGGCCGAGCTTGAGAAGATGGCGCGAGAGGCCGGCCGGCAGCCAGCCGAAGTCGTCGAAGACGCGGTAATCGGCCTTTACGACGAGCTCGCCTATACGCGGGAGATGCTTGACCGCCGTTACGGCGAAATGGAAAGCGGCAAGGAGCAAGGCATCGACGGCGAGGAAGCTTATCGTTGTCTGCTGGAGAAGACGCAGGCGAGACGGCACCAACGGCCGGCATGATTTGAGAGGCAGAGAGTAAGCCCGCTTCCGCGACGGCCCTCATTCACCCCTTAATCACTCCCATAGGCCGCAAGCGCGCCACTTTACGGGCCAGCCCCGCGCTGTGCACCACTTCGATCACCTCATCCACATTTTTATAAGCCTCGGGAATTTCTTCCAGAATGCCGTCTTTGGTTTCGCTGCGCACCAGGATGCCCTGTTCTTCCAGTTGCTTCTTCACTTCGTGCGCTTGGCGCCCCTTCTTTGCCGCGGTCCGGCTCATCAGACGTCCCGCTCCGTGGCAGACGCTGCCGAAGCTCTCGCGCATGGAGCCTTCCGCGCCCACCAGCACCCAAGACGCCGTGCCCATGCTGCCCGGAATCAGGACCGGCTGTCCGATGGGGCGGTACGCTTCGGGCAACTCAGGATGTCCGGGCGGAAATGCGCGGGTCGCGCCCTTGCGGTGCACCAGCACATCCGCGGGATCGCCGTTCCGCCGATGATGCTCGCGCTTGGCGATGTTGTGGCAAACATCGTAGACGAGATCGATCCGTAGTTGCGGCCCGAAGATGCGCCGGAAAGCCTCTCGCAGAAAATGCAGGATGGCCTGCCGGTTCGCCCATGCGAAATTGGCCGCGGCGCGCATGGCAGCGAGGTATGCCTGGCCCTCTTCCGATTGAATGGGCACGCAAGCCAGTTGGCGATCGGGCAGAGTGATCTCGTATTTCTTCATGGCCTCGCCCATCTGCGCCAGAAAATCGGTGCAGACCTGGTGCCCCAGGCCGCGCGAGCCGCAATGCACCAGCACCATTACCTGATCGCGTTCGATCCCCATGGCGCGCGCTGCTTCCGCATCGTGAATCTGCTCCACGTATTGGATCTCGAGGAAATGGTTGCCGCTGCCAATAGTGCCGAGCTGGCGCCGCCCGCGCTCTTTGGCCCGCGCGGAAACCTTGGCTGGATCGGCATCCGGCAGGGCGCCGCGCTCCTCTGCGAATTCCACATCCGCGGCTTCCCCAAAGCCCTGCGCGACGGCCCACTGCGCGCCCCGTACGAGCACTTCTTCCAATTCCTCGAGCTTCAGGTCGATCGGCCCTTCGCCGCCGGTTCCGCATGGGACATCGCGGAACACCTGGTTCAGCAGTTCGCGCATGCGGGCGCGCGCTTCGTCCGCGCCGAGCGAAACGCGCATCAGACGCACACCGCAGTTGATATCGAATCCCACGCCGCCCGGGGAAACCACACCGGTGTTCCAGTCCGTAGCCGCTACACCACCAATGGGAAATCCATAGCCCTGGTGAATATCGGGCATCGCCAGGCTCGGGCCTACGATGCCCGGCAGCATCGCTACGTTGACCGCTTGATCGAGCGATTTATCCTTGCGGATTTGTTCGACCAGCGCCGGGCTGGCAAACACCAGTACTTCAGTGCGCATGCCGCGCGCCGCGTCTTGCGGAATGCAGTAACGGAATCGGTCGATCGCTTCCAGTTCCATCGCCGGCCTCACACATCCAGAAAGACCTCGCAAAACCACCCCTGCTGGTCTTGGGCGATCTTCAACTGGTAGTAGGTCACTCCTTTCACTACCAGTTTGGCAGGTTGGCGGGATGGATCGCGCGGCTCGCCGATTGCCTCTCCGCTTATGCGGGCAGGTGTAAGTTCCCTGACGCGAAAACTGCGCATGGCGAGTCTTCGGCCATCAAGCAGATACAGCACCTCGCTCAACCAGTTCACCAGCACCGATTCGAGCGACTCGCCTTGCGCTTCGAGCGGATACGAGCTGCGCGGTTCGATATCCGCGGTTTCCATCGCGATCTCGACCAGCGCCTGCGCTGCGCATGCAAACAGTTCGGGCAAGCTTGGAGCATGTGCCCGAAAACCTATATCCGCAGCATGCTCCAGAATCTCGTAAGTCAATCCACTACTGTTTATACCAGTGGCGCACTACAGCAAGCGGAAATTCACTTCGATAGTGGCGGCCACCGTGACAGGTTTGCCATCCTTCAAGCCCGGTTTAAACTTCCATTTGCGAACTGCTTCGATGGCCTTTTCGTCCAGACCGAGGCCGAGGCTGCGGACCACGCGTGGATTAATGGCCTTGCCGGTGGTATCCACTTCAACGTACAGGACCACGGTGCCCTGAAATTTGGCTTTGCGAGCCTCTTCGGAGTATTCCGGCTCCACTTTGTAGACCAGAATCGGCGCTGTCACACCGCCGCCTACGTGAAACACTCCGCCGCCAAATCCCCCGCCTTCGCCAGCGCCTACTCCGCCGCCTTTGCCTGCGCCAACGCCTCCACCCGAACCCGATCCGATGCCTGCGCCCGATCCCGGACCGTTGGACGGCGGCCCTAGTTTGGCCAGCGGATCGCCATAATTCGGCAGGTTCACCTGGGGAAGCGCCACATCCGGCGGCGCGATGATCGAAGGATCCATGGCCAGCTTGGGCTGCATGTTCTGCGGCACCACCACCGGCGGTGTGAATTGCCGCAACGCGGGCTTCGGCAGTTTGCCCTTCGGTGCCGGCAACGGAGAACGATCTCCGCCGCCACCGCCGCCCTGCATCTTCTGCAGCTTCGGCTTGAAGTCCGAAACATCCACAGGTGCAACCAGCGAAACAGTCTCTTTAACCGCCTGCTGCACTGCCTTGCTCGAAAACACCGTGAACAGCAGCGCCACGACCACAACCTGAAATGCCGTGGAGAGCGCCCACGATCTCTTCTGGCGGCCGTACTGCCCCCAGATTTCTTTTACAGCTATCGGCCTCGACGTCACTTCGAGGGGCGGCAGCTTCGGCGGAGATATCAGTTCCTGGATGTTCTCCACCAGGCTGCTGTACCACGGCCTTTCCAGGGATTGCGGCGGCAGCAGGCGGGCCAGATGATCGTCCGGATTAGCAAGGCGCATGCGCACTACTGCGCCGCTCCAGCGTCTGACTGCGCCCCGAAACAGCGCCAGCGACGATTCCAGGCGGGCCAGCTCTCTCCCGCAACTGGGGCACGCGCGCGCATGCGCCGTTTCTTCCAAAGTCGCTTCTCCCATCAAATAATTGCTGAGTTGTTCCGAAGACAAATGCTGATTCATTTCCCTTCCTCCAGCCTGGCGCGCACCGCTTCGAGCGCGCGAAACAGGTGTGTCTTTACCGTTCCTTCCTTCATACCGGTAACGGCCGCGATTTCCAGGAGGTTCAAGTCCTCCACAAAGCGCAGCAGGAAGACTGTGCGCTGCCTTTCCGATAAGCCGGCCACGGTTTTCCAAATGGCTTGCACTTGTTCTTTTGCGGAAGCCAGTTGTTCGGGCGAGCCGTGGCGGTCCGGCACCCAGTCGCGCAGATCGGCGGGATCGACCCCGGTCCGGAGCACCCGTCTCCAGAACTGTGCGCGGCTACTGCCCTGGTGATCGCGTAAAAGATTCGCGGCGATTTGCATCAGCCACGTGCCGGCTTGGGCTGCGCCGCGAAACTGCGCCCGCGCGCGATAGGCCCTGACAAAGCAATCTTGAGTCAGGTTCTCCGCCAGCTCCCGATCGCGCAGTGACGCCAGCAGAAACCGGAAGATCCGGGGCCGATGGCGCTTCACCAGCAAATCAAAATCCTGTAGCTCGGTGCTCCAACTGTCATCTTCCGGGGTGTCCTGGGCCGGAGCTTTGGAAACAAGCGCTGTTTGCATTCGGGTGTGCATCCGCATGTGTAGACCCGTTCCGGCTCGGGGAGGTTTACACGCAGTCATCAAAATTTAACGGCGGTTTTGTCGATTGCGGCGGCGCGCACCCGTCATAATGGCGCAGGGGGCTACATGGCAAACGCTTTCGTACACGTGGAACTGAATACAACGGATGTGGATCAGGCCAAGGACTTCTACGGCAACCTGTTTCAGTGGGACATGGAAGATCTTCCCATGGGTGATACCGACTACACCATGATTCGTGTAGAAAACAACACCGTAGGAGGAATCATGAAACACCCCATGGGAGGTCCGACTCTATGGATTCCGTATGTCGCGGTGGATGATATCTTGGCCGCAACAGCAAAGGCCAAATCGCTCGGCGCGAACATCATCCGCGATGTCACTGAGGTCGAGGGCGCCGGCTGGCTCAGTATCTTTATCGACCCTACGGGCGGCGTACTGGGGACTGTGGAAACCGCAAATGTAGCCGGGGCCACTCAGAGCCTTTGGTGGGGCAGGCGTTTCCGCCTGCCTACCCGCGCGAAGCGCCCCTTGGCACGAAACTTGCACCTTTCCTTGCGGTTCGCTTTTTGAGAGCGGCTCCGGTCTTTAGTAGGGAAAGCGGTCCTGGCCGTACCGTGCGGTAGTAGACTAAAAGCCAGAGGCGGTTCATGGAGCGGAGGCTGGCGCAATGCGAGTTCTGGTGGTAGATGACGAAACAATCGTCCGGCAATTCATTTGCCTCATCCTCCGCCGCCACGGGCATGAAACCGTTGAGGCTGAAGGCGCAGCAGAAGCCCTCCGCATCGCCGGCCAGCAAGAGTGCCAATTGGTGATCACGGATTGCATGATGCCTGGCATCAGTGGCCCCGAACTAATTGCGCAGCTAAAGTACGAAGGGTATCCGGCCCGATACCTGCTGATCTCCGCCTACGAGGCGGAACATGGGAACGCCGGGATCCCCTTCCTGGCCAAGCCCTTCACACCGGCGCAGTTGCTGGCGGCCATCGAAAAACTACAGGCGAAAGCCGCACCGCTCCCGGACCTGCAGCGCGACCTTCAGGAAGCTAAATCCGCATGGCTTGCTGCGATAAAGGAGCAAGACGAAGTTCTGCTCGAAGTGCCCAGCCAGATTCCCGGTACGGACGGGTCACTCCGCATCGAGAAGGCAGGGAGCAAGCGAAAGGCTGCCTACCACGAGTACATCGAACTGCTGAGAAAGTATCACGATTCGGTCAAGAAGACGGGGGCGCCGTCTGACCCCGCTCTGGAACGTCACGCTCCGAAGAGTTGAGGCGCAGACGGTCCGATCACTGCTTGGGCGCACCCTTTTTACCGCCGCGCGCCGGGGGTGGCGGGAGAGTGCCTCCTTCGGCGAGGATCTTCATATTCTCGAGCGCCCGCGTAAACTGGGCAGTTCTCTGCGCCTTGTCCCGTTCTCGCGCGGCGTCATCCGCCAGCATGGAATTATCGTAGAGCAAAGTGTAGACCAGCTTGCAGGTGGTTGCAGTTAAGGGCCGCGCCTCGAGCGTGCCGTGATAGAGGTTGTACGGACGGCCTTCGCGTACGGGCTGCGTATAGGTGTAAGAAAGCTCCGTTTTCCCGACCAGGATTTCATTGCCGATCGACCGCACTGCGCCGAATTCACCATCCTTACCGGAGGTGATGGTGCACGGTACCTGTAGCCACTCACCGATATCGCAATACTTCCCCACGCGTTTCCACACTTCCGCGGCCGGGCGGTTTACGGTAATTTCGAGTGGGATGGAAACGTAGGAAGGATTCGGGATGGCGAGCGGCGCGGGCGCGGGCTGTGCACTGGCGACGAACGCCCCGCAGGTGATTGCCAGTGTGCAGCCAAGTGGAGCCTTGCTCAAACGGTTTCGCATGAATTGCCTCCAATACTTATTTGCGCTGTGGTTCTGAGGGCCAATGTTGTCATATTCCGGCGGAAGAAAGCAACTGCGGTTCCGCCCGGCGCAAGCGGCGGCCCAGTCCCCACTTCCCGGCCTGCAATTTATGCTGCGCGGTATTTCTTTAGGCACTCTTCGGAGCAGAAGTGCAAGGTCTCGCCGTGTACGACGCGAGTGAGGCTGGCGGCGGCTGAGACATAGGTCCCGCACACCGGGTCTTTCTTTAATTCCGCAGATGCGGGAATATCGCGCCGCTGGGCACTGCGCGAACGGGAAGAAGACTGAAAACCGCCGAAGAGACTACGAAGCACCGACCGTGCAAGCAACAGAATGAGGAGGGGAACCAGGAAGCGGAAAATAAGAAAACGAATCATTCTAACCAGGCGAGGCGCGCCGCAAAGGGCGCATCCCCGCCCATACCTGCCTTACTTCTTCTTCTTGCCGGCTTTGTACGTAGTATCGATGGTTGATCCAAGCTGGGTGAGAAGACCTTTGGCTTCTTCCGCGTGGGGCCCGTTCGGTTGCAATTCGAGATATTTCTGCAGCGCCTCTACGGTTCCCGGCACCGGAGTAGTTTTGCCATCGGCGGTTACGGTTGCCTTGGAGAGAAGATAGACCCCGTATTGATACTGCGCGTCGGCGTAGTTGGGGTCCTTATCAACAGCACTCTTGAAAGCCTGCCCCGCGGGCTCGGTCTGGCCTGCATTGGTTAGCAGCGCGCCAAGATTGTAGTAATACCGCCCCGCATTGGAAGGATCGAGCGTGGCGGCTTTTTCCAGTTCCGCCTGGGCTTCGGGGTACTTCTTATCTTTGGCTAGAGCAAGAGCGTAATTGTTGTGGTAACCAGCGTCGTCCGGCTTCAGTTCGATCGCTTTCGTATAGGCATCCAGGCCCTTTTGCATAGTAGCTTCGGAATCGGGACCACTCTTCGTACCGGCGAGGCTGATATCCGCTTCGGCCAACTGCGCCCAAACTACATGCTGCTTGGGATCCAGTTCGCTCGCCTTGGTGAACGAAGCCACTGCCTGATCGTATTGTTTGGACTGCGCCGCCGCCATCCCGGCGTTGAAAGCGTCGTTCAATTCCTTATTCTTCTTGAGCGCCTCTTCCCGCTCCTGGTTCTGCTTTTGCAGAGCCGCTTTCTCGGCAGCACTCAAGCCGCGTGTGGCATCGGTAGCGGCTTCGGCCTTGGCTTGAGCCGCTTGTTGCGCCCCTTGTTGGGCTCCGGCCAACTGGCTCAGATCGATAGGCACGTTCGTCGGATCGCCGTT
Organism: Bryobacteraceae bacterium; assembly: GCA_030041985.1. Classification (GTDB taxonomy): domain Bacteria; phylum Acidobacteriota; class Terriglobia; order Bryobacterales; family Bryobacteraceae; genus PSRJ01. Next base: position 5,470 of record JASIAM010000017.1, on the reverse strand, counting down.
GGGGTTAGACGCCAGGCGCACGCCTTGCGCGACCATCTGGTCTTTGCCATCCAACTCGATCGAAACGTTATATGTGCCATAGGGCAAGCCGGCGTATAAGTAGTGACCCTTCTTATCGGTCTTGACCTTGTAGTGTGACTTGATATCGGTACGGTCGATCTTCACCATCGCGCCGGCCATAGGCTTGCCATCGATACCTTTCACTAATCCTTCCATCTCTCCCGTTTGCGCCATAGCAGCAAAACCGAACAGAGCGAGACCGCATACGGCCGAAGCCAGGTTCCGCAGCGTCATAAAACCTCCAATTGCAATTGATTTCCGTGAAGTTACAGTATACCGCATAAGCGTTTTGCGGCGCCTTGAGGTTACGGGACCACTTTGGTAGCGCCGGTGGTCTTGCCACCGGCATTTCATCCAGCTATTCCTCGAACAGCCCGATCTGCTCCTTGGGCACACGTTTCGGTTTCGTCTTCTTTAGAGGGCTGCCCACCACCCCCAGGACTTGCACCGAGCGGAGGGCCGTTCGCGGGATAAAAACCCGCTGCGTGTTGCCATAAGCATCCGGCGGGATGACGTTAAAGCCGTGGGTTTCCATTTGCAGCAAATTGTTCGGCATCACACCCTCCATCACTTCGCCGTCGCGGTATTCGAAGCGCAGCCAGAGGCCTTCCATCTTGGGGCGCGTCTGGAACACCTGGCGGGTGGATTGGGCGGCGTTCTCGAAGTCGCGCACGAAGGCAACCATTTTCACATCGCTATACGGAACAATCGATACGTGGCCTTCTGGCGAAAGCAGTTCGACCCCAGTAAGTTGCAGAAAATTAAGTGAGTTAACGTAACCGGACAGGGATTCTTTCTCGAAGCGCCGGATGACCGCCTTTTTGGTCGTAGAGGCTGCCACTAGCACCTCGGCAAAAGAAGGGGGTTTAGCGCCGCCTGCCGAATCACCTGGTTAGACCGAAACATAAACATAAGATGTTGTTGTTAATAAAACGGCCCTTATTGTATCATTGGCTCGTGACCGTAGCTGCGGCACCGGGTCCCCGCGGCGTTCCGGGTGATTCCGGCAATTACATTTCTTCGTTTCTAAACTTCTGCCGCGTCGAAAAGGGCTTAGCGGCGCATACGCTAGAGGCGTATGCTGCCGATCTCGAAAGGTTTGGCAAATTTCAGCGGGAGCGGCGATGCGAGCCTGGTTCCGTGGCTGCGGAGGATCTGGGCGCCTACGTGGATCAGCTTCAGCAGGCGGGACTTAGCGGCCGCTCCATAGCCCGCCACCTGACCACCATCCGCAATTTTTTTGCGTTTCTGGTGCGGGAGGGGCTGGTGGAGAACGATCCGGCGGAGCGCGTTCGGGGTCCCAAGCAGTGGCAGACCATTCCGCGGTACCTGAACCGTGGCGAGGTCGAGCGGCTGCTGGAGGCTCCCGACACTTCCCGGCCTACTGGTCTGCGGGACCGCGCCATGGTAGAACTGCTCTACGCCAGCGGACTGCGCGTAACCGAGTTGTGCCGGCTGGGAATGAGCGATCTGGACACCAACAATGGGGTGGTGCGCACTACGGGAAAAGGCAACAAGCAGCGGCTGGTGCCGGTAGGCAAAGTGGCTCTGAAGGCGCTGGCGGATTATCTCGCGACGGGCAGGCCCGCACTGCTCAAGGGCCGCGCCTGCCGGTACCTGTTTGTCACCGCCCGCGGCGGTTGTCTGACCCGCCAGGGGTTCTGGAAACTGCTGGCGGGATACGGCCGCAAGGTGGGAATCTTTCATGGCTTGACGCCACACGTGTTACGGCACAGCTTTGCCACGCACTTGTTAGAAGGAGGGGCAGACCTCCGCAGTGTGCAGGTGATGCTGGGGCACGCCGACATTTCGACCACACAAATATACACGCATGTGATGCGTTCGCGGTTGCGCGAAACCGTAGAAAAGCATCATCCGCGGGCGTAAGGCTGGCCATGAGCGATTACATCTTCATGCTCGAAAACCACCTGAGTACGGACCAGAGCCGCGTGGTGGAAGTGGTGCAGACCGCCGCCGCGCAGAGCAATGTGAACGTGTTCCTGACGGGCGGCGCCATGCGCGACATGCTGGCGGGATTCCGCATCCGCGATCTGGATTTTGTGATTGAGGGCAACCCGGCGAAGGTGGCCAAAGCGGTGGCGGAGGCTCTGGATGCGCGGGTGGTTCACGACGACGAACAGCGCAAAGCGGTGGGCCTGGTGCTGCCTTCGGGCGTGACTTTGCAGATCGCCATGTCGGCGCAGCTCAAGGGCGCGCGCGCCGGGGCCAAGCCGCCACCCGGTCCGGCAACCATTCAGGAAGATTTGCGCGGGCGGGATTTCACTTGCAACGCGATCGCTCTTTCCCTGACCCGGGCTTCGCGCGGGCTGCTGCTCGACCCGATGAACGGCCTGGCCGATATCGAACGGCGGGAGCTTCGGCTGACCAGCCCGTACGGTCTCTACGACGATCCTTCGCGGCTGCTGCGCCTGGTGCGCTTTCAGGTGCGGCTGGGATTCGCCATCGAAGAGCGGACGCGCATGCAGGTAGCCAATGCCCGCGAAGCGGGTGTAGAGAAACAGATTCCCGCCAAGGCGCTGGGGGAAGAACTACAGCGGATCGGCCTCGAAGACGCACCGGCGGAAATTCTCAGGCAGCTCGAAGAAGCCGGACTGCTGACGCTATTCTCGCCTGCGCTGGCGGGCCCGAAACTGAATTGGCAAGGGCTGGCCAAGCTGGAAAAAATCGTGCGCCTGTTTCCGGACGAGCCACGGGCGCGCGCGGCCCGCTTGGGAACTTTCCTCTACGCGCTGACCGAAAAGCTGGCCCCGCGCGACAAACAGGCGCTCATCAAGCTGGTCGATCTCCCGAAAGCAGAACTGGACCGCTGGCACAAGCTCGAAGCGGCCGCGCGCAAAGTAGAGACGGCGTTGCGCGCCCCGCGGGTGCGGAAGGCGTCGCAGGTATATTTTCTGTTGAACAAGGCCGAACCGGACGAAGTGCTCTTCCTGCTCTATCATTCGGCGTACAAGCCGGTGCAGGAGCGGATCCGGAATTACTTCCAGAAGTACGTGCCCGCAGTGCAGGAGATCACTCCGGAAGAGTGGGCGGCGGCGGAGAGCAAACAGACGGCGCGGCGCAGCGCGGAGAAGCTACGCGAAGAGGTGATTGCCAATCGCCTGGACCGGCGGGTGCCCAAGCCGGTTCCGCCAGGACCTACGGATCCGCCCCCGCCGCCCGCGCCCGTAATCGAAATGGCCAGCATTCGGCGCGGGCGGTGAGGCTGCTACACTGAAACAAACGCATGCCAAAAGAGAAAGCCAAACCCGAGGAGGAACGAGCCAAACCGGCCGCGCCGCCGCTGGGTGTATGGGCGCCGGCCGTGCTGCTGGGCTGGTTGGTTCCGGGAGGCGGCCATCTGCTGCTCAAGCGCACCGGCCGGGGGCTGCTGCTACTGGCTGCGATTACCCTCATGTTCCTGATCGGCCTGATGATGCGCGGTGCATTCTTCCAGCCGCAAACCGGCGATCTGCTCACCACCCTCATTAATACAGGCGGCTTTGTGGGCGATTTGTGCTCCGGCCTTCTCTATCTCCTGAGTGTCGCTTTCGGCTACAACACGCCCGATATGGCGGGCGCGGTGCACGACTACGGCACCAAGTTCCTCGTTACCGCCGGGCTGCTGAATGTGCTGGCCATGGTGGACGCTTACGAGATCGCTGCGGGGAAGAAAAGCTGATGCCCAAAATGAACCTCGATCATTTCGAGTCGGCCATGTTGTTCGCGCTCATCACCTCAGTTGTGATGGGTATTGTCACCAAAGACAACGACCGCGACCGCCTGCACTACGGCATTTACGTGTTCATTTGTTTTGTGATTGCGCTGTTCGGCCTGGGATGGCTGATGCGCTTGGGGCACGGCTAGGACGCTCCGTCACCAGCGCCGGCGGTGGTACTCACCCCCGCCTAATCCACCCACATCGATGATCACGGCGATGATCAGTATGATCAGATTCGTACCCTCCAGCGGCAGGTGCGAATTCACCAGCCACGCGTAAACCAAAGTTGTGATCGGCAGAAAAATGAATCCCAGCACGGGAATCAGGAGTTCGTGATACGCGCGCTGGAGGTAGTTTGAGAGCAGGAACACGGCCACCAAAACGACGCGCGGGAACAGCAACACGAGTAGAACCAGCAGGCACATCCCCGCATTGTCTCAAAGCCTGGCGCCGCGCAGGTTGGAACTTGCTGCCGGCGCTGTGCCATTTTCCACGTCATTCCTGTTGTTTCGTGCGAGGTCACTCGTGACGCAGCGTCGTCATGGGGTCGAGCGAGGCCGCGCGGCGTGCGGGCAGAAAACTCGCCGCGGCAGCGGCCAGCGCGAGGCCCACGACCACGCCCACATAGGTGCGGGGATCGGTCGCCGTCACCCCATAAAGCAGCGCTTTCAGATAGCGCGTGAGGAACAGCGCTCCGGCCACCCCCGCCACTGCGCCCGCTCCAGCCAGCAGCACTCCTTCACGCATCACTAGTGAAAGCACTGCCTGCGGCGAGGCTCCTAATGCCATGCGAATGCCGATTTCCTGCCGGCGCTGGGTCACAGTAAATGCCAGCACCCCGTAAACACCGACGATCGCCATTAACAACGCGATCGCAGCAAAGGTGGCGAGCAGCACGGTATTGAAGCGCGGGGTTGCGGTCATTTGACCCATGGCGTCATCGAGCGTCTCGACCTGCGAGAAAAGATTTCGATCCCGTATTGCATGCGCCATGGCGGCTGGCGGGGCCATTGTGCGAACCAGGAAAAGAAGATCCTTCACAAATGGCCGCGAAGCGGTGCCGTTGAGGAATGCCTGGGGCATCGCCGGACGAGTCAAACCCTGGTTTTTGGTATCGGCAATCACGCCCACCACAGTGCGCCAGTTAGACCCGCTGCCCAGGATCTGCTTGCCAAGCGGGCTCTCGCCTGGGAAGTAGGCGCGCGCGGCGGCTTGGTTAATCACGGCCAGGGTGCCGGGATGCAGGAAGTCTTCATCAGTCAGGAAGCGCCCGGCCATCAGGCGAGTTCCCGCGGCCTTCAGGTAATCGGGCCCGGTGTCGCACAGGCCGATGGTGTTATTGTCGCGAAAATAGGGATCGGGGCGAGGCCGGTCGGAACGCGCGAAAATTGCTATCAAGGGAACGGAAAGCGGCGTGCATTCCGTGAGCACGGCTGTCTGGGTGCCCGGAATGCGGCGCAGATCATCCAGGATGCCGGAAGCCAGCGATTGCCGGGCGGCATCGGTGATACGCGCGCTCGGGCCACGCAGCGGAACGGAAACGCTGAGCACATGCTCCGGCTGGAACCCGAGCGAATCGTTCCACATATGCCAAAGGGTTTCGAAGAGCAGCGCTCCACCCGAAACCAGAACCACGGACAAAGCCAGTTCGGTAACGACCAGTGCCCGCCGCAGGAAGCTATGTCCGCGCGC
>JASIAM010000175.1 GCA_030041985.1 Bryobacteraceae bacterium | reverse complement strand
CCGGACAACTGGTGAGCCGCGTTGACCCGCGAGGCATGATGGCCGCGGGATTCCTGGCCATCGGCGCTGCACTCTATTACATCACCACCCACATCAGTCTGCAGATGGATTTCGCCACCGCCGCCATGCTGCGCACCTATCAGACCGTCGGGCTGCCGTTCATTTTCCTGCCCTCGAATACGCTCGCTTACGTCGGCGTCCCTCGGGAAAAATACAACCAGATTGCATCCATGAACAGCTTCGTGCGCAACATCGGGGGCAGCATCGGAATCGCCGTGATCAGCACGTCGCTGACGCGCCAGATGGCCAAGCACCAGAATTATCTGGTGGGGCACGCCGTCACCGGCAACAGCAAGTTCGATAATATGGCGGCCTCCATGGGCCAGATGCTCGCCAACAAAGGCGCTCACCTCCCCACGGAGCAGGCCTACGGCCGCATCTCCGGACTGATTACCACCCAGGCCACCGCCCTCGCCTATATTGACGTGATTTCGTTCCTGGCCCTGATCGTGATTTGCCTGGTGCCCTTTGTGATGATCATGCGGCGGCCGAAAAGCGCAGTGGCCCCGGCGGGTCACTAAGAGATTCCTATCACCTCACTCGATTGGCTGCGCCGTTACCGACCAGCTCAGTGACGAGACTCCCTCCTCCAGTGAAAGCCGCACAATGATTTGCTCGAGCGCGTGGTCCTGCCGCCCAAGCCCGCGAAGCTGAGCCACCACGCGCAATTTGCCGATGCTTTCCACGTCCTCGCTTTTGAGCCCCAGCAGGGTAAGAGGGCTCTGCGCCATTGTCTGCACCAGCAGCGTGCGCACGCGCGCTTCGTCTTCCGGGCGGCAGATCAATTCGCAGTCATAAGTGACTTCCTGCTCACCCCCTGCCTGGTGGCTGGGAGCGATCCGGTAGGCGATCGGCCGCAGAACGACGTTAGTAATTAATACGGCCCCGGCCAGACATAGGGCGGCCAACAATTGGCCCAATCCGCACAGCGCGCCCATGGCCGCCGAACACCATAACGTGGCAGCCGTGTTGAGGCCCCGCACCGCGCCGCCATCCTTGAAAATCACTCCCGCGCCCAGGAACCCGACCCCGGAAACCACGTAGGCCACAATCTGCATTGCGTCCGGCTGGTGCGTCAGCGGGGCGCTCATGACAAAGGCCGCAGCGCCCGCTGCCACGAGCGCGTTGGTCCGGGCGCCGGCCATCCGCTGCCGCCATTGCCGCTCGACCCCCACGGCCGCGCCGAGCGCTAGGGCGGTTAACAGGCGCGCCAGGAAATCCAACGGGAACATGCTTTGCCTCCACTCGCACCCGTGTCCGTATTGGCGTGCCTCGATGTGCCACTGGCCCTTACCTGGCTCCCCCGAACAGGCCGGCAAGGCCCAAAACCCGGTAAAACACCAGTGCAATCATCAACAGCAGATATCCGCGCAAACTGATCAGCGACCATTTCACGCTGGGCGTCATTGGCATGGGCCCCAACGCCTCTATGTCGACCTTCGCTTCCGGCACGTCGTCGAGCGGATGGACCACTACGTAGCGGTTTAGCTCTTCGTCGTAGCCGCTCTTCCGCATGGTCTCCGGATTCAGAACTTGCGTCATGGTTGACATTGCATTCCCTCCTTTAATGCGCTCCGCTCGCAGCGGGAAACAGATTGGGCGCAGCCACCTGCGCCGCCAGCACCAGAGACAGAGCGAACAAAACCGCGATGATGGTCCAGTTGATTATGTTGTTCCAGCGCTTGTTGGCAAATGGGCCAAGCAGTTCTTTGTCGTTCAGCAAAAGCTGCAGGAAAATGATGGCCGAAGGCAGCATCACACCGGCCAGAACCTGCACCCCCAGAATGATGAGTTGCAGCGGGGCGCGCGGAATCAGCACGATGGCCGCCGCCGCCGCCACCGATAGCAGGTACACCGTGTAAAAGCCGAGAGCTTTTCCCGGCGGAAGTTGCAGGCTGTGCGGCCACCTCCGCACTTCGCCGTAAGCCCACGCGCTCGAAAGCGAAATAGCCGAGGTGCCCAATACCGCCGCATTGATCATCAGCAGCAGAATCAGGTTCTTCAGTAGCGGCCCGCCAATCGTGCCCAAATCGGCCGCCATGCGCGCCGGGTCGGCGAATTGGAAACCATGGGCCAGCGACGCGTTCCCCACCAGCAGCATGCAAACCGCCACGCTAATAGTGATGCAAGCTCCCACCAACGTATCCAGCCGCGCCCACGGAATATCGGCGAACCGCAGCCGCTTGTCGGCGATGCAGCTCTGCTGGAAGAAAAGTTGCCACGGCGCTACGGTCGTGCCCACCACCGCCACCATCAGGAACACCAGGTTTGCCGTCAGGCCGCCCGCTGGGAGACCCGGCGTCAACGCCGACTGCACCAGTTGGCCGGCTGCGGGATGCACCTTCCAGGCAATCAGAAACCAGGCCAGATCGAGCAGGCACAGGAATACCACGGAGCGTTCCCAGCGCCGGTAGCTGCCCGTCACGGCAATCAGAATCAGCCCAAAAGCCACCGCCGGAACACCCCACCTGGGGTCAACCCCCAACTGCGTCAGCGCCAGATCGATCGCCGCAAATTCGGTCACCAGCGTCAGAAAGTTCACCAGCTCCAGATCAACCAGTGAAAATAACCCCCACCACTTTCCGAACCGCTGATAGATCATGGCGGCATGCCCCTGGCCGGTTGCAATCCCCAGGCGCACCACCATCTCCTGAATGAAGTACGTGACCGGAAGCAGAAGCAGGATCAGCCACAGGAGGCGCGTGCCGTATTGCGCTCCGGTCTGAGTGTACGTGGAGACAGCTCCGGCATCGTTGTCCGCCACCATCACGATCAGGCCCGGGCCGAATACGGCTAGAAACGTGAGCAGGCTATGCGCCCATTTTGTTCTGACAACGGTCCCGCGGACGGCCACAGGCGTCGCCTGTTCCCCAACTTCGTCCGCGGGCAATAAGATGGCACGGTTGGTCATCTCCCGCCTCCTGAAACTCCGATCCGGAGAGGTTCGCGCGAAGCTGCGCTACCCGCTCACGGAGCAAAGGTCAAATCCGTTTTGGGTCCTGGAGGTAGAAGAGAAGAGATCTTCACCCCCCGCTAATTCCTAAAGTGGAATCGCGAAGGATGAAAGGTTCGGTAGGGCCTAGCCGATCAAAACCTGCGATTCCGTGACATCGGTCTCCGTACTAGGAGGCTTATCGTCGTTTGATCTCATACAAACGTAAGGCAAGCGTTTCCACTTCCCTCTTTCTTTTGTAAACCCACGCCCCAGTGCGTGTCAACCAGAAAATACACCCATCGTAAACGCTGCGAAATGAATGACATCGCGTCATCGTCCGAAAAGGGTGCTTGACTTCTAAACCCCAATCCAATATTATCGATCATGTAAGTAGACATTAAGGAACATTCCAGCCAGCGGTCTACCGGCACCCCGAGTTTGCCGCGCTGGCGAGGTCCCTCGTGCGGCCGGGCTTTGTGGGACAGGCGTTTCCGCCTGTCAACCGTGCGAAGCGCGGCGGCTTTTTTTGTCCTGCCATTTCGTGGACACTGCACCACCAGCTTTGCCAAGAGGGGTGAAATGTTTTCTAACGCATCGGGCGTTCTCTTCCGCAGATCTCTATTCCGTTTGCTAGCCGCCGCCGCACTGTGCGCGGCTCCCGACGCAGTTGCGCAACAGGTCGATAGCGCCGTCGTCGTAGGCACGGTGTTCGACCCCACGCACGCCATCGTTTCCGGAGCTACCGTCCGGCTGACTCATCTCGCCACCAACGCGGTTACGGAGGTGCTCACTGATGCGCGGGGCGATTACCGGACGCCCTCTTTGAAGATCGGCGAATATTCCATTGTGGTCGAAGCTCAGGGCTTCAAGCAGTCGAACCAGCGCGGTGTTGTGCTGGAAATCGGCGACGTGCGAAAAGTGGATATCGTGCTGGAAGTCGGACAGACTTCCGAAACCGTAAACGTCGAGGCCGAGGCGCCGCTGCTCCAATCCTCCGATTCCACGGTGGGCGACGTCATCAATAACAAGCAGATCGAAGACCTTCCCCTCAACGGGCGCGACTACCTGCAGTTGGCCAATCTCTCTTCGGGCACCATCCCCGCGTCGCAAGGCGTGGAAATCGGAGGGCAGGCGGGTACCCAAGTCGCATTTCTGCTCGATGGGCAGGACAACAATAACCAGCAGATCTCTACCGGCCACTCCGGCCAGAAAGAAGTCGTAAAACCTTCCGTAGACGCCATTCAGGAATTCAAGGTTGTGACCAATGGTTATTCGGCGGAATTCGGGCGTTCCTCGTCGGGAGTAGTCAGCGTAGCTATCAAATCGGGGTCAAACGATCTCCACGGCAGCGCATTTGAATTCATTCGCAACGATGTGGTAGGTGCGAAGAACTTATTTGCTACTTATAAGCCGCCGTATAAGCGAAACCAATTCGGAGCCTCTGCGGGCGGCCCGATTATTCACAATAAGACATTCATCTTCGGTGATTTCGAAGCCACTTACATCCGCAATTACACCACCACCCTTAGCACGCTTCCCACGGCAGCCGAGCGGAATGGTATTTTCCCTTCTACAATCACTAACCCTTACACCGGAACCCCCTATCCGGGCAATCAGATTCCGTTGAGCAGTATCGATCCCATCGCGCTTAAAGTTCTGTCATTCCTTCCTTTGCCACAGACCAGCGCGGCCACCAGTAACTACAACTATCAGAGTCCCTCTAACGACGACAATCACCGGTGGGATCTGCGCATCGATCAGATGATCGATGACAAGCAGAATATGTTCTTCCGTTTCAGTGATGAGGTGATGGACACGGTAGTGTCGTCACCTTTGCCGCCCGTTGATGGCGAATACTACGCAGGCGGCGGCGCCCAGGCTACTGACAGCAAAAGCTTCATATTGGGCTACAACAGAATCTGGACGCCATCGGTAGTCAGTTCCATCCGGGCAGGATGGAACGATCTCGCCTGGACGAATTCCTTTCCTGGCCAGGCGCTCACCGGCATCGGGATTCCCGGCGTGTTGAATGTGAATCCGGGGTTCTCCGAGATGGTCATTACCGGTTTTCCAAGCCTTGGTGTCAGCAATGTTCCCAATGCCGATGCCTCCCAGGACCGGCAGCTATCGGGAGATGTGACTTGGTCCAAAGGGCGGCACGATTTCAAATTCGGCGTACAACAATACTGGCTGCAAACTAATTTCCTCAGTTCGCAGCTTTCTAGCGGCATCTTCGATTTCGACGGCCAATACACCGGCAATGCGTTCGCAGACTTCTTGTCAGGCGCGGCTTACCAGGAAAGTATCTCCAACTATTCCTATCTTGCTCTCCGTTCCCCATGGACCGATTTCTTCGCTCAGGATGACTGGAGAGTCACTCCAAAACTTACTTTGAACATAGGCCTCCGCTACGAATTGGACCCTCCCCCGGTACAGAAGAACAACACCATCTCTAATTTCGACCTCGACTCGAACCCCGGCCGCCCGGTGCTCGTGCCGGCCGGATCACAAGGTAGCAGTATTGCCGACCGGGCGCTCCAAAACGTGAATTACAACCAATGGGCGCCGCGTTTAGGAGTGGCTTACAACCTGGATAGCAAAACCGTCATCCGCGCCGGGTTCGGCACTTTCTACTCGAACCTCATCACCGAAGGCGGCATGCAATCCATGGAAATCAACCCTCCCTGGAACGTCCGCAGTGTTTTCACCACCAACAAAAAGGTGGCGCCCACGCTCCTTCTCGACCAGGGGTTTCCTGCCGGCGCTCTGAGCCTTGCCAATGCTTCCAATGTGGAGTTAGTGTCATACGATCGCAAAGCCCTGACTCCCACCGATTACCAATGGAATTTCAATGTGCAGCGCCAGCTCGCCGGCGGAATTCTGGTGGAAGTCGGTTACTACGGCAACAAGCTGGATCACATGTGGTGGCAACTGGATGGCAATCCCGCGCCGCCCGAACCTGGCAACATCAACTCCAACCGGCTCTACACCAGCACCCTCGTGCCCGGAACCGGAGACACCATTTCGCTCGCCAATGTCGTGCGCATCCAGAAAGATGGCTGGGGCGCCTATAACAGCCTCCAAGCCAAGATAGAGAAACGCTATACCAACGGCCTTACCTTCATCGCCTCATACGCTTACTCAAAAACGCTGGCACTGGGGGACACATCCGGCGTCCAAAATCAGCAGGACTGGATGGCGGATAAAGCTGTCTCCAGCCTGGATATGCGCCAGCACTTTGTGGGAAGCGCGGTTTATCAGTTGCCGTTCGGGCGTGGACGCCAATTCGGCTCTCATTGGACCCGCCTTACTGATGCCGCGCTGGGAGGCTGGAGCTTCGCTCCCATAGTCACGATAAGTTCTGGGCTGCCGCTGAACATCACCGTGAACGGCAATCCTTCGAATACGGGCAGTGGGGTTGACAGGCCCAATGTGGTGAGCAAGTGGCAACTCTCCAATCCCACGATAGGTGAATGGTTCAACACCGCGGCTTTTGTGGCGAATGCTCCCTATACCTATGGTGACGCCGGCCGTAATAGTGTTCGCGGACCTGGTTTAGTAAATCTCGACCTCGCCCTCCATAAGTCGTTCCGGATTACGGAGAGAGTCAGTGCGCAACTGCGCATCGAGTCCTTCAACGCCACCAACACACCGGCCTTGGGCGCTCCCAATACAGTTCTGGGAAACCCTCTGTTCGGTCAGATTACAGCAACGGCAGCGGGCACTTCTTCAAGAGATAACCAGCTCGGCTTGAAGGTAGTTTTTTAACGAGTGTAGTGTCCATGAAATGGTTGGACAAATCTCAGGTTTGATCCCGTGCCTCAGGGCCTTTGGTAGGGCAGGCGTTTCCGCCTGCCAACCGCGCAAAGCGCGGCAGCTTTTTTGTCCAGCCATTTCGTGGACGCTACGCCAGGTACTGGGATGGCCCAGGAGCATTTTCCAATCCAACAATGATCCTGAAATCAGGAAGCGTT
>JASIAM010000174.1 GCA_030041985.1 Bryobacteraceae bacterium | reverse complement strand
ACGGTTACGCGGTGGATGTCCTCCCCATCGTCAATGCCCCCGAACTAGAGGCCCGGCTGAACCCGGATGTCTCTCACGTCGTCGTTTCCGCTCCCTGGATTCCCACGCCCGACTGGCTGCGTATTTTGCGCCAACATTCCGATGTCCGCTTCGCCGTGAACTGCCATTCCAACGTGGGTTTCCTGCAAGCCGATGCCAATGGCGTCAAACTGGTCCGCGAAGCCATGGAAATCGAGCGCGGAAGCTGGAACTTTCATGTGGCCGGCAACAGCATGAGATTTTGCCGCTGGCTCACCGATACCTACCGCACGCCCTGCCAGTATCTTCCCAACCTGTATTACCTCGACTCCCTGCCTCCGCCGCGCCGCCTGCCATTCTGCGGTAACAACTTGCGCGTAGGGGCGTTTGGGGCCACACGCCCGCTGAAAAATTTCATGAGCGCGGCGGGCGCTGCCGTCGAAGTTGCTTCGCAAACGCATTCCGAACTGGAATTGTGGGTTTCGGCGGGCCGCACCGAAGGCGGCGGCGGCATCCTGGACGCCGTCCGCTCCATGATCAATGGCCTCCCTAATATCCGTCTGGTCGAATGCGGTTGGCAAAGCTGGCCCAAGTTTCGCATCACCGTCCGCCACATGCACCTGCTGATGCAACCGAGTTACACCGAGTCCTTTAACATGGTGACCGCCGATGGCATCGCTGAAGGTGTGCCCTCCGTCGTCTCCGAGGCCATCGACTGGGCGCCCGAACATTGGAAAGCGCCCTGCGACGATGTGCAGGAGATGGCGCGTGTCGCCCGCTATCTGCTCGGCGACCCGCATGCTCCGGAGGATGGTGTTCTCGCGCTCCAGAGTCACAACCGCGATGGCTTGGCGGCATGGAAGACCTTCTTCGGTTACTGAAGGTGCGTCTCCCAAACCACGATATGTCTCCTTCGCGTCTCAGCGCTGCGCCCGCCAACTCTGCGCTCTCTCACCAGCCTCGCGCACCAAAAAACCCATTTTGGGGTGAGACGGTTCCAAGCCAGGCTGGAGACCGAATTCTTCTAGCGCTTCGCTCGTCGTGGGTCCAATCGATGCAATCAAAATCTCGCGCAGCTTCTCCAATACCCGCCCTCCGATGCCCATTTCTTCCGCGACCCGCATCAGGTGGCTCACCTGCAAAGCCGATGTAAACAGGGCCACCTGGAACTCGCCCGCCGCCAATTGGCGGGCCGCTGCGCGAAGTGGCGCTGTATCCTCCGGCAAATCCCATTGATACACGCGAACCGTCGTCACCGCGGCCCCTCTCGCTTCCAGTCCTTCGGTCAGTTCCGGATTGGGCCTTCCGTATTCCTGCACCGCGATCCGCCGCTCCGTCCGCCCTTCCGTGATCGCCAGAACCTCTCGCCAGGTATGCGGCTCCGGCGCAATGATGGACGGCGCGAGACCCATTTCGCGCATCGCGGCTGCCGGTTTGGGTCCCCGGGCTACTACTGCAATCTTCCGCAATGCCTCGGCAAGAGCCGTGGCCTCGTATCGCGTCGCGAGCAGCCGCTGCAACTGCCGCGTTCCCACCCCGGTAAGCAGAATCATCATGTCGAACCGGCCCTCGAAAAGCTGCTCGGCGAACCGGAACGCCTCCTGATTTTGGGTCACGGGCACTTCGCGCATCGAAGGCGCAACAAATGGCTCGCCTCCCTGTTTGCGAATCAGTTCCGCTATTTCTTCCGCCCGCCGGCTCTCAAGTGCCAGTACTCGCATGCCTTCAAACGCCATATCCAAATTGTAGATATCTGTACTAATTGTGTGCGGATGCACAACGTAGCGAACAATTTTTTGGCAACATGGTGTGATCTAGATCCTATGGGGGCCCATCCACAAGTTGCTTGGCAGGGTTTCGAGATTTTGGTAAACGCTCCCATCCCCTGCCACGAACTGGATGTCCACGGTAAGATCACCCGGGTCAACGCCGCCAGTTGCCGCCTCCTGGGTCTGGCCGAAGACCAGATCGTGGGCCGATATGTATGGGAATTCGTTGCCCCCGAACAACAGCTCGTTAGCCGCGAGAGAATTCTCAGTAATCTCTCCGGCGCTTATCCGCTCGATTCCGTGGAAAGAAACTGGATTCGTCCGGATGGCGTCCGCCTGGTGCTCGAAATTCATACCAATCAGATCCGTGACGTCCGGGGGCGCATATGCGGGCTGCGGACCTTCCTGCTGGATGTTACGCGCCGCAAGCGCGCCGAAGAGGCTCTGCGGAAGGTTCAGGAAAGCCTTGAAAACCGCATCCGCGAGCGCACTGCGGAGCTGGAACTGGCCAACGACTTTCTTCGCCGCGAAATGGAAGAGCGCCGCCAGGCTGAAGAACAGCGCCGCCGCCTGGAGGCCCAGGTGCAGCACGCGCAGCGCCTCGAAAGTTTGGGCGTGCTGGCCGGCGGCATCGCGCATGACTTTAACAACCTGCTGGCGAGCATCATGGGGTATGCCAGCCTCGCGGCTATGGATCTGGCGGAAAGTTCTCCCACCCGCCGCTCCCTCGATCAGGTTTTGATCGCTGCGCAGAGCGCGGCCGACTTGACCCAGCAGATGCTCGCGTACTCCGGCCGCGGCACTTTTCTTCTCGAACCGCTGAACCTCACGCAGTTGATCGAAGGTGTGGTCCGGCTGCTCGAATCGACGATTCCCAAAAAAGCGGAACTGCGCCTGCACCTGACTGCAAGCCTCCCTTCGATTCTGGCCGACGCCAGTCAAATCCGCCAGGTCGTCATGAATCTGATCACCAACGCCGCTGAATCGCTAGGCGATAAGCCCGGCTCGGTGGATGTCACTACCGGAGTCGCCTGGGTTGAAGCTGGCCGGCTGCCGGCTGCGGACCGTGGCGACCCGCTCCCGCCTGGCGAGTACATCTACCTCCAGGTAGCCGATACCGGCTGCGGCATGGACGCCAAAACAGTGGACCGCATCTTCGATCCTTTCTTTACCACCAAATTTACCGGGCGCGGACTTGGCTTGGCCGCTGTTCTGGGCATTGTCCGCGGCCACCATGGCAGCATTCAAGTCGATAGCCGCCCGGGGCGGGGCACTACTTTTACCGTCATGTTTCCTGCCGTTTCCGCCGGAATATCCGCTGCCCCCGAGGACTTCTCCGGCCTGGAATCATGGCGCGCAGAGGGGGTGGTGCTGGTAGTCGAGGATCAGCCTGCGGTTCAGGACCTGGCCCGCACCATCCTCGAACGCGCCGGACTGACCGTTTTGACGGCCAGCGACGGCAAGCAGGCGGTGGCCGTGTTCACCGCGCACGCACATGAGATCCGCGCCGTTCTTCTCGACCTCAACATGCCCGGTATGGACGGCGTGGAAGTGCTCGATCACATCAAGGGCATGGTCCCCGATGTCCGCGTGGTGCTTTCGAGCGGCTACAACGAACAGGACGTAACCACGCGGTTCGAGATCCACAAACCGGGCGGTTTTTTGCGCAAGCCATACCATCCCTGGGAGCTGCTGGAGCGCCTGCGGGCTATCTGGTGAATCGGCATGGTGAGTTCATCATCCTCAGTAAACGCGCACAACGGAACGCCGCGGCAGCGTTTTCTGATCTCACCAGGGATGCCGCGGCGTCCTGTGCGCTCTCGCGTCGCACATAAAGACAGTGCGCATTCTGCTGGTAGAGGATGATGCCCGCGTCGCCGGCTTCTTATATATAAATTACTTTGCGGTGCAAGGGGACGGGCTCCACTTAGCGCCGTCGGATTCCTTCTTGAAATGGGTGCTCGTGACGAAGGTCTGCTGGAGATATTGGGGATCGTCAACCAGGGTGGTGATGATAAGGTACGAAGTTCCGTCGTCTTCGTGGGTGCGCGTGTAGTATTCGGTGAGAACCGCGTTGCCGCTATAGGGAACGCCATTCTTGCGCAGATAGCCGGGGCGCATGTGCGTGGTGACCACTTTAAGCGAACCGCCGGACGGTGGCCCACCACGTCCCCGCCCGCGCCCCGCGCCGGCGACTTCCCAGGTGGCCACGGAAAAACCTTGCCAGCCAGCTTCTCCCGAAGGAGGTTGCGGTTGTCCGAAATGGAATTCGCGGGTTTGGGTTCCGGCATCGGTTTCCACTTTCAGGGTGTCGTCATCGGCCCAGGTAATGTGGACGCGCGTGGGCACGCGCATCAGGGCCGCGGCTCCGTAAGACTTGCATTGCAGGCCCGCAGCTTCATCTTTGGCAGGATCCCAGGCGTTGGCCACGCGGCGGCCTTCCGCATTCAACGGCACGCTGGCGAAATCTCCCTTGGGCGGAGTCACCATGCGGTACCGCCAGTCCTCTGTGACGAGGGCCACCCAGTACCCGGTCAGGTCATCGGGTGCGCCAGCCTTGCCGGTAGGCGGAGGTCCCGGAGGCGGGCCTCCGCGGCCCTGAGCTTTGATAAGTGCCGGTTGCACAAGGACTGCGGCAACTGCCGCAGTCAGGACACACTTCAACATCTGGAATTCCTTCTTACCGCTCCCTCGTGGGCACGGCTCCGAAAACGCTTATTGAATGAAGAGATTTATTCGAACGTCCCGCCCCACTTCCAACCATCCGACGGGCGCTCGATGCTCACCATGCGCAGCCGGTGATCGGCGGGGTTGCGTCCAGGATTGCCGATAACAATGACATCATCGCCGGGTTTCAGAGTCTCGCGCGTTACACCCTGGCGGCCCAATTGTCCGCCGGCGCCCCATTCGACTGCCCAAGTCTGCATTTCGCCCTTATCATCCGGCGCTTCCACGTGGACAAATGAATGCGGGTTGCGATATAGGAACTGCACCAGTTTCCCGTGGATCGTGATCTTCTGATCCTCGAAATAAGTGGCCGCGAACGAGTGGTGCGCGTAGGCTCGAACGCCCAGGATGGATACCGTGGCGGCGAGTAGAGCAAGCATTTTGAGTTTCATCTTCGATTTCTCCTGAAGGTACATATTACTTCTTTAGGCGGCCCGGTGGAAGGGCAGCGTTTGCATGCAAAAATTTTCCGTTCATCGGACCTCACAGGCCGATGGTTTCCATTTCGACCCGTCGGCTTCCTTCTTGAGGTTGGTACTGGTGATGAACGGTTCCGTGAGGTACTGCGGATCTTCCACGATGGTCTTCACAATCAGCCACTGTTCGCCATCGGATTCGTGGAGCAGGTCGTAATACTCGGTAACTGTGGCCTTCTCGCTATAGGGCACTCCATTGCGCCGCAAATAGCCGGGCGTTAAACCGGTGGTCACGACTTTCAACGATCCGCCCCGCTGCCCCGCGCCGCCTGGTTGGCCTTGACCGCCGCGGCCGGCACGCCCACCCAGCGCCGCTTGCCAGGAAGCGATGGAATAGCCTTGCCGCGATGGCTGCGTGCCCTGCGGCACCGTTCCGCCGAAGTGCAGAATGCGTGTCTGGGTGCCTGCGTCGGATTCGATTTTGAGCGTTTTATCGTCCACCCAGGAAATGTGGAAGCGGCTGGGTTCGCGCATAAGGGCGGGTGCGCCGTAGGCTTTGCAATGATCGGCGGAAGCCTGGTCTTTGGCGGCGTCCCATTCGTTGGCTATTTTGCGGCCTTCGGCGTTGAGTGGGACCCCGGCGGCATCACCCTTGGGCGCGGTGACCATGCGGAACCGCCAATCCTCGGTGACCACCGAGACCCAATAGCCCGTGATATCGATGGGTGCGGCCTGCTTAGGAGGCGGTGGAGGCCCGCCGCGTCCACGGCCGCCGAAACCCTGCGCGTAGAGGGCGCTCGCGAGGGCTACTAGTGCGATTATGGTTAGGCAGCGCCGGGCGGAAGCCCGGCGGCGGGGCAGAAGCCCCGGCCCCACTCGAATCATCATCTTCTTCACAGTTTCTTCCTACTTTTTCTTGGCCGTCTGGCTGAGGCTCTTGTAGGCGGCCTCCACGAAGGCGTCGGTGGTCCAGAAACCGGTCGAGGTGCCATAGAGCGGATCATAGTCCAGGGTGGGATGCGCGGCCTTCACCTGTCCGAGCGTCATTCCTTTGTGGATCATATCCACGATGCGGTCGCGAATAATGGTGATCATCTCGCGGTAATTGAGCAAGTCCCCCGTATCGCACAAGCGGCCATGGCCGGGAACGATCAGGGTGCCGCCATCCTGCCCGTAAACTGTGTCCGTCAGGTCGAGGATCTGGTTTACAGCGTCAATCATGCCCTGGAAGCTGCCGCCGCCATTGAGATCGATGATGGGGTAAGTGGTCATGGTGAAGATATCGCCGGTGGCGATCACATCGTTGCGTTTGAAATATACAATGCTGTCGCCGTCGGTATGGGCGTGTTCTGGGTGGAACAACACGATGCCTTCGCCATTGAACCACATTTTTTTCATGTCGCTGAGGTAGGTGTCGGTGGGCCATCCGCCCTGCGGCGCGGCGGGCTGGTTGCCGTTGGGCATACTCAAACGGAGCAGGACGTTGTTGTGGGCCACAATGGCTGCGCCCTCACTGGCTTCGGCGCCCAGATCGCCGGCTACGTTGCCGCCGGCGATGGTGTTGCCCGCTTTGCGGATGTTCTCGTTACCGCCGGTATGGTCGCCGTGGTAGTGCGTGTTGATGATGTAGTGAATTGGCTCAGGGGAAAGTTTTCGGATGGCCGCCAGGATTTTATTCGATAACTGGGCGTACTCCGTGTCGACCAGCAGCACGCCATCCTTACCCACCTGCACGGTGATGTTGCCACCAGCTCCGACGAGCATATACATGTTGTCGCGAAGCTGCAGGGTGTGAATCTCGACGTTATCGAAATTCTGCTGGCCGCGATTCTGCGCGGAAGCCACGGTTACCAAAGCGGCGGCCAGGATCAACAGAGATGCTTTCGTCATTGTAGTGGGCATTACTGTAGTGGACCGGGCGCCTTTCCGCCTAAATCACCAGCGGCGATGACGGTCTGGCGAAAGTCGGGATAGAGGGTTTTGGCCCCGCCCATCGCCCCTTCTTGGAGCACGCCGTGATTTTTCTGGTACTCCTTCAAGAAGGTGTTGGTGCCGGGCAGATGGTTGGGAATGACGCCTTTGGGGCGGATCACTTCCTCAACGCTTTCGCACGGATACGGGGCGATCTGTCCCGCTACGCTGTAAACGTAATCGCGCGAGCGGATCATCGTCTCGGTGAGATAAGCGGGATCTTTGATCATGACGACCCAGGTCAATCCATTTTCATGCCGGATGAAATGCTCGGTAACCACGGCGCGATCGCTGCGCGGAACGCCATTACGCCGGATCCATCCTTCTTTTAAATGATCGGTGGTGACGGTGAGGATATCGCCTTCCCATTTGCCGGTGGAAAAGCCCATGGAAGTGTGTTGCGCATAATCGGGCGGATGGGGGCGCCCGTCCATCCAGATAGTCCGTTCGGTGCCCCAGGCGAAGTGATGAATGTGAATCGCGACGAGGCTTTGCGTGTCCTTGTCGTACTCTTCCCAGATGCGGATGTCGGCAAAACTATTCGCGTAGTCGGAAGGATGAACCCGGCACTGGTATTCCGGGAGGGCGATGAGCGAAGCATCCCAGGCTTCGGCGCGAAAACGGGCAGCCGCATTGAGCGGGATGCCGGTGTAGTCTCCGATTTCCGGGCCAGCCAACCGGTCGGGGAAATCTTCATGCAGCTTGTTCTGCCAGACGCCGGCCAGCTCAATCTGGGCGGAAAGGGGGACAGCACCTAGAGTTGCCAGCAGTAGCAGACAACAAGCTGTTTTTCGAACGGAATGGACTTCGTCCATGGATAAAAACTCCTCACGCGCGGCGCCAGGTTAAGCCTATCGAAGCGCCGCGTTGGGTAAGCAACCCAAGGTACTATTTATACCGAAGAACCGAGGGGTTTGTCGAACGCTCCCAATTTGTGCGCTTTGGCCCAGGCTTTCGGAGTGTCTGTATGTGTTTCATCGCCTGGGGTCAACAAAGTGCATTAGGTTCCGGTGGGATGGTTCCGATGGGATGGAGACGGGCTCGCATAAATTGAATTCCAAGATCCTCACGGGTCTTTTTCCGCCGGCCAGAAGGCGCATTTTTTGCGCACTGTTCAGCGACCCGGATCGTTGGTGGTCACCTGCCGAATTGGCCGGAAGAACCGGGCTGCGGCCAGTCAAGGTGCAACAAGATGTAGCGTGCCTCCGGAAGGCCGGAATCATACACGCGAAAACAATTGCGGGCAACCAGTTACTGCAACCCGATCCCGCCAGTCCGGTATTTGGGGAACTGCGTTCGATTGTGAGCAAACTCTCGGCGGGGATGCCGTTTGGCGGCCGTTCGGAAACCATCCTGGTGGTAGAAGACCAGGCGGCCACCGCGCGGATCACGCGGATTTTACTCGAAAGCTGGGGATACCGGGTTTTGGAAGCGCGCGGCGCGCGGGAGGCTCTCGATATTTTCGAACAGCATGCCAGCGCCATCGTACTGTTGCTCGCCGATGTGATCATGCCGGAGATGAGCGGCCCTCAGCTTGCGGATCAGTTATGCGAGCGCAATCCCGAACTACGTGTGGTTTTCATGTCGGGTTCCATGAGCGAGGAAGTAATGCACCGGGGATCGCCATTTCTATCGAAGCCGTTCAACCCTGCGAGCCTTTCGCGCATCATTCGGGACGAACTCAACCATGCGGGCCGCCCGCTGGAACAACACGGGGCCGGGAGCCAGGATCCGGGGGCCGGTGAGTGGAAGGCGCGCTAGCACACTCATGAAAAAGAGGCGCGAAGGCGATGAACAACTCTTTACATTAAGGCTGCTATAGAGACCGCAACCGGCCCTTTTCCGAACGCGGTCCAAGTAGATAGGAGGTTCGAGAAAACAGCAATGAGAAGGAAATTGGCAGGGGCCGCTTTGGTGGCGGTATCTGGTGTTTTGATAGCGTGCGCGGGAGGCGTGAGCTACGGATACGTGGGGTACGGTCCACCTGCCCCGGTGGCGTTTGGAGCAGTCGGCACAGCGCCCGGACCGGGTTTTGTGTGGATCGACGGCTTCTATGGCTACTCGGGGGGGCGCTACGTATGGACACCAGGGCGGTGGGAGAGGCCGCCACATCGGGGCGCTCACTGGGTAAAACCGGAATGGCGGCATGAAGGCAAAGGCTGGCGGTTCCATCAGGGGCACTGGAGGTAGGAAGGAACAGGGGCCGGGGATCAGGGAATGGAAGGCGCGCGAAACGCGCGCCTGGCACCGCAGCGTGCTACGAGGTTGTTTACTTATGAAACGAAATGACGAAATAATGTTTGCGTTCTTTCGTTAGGCACGGCTATACTACTGTTTGGGTACATCACATGTTGTTGGTGTGCGGCGACTTAGGGTATTGCTCTTAGGGTGCGACAGAGGAAATGAAGAAGCGTACCGGACGACGGCCAGTACGTCAAACTCGCTAAGCACGAGCGGCGAAAAACTTCAACTTTCAGCTTTAGCGCACTTAAATTTCAAGGTGTCCGAGGAGTTTCACCGCGAATTCAAGACCTATGCCGCTCAGCACAGCAAGAAGATGGCCGAAGTTTTGCCGGAGGCTTTCACCCTTCTCAAGGAGAGGGGTGCTTCGGGTTAATAAACAAACGATATAATGCAGATGCAGTTACCGGCGGATAGGCTTGTATCATCCACGATATGACGACTACTCAGTGCCATTGGATAATGGGCGTTGAACTGTTTCGTCTTCATCAGAAAAAGGGCATTCTCGCGTGACCGCTACGCAGCTACCGGAATATGACAATCCGCCCGTTGCTGAGGTCGTCTGCGGTATTCAGTTCAATCCTATAGAAGCATTTAAACTTCCGCATTTCGGACTATTCTGGAAACTGATCGAAGCAGACTATCCGACGTGCCAGGAAGTGGCCCCCCTGATGCCCATTGTCGAGCGTTACGGGGAATACGAAGAACAGCCGCTTCAAATTCCTTTCACAGATCTTCCACCGCCGCGCATTTGGTTCCTGAACGGAAAGGGGACGAGCCTCCTGCAATTGCAGCGTGATCGCTTGTTGCATAACTGGAAAAAGAGCAGGCCGACAGATGCCTATCCGCGATACCAAGTTGTTATAGGTCATTTCAAAGAGAAATTGGGGCTGTATGAGCAGTTTATCAGCGATCATGGTCTTGGCACTATAGCCGCGGTTCAGTACGAGATGACATACGTAAATCACATTCCGAAGGGTGAAGGGTGGGATGACTTTACCGAGATCGGCTCAGTGTTTCGGGATCACCGATGGCAAGGTCAGGAAGGCTGCTTTCTTCCTCCGATTGAGCACCTGAATTTTCGGACGACGTTCGCGCTGCCGGAACGTAAGGCCCGCCTTCACGTCTCTGTCAGGGACGGTAAACGGCAGGAGGATTTGCAGTCTGTGCTTTTGTTTGAGCTTACAGTGCGGGGCTTCCCTGGCGATTCATCGCGCGATACTATGTGGCAATGGTTCGACACGGCCCATGAGTGGATTGTTAAGGGGTTTACGGACCTCACTGCTGCCGAAATCCAGAAGAATGTTTGGCGGAGAATACGATGACACGAGCCGGATATGCTGAAGCGTCTGTGGTAGGAAGAGGTCTGCGCGGCTTCTGGGCCACGACAACGTCTGCAGTCGGGGAGGCCGAAATCCAAGAAGGCTCCGCCACGTCGGATGTTGTGGCGTACTCCAATCGGGAGATGGTTCTTGCTGTCATTCCCTATGCACGGTTTGCCTATACCTTTCCACACCATTACGGAATAGCTGTGCTTTGTGAAGCTCCGCCAGAGCAGGTCGGCCTTTTTGAGGATGCGGTTGTTACTTCCAGCTATGGGCCATATTCCAGAGTAAGAGAAGCATGGAATGCCTGTTGGCGGCCGCACGCGATAGGTTATCCACGGTACGTGCCATTACCGGCAAGTGCGGAGGACTTACTTGATTGGGATTTGTCAATCCAAGCTCCTCCTCCACGGCTCTCGGGCACTATTTCCGTAAGCCTCAGGTATGCGGGGCCGAGCATTCCGACGCCAGTACCGGATCTTGCAGATGAATGAAATATGGCTGTCAACCTGGACGCATACCCTTGGTTCGACATCGCGAACGGCGACCTGATAGAGCAAGGCGATAGTTTAGAGGACTGCCCCGTCTTTCTTCCACCCACAGATATTGATCTGACGACTGACCGGCCTGTAATCGCCAATTTTAAATGGGAAATCAGAGACCTGATTATCTTATCGCAAAGTTGCGATCTCACTAAGCAGCGTGAGAAGGTTGATGATGTCCTTCTGTGTGCCGTTTGGAAACGCAGCCAGATGACGACGGGCCATTTTTCCAACGATGTGGGTCTGGAGGATGCCCGCAAAGGGCGCTTGCCAGCTTATCACTTGTTAGCAGAATGTGCTATTGACGGCTTCAGGCGTGAACTCCGTATCGTTGATTTCCGCAGAGTTTATCCGCTGCCCGTGGCCTTTGTGCGCAGAAGAGCCTCCCTCTCTAGCCGTTTGCGGCTCATGCCTCCGTATCGGGAGCATTTATCTCAATCTTTCGCCCGCTTCTTCATGCGGGTTGGCTTGCCGATCGACATCCCCCCGTTCGTAGGATCAAAGGGCAAGAAATAACGAGCGCGTTTTCTGCGAGCGACGATCGATTTGAGCGACCCGAAGGCAATTGCCACGTGGCTTCGTGAATTAATGCCGACTGACATCCAAATCTACTGCAATTTCATGGTTCTCGTGCGCTACCACGTAAGCATTGCGGATACCGTGCTCGCTGGGAAGAATAATCTTAATGCAAGAACTGATCTTTCTCCACTTCCGTAAGACTAAGGTACTGTTAAAACAATAAGCTGTACAATTGGAGACCGACAGTGGCCAGCCGAAGGGGTGAGGTGAGAGTGTGTAGTTCCAGTCGGGATGAGTCTTGTGGTGTTGGATGAGCAGTCGGTCCATCTCCTTCTGGGATAGTTCCACGCCGGTCTCGTATGGATTGGTGTCGAGAATGGCCTTTACTTTCAGCCCGGCCTTGGTGCGGGTTCCTCCAATTAAGTTGACGACTGTCTCGAAATTGATCAAGGGCTTGCCCTTCCAGTTCAGACTGATGAACGAGAATAGCCGATGTTCGATCTTGTTCCACTTGCTGGTTCCCGGCGGGTAGTGGCATACCGTGATTGGCAGACCGGTCTCATCGCTTAAGCCCTGGAGGTGCACTTTCCAGGCCCGTTGCCGACTGCCGTTCCCGCCGCCGGTGTCGGCGCAGATCAGCAACCGCTGTGCCCCCCGGTAATACCGCCTGCCATCCATACGCCACCACCGCCGGATGCTTTCTACGGCAAACTCCGCGGTTTCATGGGTCACGCCTACGTTGACCACCGTCCGATTGCGCGCGATGTCGTACGCCCCATAGGGAATCGCTTTGCCTTCCGCCTGGCTCGGAAAGTCGTAGGCCGATACCTTGTCAGCCTTCCCTTTCCGCATCCACCTGCACCCCCGTTTTTAAAGGTCCCCACGAGTTCCTTTTTCTTGGTGTCGACCGAAATTACAGGGTCGCCGGTGTGGCGGAAAGACTTCACCTGGCGATTCAGGTAACGGAACTGGGCGTCCCGGTCGGGATGCTGAGGACCCTCGCGCGTCTTCACATTGGCTTGCAGGGTATATCCCATCGCGGCGAGGCATCGCGCTACCGTGACGTTGCTTACCGGATGCCCGTGGCGAGCTCACTCTTCCGCAATCGTGCGCGTTGCCTTGCTCGTCCACTTCAGCGGGCTCATCGGGTCACCCGCGGTCGTTTCCTCGACGATGTCCTGCAGGTGGCGCCGCAGCGCCGGATCCGCTTCCTCTACCTTCTTCCGTCCGGCGCCGGGGGATCGCACTCGGCCCCCAGCGGCCTCCCATAGTTTCTTGGAGCCGCGGAGTTCCTTGAGGCCGCTGGTGATCGTTACGCGCGACATTCCCGTCAACTTGGACAGACGACTGGTCCCGCCCCGCCCAATCTCTAACGCTTTCTCGGCAACGAAGAGTCGCGCCTGATACTCGTTCAAGGTACTCATTACTCGCAACCAGCGGCGCTCGGTCGGAGTGGGCGATACCACGGCTCGTTTTGTGTAGCTCTTCACTACTAAAAACATATACCTGTCATCATGTATTGTACAGTTTATTCTTTAACAAGTTCTAAGTGCGAAAACGTGCGCCGTTATTAGTTAAAAACCCCTAAGAGTTGGGGGACGTTGCGCTCCCAGCGATTGGTATCCAGCCAGAGTCGCCGGCCATCGCTGCGAATAGTGATCAGGCCATCCCGATCGGTGCGAAAAACGGCGGCATGGTGTTCGATCAGGCGGTCGATCACTTCCTGGTTGGGATGGCCATAACTGTTATCGGCGCCCACGGAAATGATGGCGAATTGCGGCTGAACTGCATCCAGGAAAGGCTCGGTGCTGGAGGTCTTGCTTCCGTGATGAGCGACCTTCAGCACGTCTACCTTGGATAGTTCGTTGTCTTCCAGCATGCGGCGCTCGATGGGACGTTCGACATCGCCGCTCAACAGAAAAGCGTGCCGGCCATAGCGCAGACGCATTACCAGCGAGTCGTTATTTTTGGGGATGTCGCCGGGGACGTAGTCCGCTGGGGGCGCGAGCACATCGATTTGGGTTCCGCCGAATGGCATTTGTTTGCCGGCTTCGAGCGGAATGATTTTCGCGCCCACTTTGGCTGCTTTCGCGCGGACCAGGTCCCAGGTGGGCGAGTCAGGAGTGGCGCCGGTCCAGATTTCTTTGGGGCGAAAATCCTCAACCAGAGCGGGGAGGCCGCCGATGTGATCTTCGTGAGCATGAGAAAGCGCGATCACGTCGACGGTGCGGATGGAGCGTGTCCACAAGTAGGGAGCCACGACATCCTCGCCGATATCGAGTTGGGATCGCGTCTGGCGCCCAAACGCGGGGAAGCCGCCGCCATCGACGAGCATGCGCTTACCATCCGGAAAACCGACCAGCAGGCTGTCCCCTTGGCCCACGTCTATGGTTGTCAGTTCGAGTTGATGTGGGTAGCCATCCGGCGAAAACGGCTGCCAGACGAGGAGGGCCAGCAACCCTGCGGTGACCGCGATCGCGGCAACGCGCCAATGCCGCCGCGTGAGGGCCGTCGCGATGGTAGCGGCCGAAAGCGCTATCGCCAGCCACAAGGGTGGCATGGGAATGCGCCAGTTCGGCTCGATGGCGGCGTGCCAAGCGACAATGGCTTGCGATATGCTCAGCAGCCAGGCAGCCGCAGCGGCGATCCAACCCCAACCCGTCAGCACGGCCGCGAAACCGACTGGCAGCGCGATGCCCATCAGCGGCACGACGAGCGCGTTGGCGGAGAGGCCGGAAAAACCGACTCGATGGAAATACACTACCATGGGCAGCGCCAGGCCGAACTGCGCGATGGCCGAAGTTACCGTGATATCGAAAAAGAAGAAGAGCGTACGCGCGGGAAGCGTAACAGCGATGGTGGCCAGGCGCGCGGGCAGGCGGGTGAGGAGACCGAGCGTTTCGACAAGCAGCCGCATTTCCACGCGAAACTGCGCGACGCGGGGCGCGAGGTGAACATCGCGAGAGTGCTCGTGAAGGTCCGCCAAACCACGAGCTAGCGGCCCCGATGTAGCTTGTATGAGCGGCGTGGCAAAGGCGCCCAGGAATGCTACGGCCAAAAATGTGAGCTGGAAGCTGGCATCAAAGAGTTGCTCCGGATCAAGGATGAGGAAGCCGATGGCCACGGCCGCCAGCAGGTTGAGAACGCGGCGGCGCCGGAAGAAGAAGCCGCAAACCATGAAAAGAGTGAGGCCCGCCGACGAACGAACTCCCGGGGCCTGGAATCCCGTGACCAGCGTGTAGAGCCAGCACATCGCAACCGTGGCGGCCAGCGCCAGGCTTTCGGGAATGAAGCAGACTCGCAGCAGGAAGAGAAAAAACGCCGCCAGAATGGCCAGGTGGGTTCCGGAGATGACGATCACATGGAAGGTTCCGGTGGAGCGGTAGATTTCCGTCCAGACGCGCTGTAACTGGTAATTTTGTCCGATGAGCAGCGCTTGCATCATGCCGGTCTGATATAAGTTGCCGTGATACAGTTGCGCCATGCGGTTCAAAGCAGCCTGGCGGAGGTCCATGATGACTTTCGAGAAGCGCGAGCCGCAGCGCCCGGGGAGCACGTGGATGGTATCCGCCGCGCCCGAGGCCGTCCAATAGATCTCCTTGCGCGCCAGGTACCGGGCATAATCGAATGCGCCGGGGTTGCCGAAGTTACGCGGTTTGCGTACGCGAGCATCAAGCTCAATGCGCTGTCCGTAGTGCAGCTCGGGCAGAGATTCGTTTTCGCGGGTGTAGAGAGTGACCTGGGCGCGGGTGTGCGGTTCCAGTTCGAGTAGAAAGCGCTCCCGCTCACCGGAAATGGCGGGGGGTTCGACCACGCAGCCGCCGAGGATCACGATTTCGCGGCCCTCGACATCCAACTCCGGCGCAGGGCCGGGAGCGTGCACGATATCGATGAGGATTCCGCCGAAAAAGAGGCCCAGGCAGACGCAGACGCCGGCGAGGAGGCGGGCTTTTCGCCAAAGAGAGAGGATGCCTAAGAGCAGAAATGCCCCGATAACCGGTAGCAACTCCCATTGCCGAAACGGAACGTAACGGGAAACCAGGATACCCGCGGCAATGGCAGCCAGGGGCCCGACGAGCGGGTCTTTCACTTATTTCTGCTTACGCGCACTTATTTCTGCTTACGCGCACCGATGGAAAGGTGATTGTAGCAGGCGGCGAGGGTTCATAGTTTACTTAGCCAGGCGAAGCCGGAGTATAGTGCGCTTCCGGCTGACTGCCGGTTCCGTCTCATTTTGAAGATAGGAAGCGAGATCCGCCGACTGGCTGGCTGAGAACCGCGCCGCTCACTCCGCTCCAAAGCTGGCTATAATTGTCACCTGACAGGAGTAGCCATGACACCCTCCCGGAAAGCCTTCCTTGGCCTTGCCCTGATTGCGATCGCATGGGGGCCGCTCCACGCGCAAGGGATCGTTATGCAGCGCAATCTATCGCTGGGAATGGCCAAGAGCATCGCGGAAGCCGCGCTCGCAGCCTGTAAGGAGAAGGGCTATCACACAGCCGTCGCTGTCGTTGACCGGGCAGGCCAGGTTTTGGTGCTTCTGCGCGACGAGGCCGCCAGCCCGCAAACCGCCGAGATGGCGCGGCGCAAGGCATATACCGCGCGCATGTTCCGCACCACCACGCTGGAATTTCAAAAGCACACGATGGACCCCGCGTTCGCTGCGCAGCGCGATATTCCCGACATTCTGGCTCTGGGCGGCGGCGCGCCGATCAACGTGGGTAATGAGACCATTGGAGCCGTCGCCAGCTCGGGTTCCAGCCAGGAACAGGACGATGCTTGCGCCAAAGCGGGCATTGCCAAAGTCGCGGATCTGCTGAAAGCCGCCAATCCCTAATTAGCCCGCAAAGGGTGCGTGGCGCCCGCGGTGAGTTAAAGTAACGCTGGCCGCCGCACTCCGTTTTGCGGGAGATTACTTAACAGCGCTTGGCTGCGGCGCCAGCACCAGACCCGAAGGCAACTCTTCTCCGAAGATTCTGCCGAGCGTCCGGTCGTCCTGCTCTTCACCTTCGAATACGGCCAGCAGCCGCTCGGCTTGCGGCAGTTTTTCCAGTTTGCGTTTGGCCGCTTCGCGTGTCACATGCGAGAGGTCGTGCACCGGATCCCCCGTGCTTCGCGCCAACGCGGCCAGCGCCTCACCCGCGCCGGGTATACTCAGCAGAGCCTCTACCCAACGCGTCACGGTGGCAGGAGGCAGCACGAGATTGATCGGACCATAGAAGAGGTGGCGCGCCCCCAACCGGGAGAGACACCACAATTCGCTCTCCTTAAAATCGCCAGCCTTGACGCGCTTGAGGAGCGCCTCGCCCAGTTCGGTTTTCGTGCCGATGGGCAGCAATTCCAGGCTTGCGGCGGTGCGCCACAATTCGCGCAGAAGGGCGGAGTTGACGCGCTGCGGCTTCTTATTGCCCCGCGGCAGCAGGAAGCCCGAGAGCCGCTGGTAGATATCGGCCTGCTGGTTGCGGTTCAGACCGCCTGCCAGTCGCCCCCAAAAAATCCACCAATCGATTCCACACTGCACCTGGTTGCTGTACGTCAGCCCCGCGGCAAACAGCCTCCGTGCCTTTTCCAAGCGAAAGTCGTCGCCGGGAAAACCGAATCCGGGCCGCAGGCAGAAACCGCACAGATTCAGCCAACGCATTTCATACGCCGGACTCTTCTTCCGCCCATCTGCCGCGGCAAGAAAAGCGTCGGCCATCTCGCGAATCGCCGTTAATGGCCACGAGTTCCTTCCCAGCCCCATCGACTGCTCCAACCGCGCGGGAAGCTCCTCGGGAGGGATGGGCGATCTGGCGGTGGTCGAAAACACCGCTCCAATCAATTGCAGCGACGATTGGAGAGCTTGCTCGCTCACCACCGCAGCGGCCTTCCGTTCCGCTGCAGCCGCTGCGCCGTCTGCCTGCCCCGCGGCCGCCTTGCGCAGCTCGAACTCGAGCCGCCAGCGATTGTCGCTGATCTTCGATTCGCACCACGTCTCGAGCGTTCCCACCTCGCTCAGCCGGGCGCCCAGCTTAACTGGAATCAGCCGCTCTTCGGTCCTCTTGCCGAATCGGATCACGGCGTGCAGAGGAGCGTGCCGGTGCAACTCAGCATCCTCCGGGAATTCCACCACTGCGCCCAGCCGGTCCTCTGTGCGCGTCAACGAGCTGTAGAGTCGAAACGATACCGGCCGATTGGCCACAAGCTGCAAGGTGTCGTTATCGATCTCCAGTGGCACCCCCTCTTCGGCGCCGCGCGGCACCAGGCAAACCGCGGGAATCTTGCCATCTCGCGCTTCCCCCAGCCCAATGTAATAAGATCGCGGCAAACCGCCGCGCACCAGCACGCCGCTTCCGGTCGTGCGCACGTAGGAGTAGTAAGCTGCGCCGCGCGCGACGGCCAGGTCCAGGTCTATGTTTTCCAGGATCTCCGGCCGCCGCCCATACCATTGCCCCACCACATCGGCAACCCGTTCGCGCAGAATTTCCGGAATGAAAAAACCACCATTAAAGAGGATGGCGTCCGGCGCTTGGCCGGTTGGCTCCAGAAAGGCATTCAAATGGCGCGTAATGGCCGGATCGGAAACGTATGGCAGCCCGAGTTCGCGGAAGAGACTGCGCTTCTCTTCTTTGGGTGGCTCACCGCGCTGGCTGACCGGCAGAAAACCTTCGAGCGCTAACTCCAGTGCCTCTTCCCGCCGAATCTCGGTCTTCAGGGTCTTGCCGATCAGCGACGTGCCGGAGCCCAAAACCGTAATTTCGACGGCCTTCAGGTTGGCATCGTTCAGGAGCCGCTCCTTGGCCGACGAACATTGGCGGCGCAATCCGCTGCGCTGCCTTATGGAAAGCTGCGCTCCGAGCTTGGTTTCGACCAGCCAGGCCAGCGTGAGATCAAGATTATCGCCCCCCAGCAGCAGGTGCTTGCCGACTGCGGTGCGCGTAAAGTTCACCAGGTCGCCTTCGCGGGAAACGCGGATCAGGCTGAAGTCGCTGGTGCCGCCCCCCACATCGCAAACCAGCACAATCTGCCCGTCAAACAGCTTCTTGCGCGAGTCCGCCAGGTTGTTAGCGATCCACGAATAGAACGCGGCGGCCGGCTCTTCGAGCAGCGTCAGGCGTTCGATTCCCGCTTCGCGCGCCGCCATCACCGTGAGTTCCCGCGCCTCTTCATCGAAGGAAGCGGGCACGGTCAGAACGATGTCGTGCTCGGTAAGCGGCGCTTGGTTCGCGCGGTCCCATTCCTCGCGAAACTTCGCCAGAAACCGCGTAGACACTTCGACCGGCGAAAGCACGCGTCCCATCTCCTGCGAATCCCAAGGCAGAATTTTGGCGGTACGATCCACATCGGGGTTCGAGAGCCAGGATTTGGCGGAATGAACCAGGCGCGTGGGGACCAGCGCCCCCTGCTCGCGGGCGTACACCCCGACAGGTTGCCCATCTTCGAGGAACAAAAACGAAGGCAGGGTGCGCCGCGCCTCTACGCGGCCCGCCGCCACCAGTTGCGGCGTCTGAAAAATATGCACCGGAGGGAAATCGCGGTCTTCGGCCTCGCGTTCGTCGATATAGGCCAGGGCAGAGTTGGTGGTGCCCAGGTCAATGCCGATTTTCATAGGTATATTTTCAGCTTACGCGACCGAGCGATACGAATGCGATTGGCTACAATGAAGTGCCCCGCGGCCATTTGATCCCGACTGCAGCGCCTGCGGACACCCTAGGCGCCGCGAAGCAAGTATCGGTTGGCTACGTCCCCCTCATCCCTCCAACTCCCTCGGGTCCGTAGTCCGCATGGTAATCCAGCCCTGCTGCGGCACTGCGTCCATCGGCAAACCGCCCTGCCAGAGCGAGAATTGGAAGCGCAATCCGCTCCCTTCTGCAAGGCCCAGCGCCGCTAACAGCAGCCGCATCTCGAGCACGCGGCTGAAGGCGCATTCGATCGGCTGCGTGGCCGGAGCAGTTGCAGGTTCCGCGAGTTGCTGTTCCTTCACCTGCGCGGTGCCGCCGCTGAATGCCAGCGCCGCGTGGCTGGTCCGCTTGCCGTCGGCCGATTCCGCGGTAAAGCGCGCCTCCATGCCCCCAAGCTCGGCTTCATAGCCAGGATGGAAATCTACGCGCAAATAGAAGTTCACACCATCACTGCCGAACTGCACTTCTTTGATTAGAAACTTTTTGCCGTGCATGGAGCCCGACCGGCCATCCACCGTATACATGCCCGCGCCCATCCACTCGAAGTAGGAAGTCACCAGCCCGTCAATGATCGGTTTTATTGGGCCGCTCGCCTCGATCTGCACTTCCGGCAGGTTCACCCGCAAGATGGGGCGCGAAAGCTCCTCCGGCGGGGAAAGCTCCAGGAACCGGTAGACATTGGCCAGGTGGCTGCGGTAGAGCTGATCGAACTCCTCGCGATTGGCCGATTCGTGTTCGGGGCCGTACCACCAGCACCAATCGCTGCCCTCGGCAATGAGCAATTCCTCCATTGCCATATGGTGCCGCTCTTCAGAGGGCGTGGCGGTCGCCGCGGCATCGAATGTCTGGCGCGCGCGCAGAAGCTGCGTCCACGCCTGGTTGTCTTCTTCCGCGCCGATCCACACATCGAAATTCGCTTCGATCCAGGAACCCGGGAAAATATGACCGAGGCCTTCAGGCGCAAAACGGGCCAGCGCCTCGCTCACCGTGATAGCGCTCAGATCGGGATCCTCGCTGATGCGGTGGTACAACTCCCGCAGGAAGGGCCGGCCATTGCGGTAATAATATTCCCACGCGTTTTCGCCATCCAAAATGATGGGAACCAGCGCATCCCTTCCGGAGGAAAGCATCCCGCGGCAGTTATCGCAGATGCGGCGCAGGAAATCTTCCGCCGCCTCCACCGCACCCATCTTCATATACACGAAGCCGATCAGATCGCTCATGAAGTGATCGCGAAAAATCAGTTGCATTTCCCGCTCGCCCTGCCGCCAGCGGTACGGGCGATAGAGACCATCCACCGGCACGCCGCGGTTCAGCGTGCGGTTGAGCACGCCGCTATCCGTAGCTGCCCACTGGAAGCCCACCTCCGAAGCGATAGCGAACACTTCATCGGAAACCGACCCCTCCGATGGCCACAGGCCCACCGGCGCGGCGCCGAACTCCGTAGCGATGTAGTCGCGCGCCAGCATGAGTTGCAGGCGCGCATCGTTGGGATAGCGGAAGCGCGGCGGCAAAGGCACGTTGGGGTGCGCCACCGAAGCGATATCGGAATCGCACAATAGCGGAAGAATGGGATGGTAATAAGGAGTAGTGGAAATTTCGATCTGCCCGGAGGCCGCAAGTTGCCGGTATTGCGGCGCCACTTTGCCGATCAACTGGCGCTGCTTCTCGCCCATGCGCCGCTGATCATCCAGTGTAAAATTCCGCCCGCGCTGTACCCAGTCGTGCACCTCCGGGTCCCCGGCCTGAAACTCCTCGTCAAACCACGCAAGCTGCGACCACATCTGTACGTCGCGCAATTCCTGCACGGAGAATAGCCCGGGATTCCCCCGGCCGGCCGTACCCTTCTGCGCCTGCCACATGTCGGACAGCTCTCCGTAGCGCGGATAGCGGTAGATCATCTGTTGCGGATCGGAATAAAAGGAATGGCGCAGCAGAAAAGCGCGATCCTCCGCGGTCAGCGATTCGGCGGGCTTCAACGCGGCCTGCAAGAAAGGATCGGCGGCCTCTCCAGCGGCATACTCCGCCACCTGCACCATCATCGACGGAACCAGGTTGAACGTCTGGTGCACATTGGGAAATTCTTCCAGGATATGCGCCATCCCGTAATAATCCTTGAGCGCGTGCATGCGCGTCCACGGAAGCTTATATTCAC
This sequence comes from Bryobacteraceae bacterium, assembly GCA_030041985.1. GTDB lineage: Bacteria > Acidobacteriota > Terriglobia > Bryobacterales > Bryobacteraceae > PSRJ01. The sequence continues at coordinate 20,347 of JASIAM010000174.1, read as the reverse complement.
CGGACACCAGGTCCTTGTAGAAGGGCTGGTGCATGTGCCAGAGAAAACAAAGATAGATTCGTGGCATTCTTTAAGGGCTGAAATAGTTGCGAGCCGGCGGCGGGGGCGGCTCGTGGCGAATGGCTTGCCAGAGAACGGTGTTCCATTCGTCATCATCGTTGCGGCCGGCTTCGTCGAAATCCATCTGAGCCGAAGCCCGCGCGCCGGGGCCATTGGCAGGGTTGCGCTCGTCAAACCGGATACGAGCCTTTTCGGCGGCATAGGGCGTTGTGTCCGGCGTCCGCTGGAACGGTGCGCTCATCACCCGCGCGGCTGCATCGAATTGCGTCATGGGGCGCAGACCGAGCAGCAATTCCATGGTCCGCAGCATGGAAGCGGTGTTGTACATGGTGCTGTCCACCGTGTGCCGCTTGATGAACGGCGAAATCAGGAAGGCCGGCGAGCGATGCGAATCCACATGGTCCGGGCCGTTCTGCGAGTCGTCTTCCAGCACGAAAATCGCCGTGGAGGGCCAGAAGCGCGACCGCGAAACGCCTTCCACGATCATGCCCAGCGCGGCGTCGTTGTCTGCCACCGAAGAGAGCGGCGCAATGGCTCCGGCCAATGCTCCCGATGTATGATCGTTATCCAGCCGCATCATAATCAGGCGCGGCATGGAGCCGGATTTTTCGTAATCCGCCAGTTCCCCCAAAAACACCTTCGCGCGCTCCACATCCGGGTAACTCTGGTCGTAGCCGCGAAAGAAACGATTAGTGACGCGCGCCAGCACCGGGTCGTGAACCGTGGTGATCTGCTCCGCGCCCGGCTGCGCACCGGATTTGTTCTCTACGAAATATCCGAAGCTGCGCAGCGAAAGGCCGGCCAGCGCGGCATTCGTCCAAAGATAACCGGCCGGCGGAGTGGCTGTCGGCTCCTGCCCTTCGAAATCGTATTCCTTGCGGCGCCGCGCGGAATTGCTCGGCCACAGCTTCTCCACGTAGTCGTTGGCGATCGCGGCAGTGGACCAATGGTGTCCATCGGCGCTTACATCCGCATTTACGTAAAAGTTATCGAGCAGTACGAACTCGCGCGCCAGCTTGTGTTGATTGGGCGTGACGTTTTCCCCGAACAGAACCAGCGAAGCGTCGCCGTTGCCCTCTTTCATATCGCCCAGAACCTGGTCGTACGACCGGTTCTCCTTGACGATATAGATCACATGCTCAATTGCGGGAAGGGGATTTGCCTCGTCGAGTTTGGCATCGCTGTAAGGCGAATTAGCGAAAACGGTTTTGGTCCACTTGTCCATTTGATCGTCGGAAAATGGATCTGCCGGTGTAGCGGCTGCAATCCAGGAAGCGCTCCCGGTTTGCAAGTGCCCGACAAATCCCGCTGACCGGCCTCCCGCTGTCACCATGTCTGTTCCGTTCGGGTTGGCGCGGGAACCCAAGCCTTTGCCGTTCAGCACCACCAGTGTTCCCGATTTCAGCGCGCGCACCGAGGTCGGATACCAGCCGGTCGGAATGAATCCTTCGATATGCGTGCGCTCTCCCGAAACATTCGCTACCGCCACGGCATTGGCATCCGAACAGGCGATATACAGGCGGCGGCCATCAGGACTGAGAGCGAGTGCCGCAGGTGTCATTCCCAGAGGCTGTCGCGGCGTCATCGAAACATTGATGTTCTCCACCACGTTTAGTTCTTTGGAAGCGCTCACCCCAACCGCAAAAACGCTATTGGTATTGGCTGCGGCCACGAAAATCCGCGCGGCCCAAGTTGGTTCTCCTTCGACCAGCCCCGGCTCACTCGCGCCGCCGCGCCACACCATATCCGTAGGATGGGCCTCGATCCGCACGAGCGCCAATTGCGCCCCCGAAGCCGCATCGTAGTGGCCCAGCGTGCCATCCGCCCAGTGCGTTACAAAGAACGATTTGCCATCCGGATGGAACAAAATGCGATACGGCCGCCGCCCGGTTTTGAAATGCTGGATCACCATCCCCGATTGCGGATTGACGACATCCACCGAATCGCGGAACATGTCGGCGGCGTATAGCAGGCGCCCATCGGGCGAAAGCGCCACATCGCCGATGAAGTCGCGCGCGGTGCGCTGGTTTTGTGGGATCACAGAAAAGGTCCGGGCCGGCTGCAGGTCTCCGGCGCGAAACGTGAACTCGAAAATAGAGCAGCTTGCCCCGCCGCCCACATAGACGCGGTCCCCAGTGGGCGCAAAGGCTAACCCCAGCCATCCATCCTCCACTGGAACCGTCTTCACCAAAGAAGCCGATGCCGTATCAATCACGCTGAGCGACGGCGGTTCATACCCCCCGTTGAGCACCAATAAATACCGGCCATCGGGCGATACGGCCGACGCCATGGGCAGAGTGCCTAGCGGAATCTGTTTGCCGGCGGGCGCGAGACGCCAGCCGCTGTTGAGCAGAAACCCGCCTCCCGGAAGCGGCCCGACCCGCTCCCGCGGCTGCGGTTGCGACAACACCAGCGCCGCTAGCACCGGGGCCACCAGAAAGGTCAGCCATTTCTGCATGTGAACTCTATTGTAGCGACATAGCTATCAGCGATCAGCTATCAGCCGTCAGCTTTCAGCTTTAGGCGCGTGCGTTTGTCGGACAGCACCCTGTTTTGCTAATTTCGAATAGTTATCAGTTCCCAGTTTCAGTCACGCTGCCAGTCCTGTTTAGAGCTGAAAGCTGACCGCTGATAGCTGAAAGCTGATAGCTATTAGCTTCCATGGACCTGCCCGCGCGCATCGGCAAGTATGAACTCGAGGAGTACCTGGAGGGCGGCATGTCCGGCCTTGCCGGCTGGCGCACACATCCACGCTAAGCTGTACACGGGAATCGAAGCATACCCCGGCTCATTCCGAAAGCCATGCCTCCCGCAATGCCACACGGCGCGGGGCATTCATATTGAGCAGGCGGACCGTGGCGCGGCCTTTTGCCGTCAGGCCAGTAATGTATCCGCCGCGAACGGCGAAGTGATCGCCCCACGTATCCTGGCGGGGATTAAAAAGCGGCACGACGGTATTCGTATCGGGATCGATGCTGGTAAGATTCGGCCCTTTGTATGCATTGCAGCGATCACACGCAAGGGCCAGCGCATCGGGCGCATTAGAGCCGCCATGCTGGCGCGACACGATGTGTTCCATATGAAAGGAAATGAGAGGCGTCGCATCCTGTGGTATTCGGCAATACTCGCACGCGTCGCCTGCGCGCCTGCGAACAAGTTCCCTGAGACCAGGCTCCATCTATCCGGCATGCTTCGCGAGAAAGTGGCGCGCTTTGGCTTGCATGATGGAGATCAGGTCAACGGCTTCCACGAAGTCTTTGTACTCGACATCTTCCTTGGGCGTGAGCGTCCCCTCATTGGCCTTGCGGCGTAGTTCCGCGATGCGAGTTTCCAGTTCCGGGTCTGCGCGCAGTTCGAGGACCGCGCTTGCAACTTCAGGCGTAAAGACAGCAGTCAATGGATCGAGTAAACGATCTAGATAGGTCGCGGTAGCCACTGATCTTATTATCGCTCGCTTCGTGAGCGTACTTCCTCACGCTGCGTTTGTCGGCCGCTACACTCTTCTGCTACCTTGCGTAATAGCTCTTAGCTTCCATGGACCTGCCCGCGCGCATCGGCAAGTATGAACTCGAGGAGTACCTGGGGGGCGGCATGTCCGAGGTCTACCGCGCCCGCGACACCCTCATCGGGCGCACCGTCGCGCTCAAAATTCTCACCGAAAAAGGACGCGCTGATGGCGACGTCAAAGCGCGATTTCTGGCCGAAGCGCGGACGGCCGGCAATATCTCCCACGAAAACATTCTGGGCATTTATGATTTCGGCGAAGACGACCAGCACCGCCCCTTTATGGTGATGGAGTTTCTGCACGGTGAAGACCTGCGCAGCGCCATCCACCACGGCCGCACCGGCGACTTGCGCAACAAGCTCCGCATTGCCCTCGAAATCGCCCGGGCGCTCCAATATATTCACTCGCAGAAAATCGTGCACCGCGATCTCAAGCCGGAAAATGTCCACATCGCGCAGAACGGCCAGGTGAAGCTGATGGATTTCGGCATCTCGAAACGGGAAGGGCTGGAACTGACGCGCACGGGCTTTATGGTGGGCACGCCCTACTACATGGCGCCCGAGCAGGTAACCGGCGGCGCAGTCACCGCCCAGGCCGATGTGTACGCGTTCGGCGTTCTTCTGTTTGAGCTGATCACGGGCCTGCATCCCATCGCGGGCGAAACCGTGGAGCGCATCTTTTACGCCATTCTCAACGAGCCGCTCAGTGTAGAAGCATTGCGCAATGCCGGAGCGCCGGAAGCGTTGTGCCGGCTTGTTTGCGCCTGTGCCGCTAAAGCGTCCTCCGAGCGGCCCGATGGATTCGGATCGATCTGCGCGGAACTGGAGCGGCTTTTGGCGGCGGCCCGCGGCGTGGCTCCGGAAACCGATCCGAATGCGGCGACGGTAGTGATGAATGCCGCCACGCTGGTCATGCCCGAGCGCCAGCCGGAAGCGATCGCGGAGCCCACTCCGCAACCGCCAGAAAAATCCCCGCGCCGCAAATCGAATTGGTGGCTCTCGTCCCTCGCCGGCGTCGGTATGGCAATCCTGTTCGCGTGGCACCCCTGGGATACGCCGGCTCCCAAAACCAATCCCCAGCCCTCCGCCGCGCCCGCGCTGGCGTCCAGCCTCAGCATGAAGTCCGGCGATATGGTGTTGGTTCCCGAAGGCCCGTTTCTTCACGGCGACAAGAAGGAGCAGGTTTCGCTTCCCGCCTTCTACATTGACCGCACCGCAGTCACCAACGCGGCCTATCAAGCCTTCGCCGAGGCCACCAATCGCGCTCTGCCGCCCGATTTCCCGAAAGATCAACCGCAATACCCGGTGGTCAATGTAACGATTGACGACGCCAAAGCCTTCGCCAACTGGGCGCGCAAACGCCTTCCGTCGGCTCTCGAATGGGAGAAGGCAGCGCGCGGCACGGACGGCCGCCTTTTCCCCTGGGGCAATGACCCGGACCCCAGCCGCGCCAACGTCGGCACGGACGGGGTTCGGCCAGCCGCCGATTTTATCCAAGGGGCGAGCCCCGCAGGCGCGTTGCAAATGATCGGCAATGTCCGTGAATTCGTTGATGAGACCGGCGCGCCCAGTGCGCACGCGCTGGACTACTTTCAAAAAAAACTGAAGCCGCCTCTCAAGGCCACCGATACCTGGTACCAAATTCGCGGACTGTCCTTCAGCGACAAGCTCGTCGGCGGCGCAATTTGGGATTCCACCATGGTCCCCGCACCCTGGCGTGACTCGAACCTCGGTTTCCGCTGTGTGCGGGACGCGAAATAGTAGCTCGAATCCAAAAGGAGGATCCTGTGAAGAACATCGCGCTGCTGGTTGTGTTTGCGGCGGCCACTGCCGCTCAGGTTCCCACCGTCGATTGGCAGCGGCAGAAAGCCGAAATTCTGCGCCACCATCGCTCGCTCGTGCAAATCGATACCAGCAATCCACCGGGCAACGAAACCAAAGCCGCCGAATATCTGAAGAAGGTCTTCGACTCTGAAGGAATTCCTGCGCAACTCTTTGCGCTCGATCCCACCCGCGCCAACATCGTGGCGCGTCTGAAGGGCAACGGCAGCAAGCGGCCCATCCTCATCCTTGGCCACACCGACGTCGTCGGTGTGCAGCGCGAGAAGTGGCCCGTCGACCCCTTCGGCGCAGTGCTGAAGGACGGCTACATCTGGGGACGCGGCAGCATTGACGATAAAGACAAAGTCGCCGCCAATCTGATGGTCATGCTTCTGCTGAAGCGCAGCGGAGCGAAGCTCGGCCGCGACGTGATTTTTCTGGCCGAATCCGGTGAGGAGGGCACTACCGGCCCTGGCATCGACTTCATGACTCAGCAGCACTTCGATGAGATCAACGCTGAGTTCGCACTCACCGAAGGCGGCAGCGCAACCATCGAGAATGGCCGTGTAACCGTGGTGCAGATCGAGACCACCGAAAAGGTGCCGCGCAGCACGCGCCTGGTGGTCAACGGCACTTCCGGCCACGGCTCCGTCCCGCGCGTAGATAATGCTATCGTCCACCTCTCGGCCGCCGTGGCCAAAGCCGGAACCTGGGAGACCCCGATGCGCCTGAACGATACCACGCGCACCTACTTTGAAAAGCTGGCCGCCATCAGCCCTCCTGAAAAAGCGGCCCGCTACAAAGCGCTATTTGATCCCCAGCGCGCCGAGGAGGTGCAGCGCTACCTCGCCGTAAATGAGCCGCAGCACTATTCCATGCTGCGTACCTCCATCGTGCCGACCATCATCAAAGGCGGCTTTCGCGTCAATGTGATTCCCTCCGAAGCCGAGGCCACGCTCGATGTGCGCGCCCTGCCCGATGAAGATCTGGACAAACTGTTCGCCGAAATGGGCAAGGTGATTGGCGATCCGGCGGTGCGCATCGAGCGGATTCCGGGCAACGATCGCCCGGCCGGTCCGCCCTCGCGCCTGGACACCGAAATGTACCGCACCCTGGAACAAATCAGCCAGCGCATGTTTCCCGGCGTGACGGTCCTGCCGAGCATGTCGACCGGCGCTACGGACATGGCGCAACTGCGGGCCAAGGGCATCCAGTCTTACGGCATCGGACCGGCGCACACAGAAGAGGATGGAACCAATTACGGCGCTCACAGCGATGTCGAGCGCATCCCCGAAGCGTCGCTATACCAGTTCGTCGAGTTCGTCTGGGATGCCGTGACGGCCGTTGCAGTGGCAAAGTGAGGGCCCGTGGCACAACTTACCAATAGTGAAACAGTCCCTTATCGGTAGCCGGCGGCGTGGATCGTATACAGCTCGGAGTAGGGGCCGTGGTTGGCCATGAGCTCTTCATGACTGCCCGATTCGACCAGCCTCGCTCCGTCCAAAACGATAATCAGGTCAGCCATGCGTACCGTGGAGAACCGGTGCGACACCAGTATGGTGATGCGGCCGTTGCTATTCTGCTCGCTGCGTGCAGCGGTGGCGTAGCGCTCGAAAAGCGCATGCTCCGTCTCGGCGTCAATGGCAGCGGTGGGCTCGTCGAGAACCAGCACCAGCGGGTCGTCCCTCATGAATCCGCGAGCCAGCGCGAGTTTTTGCCACTGCCCAAATGACAACTCGGCGCCGTTAGGCCAGGCCGGCCCCAATTGAGTATCCAGGCCGGACTGAAGACGCGCAACCACGTCGCCGGCCCCGGCGCGGGCCACCGCCGATACGACCGCTGGTTCAGACTCGAGGCGGCCAACATCGCCCAAACCGACCGTATGCCGCGCGCGAAATTCGAAGCGGAAGAAATCCTGAAACGCGCCGGACATGCGTGCGCGCCAATCGCTCGCAGCGATGCGCGAGAGCGGCACTCCATCGATCAGAATCGCGCCGGCGGTCGCCTCGTACATCTTGGCGAGCAGTTTTACGAGTGTCGTCTTCCCGGCCCCATTCTCGCCCACGATCGCTACTACCGCGCCGGCCGGCAACGTGAGTGAGATGTCCTCCAACACCAGGCGCGTGGTGCCGGGATAAGCAAACGAAACGTGATCCAATCGAATGCCTCCGTTGAGTACGGCAGGAGCCCGAAGATCGGCGGCAGCCGCCTCTTTTGCCGCATAGTCCTCCAGCCACGCAAGCCGCCGGGAACCATCCGCCCAGAACCCGCGTAGGAAGCCGATTTCGCCCACGGCGGCTCGCACATAAGCGGCCAGGCCCGCGCCCGCCGCGAGCACCAGCAGGATCTGCGCCGCCGGCGCATGAATCACCACGGCAACGAAGACCACTGCTCCGGCATAGGCAGCGCCAAGAATCGACCAGGCGAGCGCATTCCATAGAGCGGTTTCCCACCGCGCCCGCGCGATCGGCCGATGCCAACGCTCCCAGGCTGCCCGCCGGTCACGCAGAATCTGATCGCCTATTCCCAACACTCGTACCTCTTTGCTGGGGGCCGCGGTCGTCGCCAGGTTGAAGAGATGCCGTGAGAGCCGCTCGGCCTGCGCGCCGCGTTCCTGCGCCTTGCGCTCCACGTCCGGCCTCCAGAATGAGGCAATCGCTGTCGGCAGCGCGCATACGCCCAGGAGAAGCAACACTGGATGAACCCAGGCAAGCATCGCCATGGTCACCGCCACCCGCAACAGCCACCCTAGCGTGGTGAAAAGCGACACATACATGTGATCGAGCACGAAGATCTGATTCCGCAGCATCGAGAGGCGATCCAGATATTCCGGCCGCTCTTGATGCGCCACCGATATGATCGACGCTTGCAGATGCGCCACGTGCGCTTCGAGCGCGATCGTCACCTTATCGCGGAAGCGCCGCTGGACGCGCGTGCTGATCGTGATCATGAACCAGGTCGCGGCAGTGCTCACGGCCATGCCGAGGGCGGAGCCCAGCACCAAGCCCGTGCGGTGTTGAATGACGCCGTCGCCAAGCAATGCCAGCCAGAGCGCCAGAAGAGACCCTGGCAAAGCGGCGAGTTGCGAAAGCACCAAGGAGGCAATCATCAGGCGGCGTTCGTGCCGATAGCCCAGCTTGCACAGCCGCCACATGGATGATAGCGTCGGCGGCAGAGGTTCGATGGAAATGCCGGCGCCGCTCGTAGCGCCACTAGGAGAGGACTTCGTAGGCATTGCCTTCCTCATTCGCTTCCTGGAATCGTTGCGCCTGCAGATCGAACATAGTCCGATACCGGCCCCCCACGGCCATCAATTCGTCATGTGTTCCGAGTTCCACCATGCGCCCCTGTTCCAAAACACAAATACGATCGGCGTGGCGAACGGTAGAGAATCGGTGCGAGATCAATATAGTTGTGCAGTGCCGCGTGGCCGCTAACAGGCGCTCGAAAATCTCGGCCTCGCCGCGGACATCGAGTTGGGCCGTGGGTTCATCGAGCAATACAACCCCCGCGCCCATGCCTACCGCAAGCAGCGTTCTGGCCAACGCCACCCGCTGCCACTGGCCGCCGGAAAGATCGGTTCCGCCTGCATAGCCCTTGGCGAGCACGGTATCCAAAGAGGTGAAATTCTTAGCGCCTGCGGATTCGAGTGCTTCGTAGATCAGCGCATCGGGTGCGCCCATGGGCGCGACGTTGTCTCGCAGCGGCAATTCGAAGCGAATGAAGTCTTGGAAAACCGCGCTGATGCGCGCGCGCCAGGACTTCAGATCCAAGTTACGCAAATCCACGCCATCGATTTCAATTACGCCCTCGCTCGGATCATAGAGGCGGCACAACAGCTTCGCGACAGTCGTCTTTCCTGCCCCATTCTGACCGACGATCGCGAGCGATGTGCCCGCGGGAATTGTCAGATCGAAGTGTTCCAAGACCGGAGCACTTCCCGGATAAGCAAAGGTCACGTCACGCAGGCGAATCTCGCGTGCAGGCTTGGCCTTCGCGCCTTGGTTGTCCAAAGGGAGTTTGCCAGCCCGTTCCGCTGCTTCTCTCAGACGCAGGACGGCCGCGACTGGCGCGGATGCTCCATCGAGCGCCCAATTGAGGCCTCCAAACGCGATTGCCGAAACACCCACCGCGCTTTGTAAAAACGTCACGGCCGCCCCGAGACTGATTTGATGTGCCAGCGCGGCGTTCGATATCGACCAGAAAATGGCCACGTTCGCGGCAATCACCAGCAATATGCTGCCCGCCAGCGGGCGCTCTCTCATGCGCGTTGCAATATACTGCAACTCGTGCAATCGCGTGCGCTGCCGCACGAATCGATCGAGGGTCCAGCCGGCGAGGCCGAACAAGCGCAGTTCCTTGCTCGCGGGCGGATCGACGGCAAGCCGGTAAGCGTAATCGGCATCGCGTTGTGCCCGCCGCACCTCCGGCGTGTTGCGGTCGTGCCAAACGCCGCTTTCGCGCAGAAGGTAGTGCGTGGCGAGCCAGGCGCCCGCGAGGACGGCGCCTGCCCACCAGTGGTACGCCACCACGATGATGGCAGATGCGAATCCAGTCACCATAGTGATCATGCCGCTCGCAATGAAATCCATCGCCACAGAAAGCGGCGGACCCGTCATCCCCAGGTCGAAATCGCGCGCGGCCGTAAGATCCGTGGCCAGGGAAGGATCTTCCAGATGGCCGATGCCCGGTGGCCGTACAGCGGCTTCGGTGAGCCGGTCGTAGAGCCATGCCGCAGTGCGATCGCCCAGATTTGTGCTGACCGCCTTATGGATCGGATTCAGGACCTGAAGAACAAAGAAGATGCCGCCAACAAATGCCAGCGGCAGCAGGAGTGGCTGGCCGTTGCGCACGGCGCCAATCAGAATGCCCATCGCGACCGCGAATGCTGCCGGTAGCACACCAAGCACGATGAGGCCGGCCCACCAGGCGGCAGCGAGGCCCGGACTAGCCTTCGGCAGCACGCTGAGGAACTTCCATTCTTTCCGCTCGCTGATCGGCACGCGCATCTCACCCCCCCTTGCTCTTCCCTCGCAGGCTCTCGCAAAAGGCGCCTCTGATGGATTATAGGGAATCAGAAGGGGAAATGATCTACTGTCCAATCGGCCCGGCTCTTAGGGCTGCAATATCCCGCTACAATCGGAAGAGGTTGTCCCATGGACCGCCCCGCCGCGACTGGCCGCGATATCATCCTCGAAGTCGTCCGCAACATGCGCGAGGGATTGGAGCCGCTCCATTATTCCACCCTGCCGCCTTCCGTGTATCACGTCTATCTGCATCCCGATGATCTCGACCGGCTGCGCGGCATCGTTCCCCGCTTGATCGAAGAAGCCCGCCGCGCTCTCGATACCGAATTGGAATCGCTCAACCGCGCCTCGCTCCCGGAGCGGATGAAACTGGCGCGCCGCTCTCTGCCCAAAGTCGAAGCGCCGCAAGGCGGCTGGCAAGTTCAGATTCTGGAAAACACCGATGACGACGTGTCTCCTGGCGATATTGTCATTTATTCCGAACTCGGTCTGCCCGTGCGGCAGGAGTTTGGCTCGGGCAGCACAACCAAGCGTATCGCTACCCGCCGGCTGAGCGGCGAAACCACCACCGCCATCTCCAGCGCGGCAGCCGCCGCTTCGCCTGCTTCGTCAAATGCTGCGGCCTATGCGTTAATCGAGTATCAGGACAATGGCGGCCGCCAGACTTACCACATGACGAAGGACCAGATCGTGGTAGGCCGCGGCGGGCGCGATTACTGGACCGACGTCAAACTCGATACCCTGCCCGACGTTTCGCGCGAGCATTTTCGCCTGCGCCGCGATCCCGCTACCGGCAAATTTTTTCTGAAGGATCTCAGCCGGCTGGGCACCACTATCAATGGCGAGCTGGTTCCCTCGAGCGTCGAGGTTGTGGAGGGCGCCAGGCGCGATCTGGATGTCGAGGCGCCCGTGCCCGAAACCGCCCGCATCGGCCTCGCTGGTGTTTTGTTTCTCGAATTTCGCAGCCTGTCCCATGGTTAAAACCGCTCTCAAGTGCGCGGCCGCAAGCGACCTCGGCGTGGTGCGCAGCAACAATGAGGACGGCTTCTGGTGCGATCCCGATCGCGGCATTTTTCTGGTGGTGGATGGCATCGGCGGCCAGGCGGCCGGTGAGAAAGCCGCCGAAATTGCCTTGGCCCGCATCCGCGCCCGCGTCGAGCGGCAAACCGGTACGGCCGAGCAGCGCGTCCGCGAGGCCATCGCCGTGGCCAATAACGAAATTTTCCAGGCGGCCCAAACGCGCCCGGACTGGGCCGGAATGGCCTGCGTGCTCACTCTGGTGTTGCTGGAAAATGGTTCCGCGGTGGTGGGTCATGTGGGCGATTCGCGGCTTTATAAAATCCGCCACGGCAAAATCGCCAAACTCACCCACGACCATTCGCCCGTGGGAGAGCGCGAAGATGGCGGTGAGCTGAGTGAGATTGAGGCCATGCATCATCCGCGCCGCAACGAAGTGTTTCGCGATGTGGGATCGGAGCCGCACGAGCCTGATGATCCCGATTTCATTGAGGTGCGGCGCATCCCCTTCGAACCGGATAGCGCGCTGCTGTTGTGCAGCGACGGGTTGAGCGACCAGGTTGCCTCCAAAGATATCCGCCTCACCGTGGAGGGACACGCCGGAAACCCCGAAGCCGCTGTAGCCGCGTTAATCGAAGCCGCAAATCTGGCCGGCGGTAAGGATAATGTAACCGTGCTCATCGTAGAGGGCGAGCAGTTTTTCGTGCCTCTCGTGGTGGAAGAGCAACCCGCGCGCGGCGTGTGGATGGGGCGCGTGGCCATGTTTTTCCTGGGCCTCTTCCTGGCCGCCGCAGCAGCCTGGTTTTCGCGCGGCTTCTGGCAGCCCCCGCCGGTAACGATTGCTCCGCGCGTTTTGGCTGTGGGCGGCGGCGGGCAATTCGCTACCATTCAAGCCGCTCTGGCCGAAGCGCGCAGCGGCGATACCGTGGAAGTCGCCGCCGGAGAGTACAGCGGACCAGTGCGCTTAAAAAGCGGCGTGACGCTGCGCAGCCGCGAACCCCGGCAGGCATTGCTGCGCGCGCCTCTCGATCCCTCCGATCCTGTAATCCTTGCCCAGGCCGTGCGCGGAGCACGGATGATCGCGTTTCACATTAACGGCGCGCCAACAGGCGAATCCGCCGATGCCGCGCCTCACGAAGGAATCGTGCTGGTCGATTCTCAGGTGGAACTCAACGACATGGAGGTGGAAAAAGCCTCGATCGGCGTCGATATTCGCGGAGCCGCCTCGCCGATTCTGCTAGGTAACGCCGTTCACGATTGCACGGGTGAAGGAATTCTGATCTCCGGCCCCTCGGAGCCCCGGCTTTCTCACAATGCGCTGCTGCGTAATGGCAAGGCCGGAATCGCGGGCCGCGATGGCGCGCATCCCATGCTGGTGGGAAACATATTCGAGAACAACGGAGTGGACTTGCCGCAAGGCCCTACCATGGAAGAACTGCGCGCAACTAATTTCTTCCTGGATGTCAAATCTCCACGAGACACCAAATCCCGCCGGGAGGGCCGCAAGCCGTGATTGCGCCAGCGGGTAGGAAACTCGGGAAGTATGAGATCCGCCAGAAGCTCGGCCGCGGCGGAATGGCCGATGTTTATCTCGCGAACGACACCGAGTTGGGCTCGTCCGTCGCGCTGAAGCTCATCGAATATAGCGCCGATCCGGAAGCTGCCGAGATGATCGAAGCCGAACGCCGCGGCGCGCGTTTGCAGGCCCACTTGGCCGCCGTGGACACGCGCGTCGCCGCTATCTACGAAATCGGCGACCGCGATGGCTACTTCTTCGTAGCCATGGAATATGTAGAAGGACAAGACCTCTCGGAACTGCTGCGCCGCGGCCCTGTGATGCCCGAGTTCGCCGTGGATGTCGCCCTGGCGGTTGCGGAAACACTCGACCACGCCCACTCGCTCGCCGTGGCCATCGATGGCAAAGATTACCAGGGCATCATACACGGGGATATCAAGCCCAAGAACATCCGCATCGACAAGCGCGGGGAAGTGCGTGTGCTGGATTTCGGCATTGCCAAAGCGCTCTCGCTCTCGCGCCATCTCACGCGCAATTCCTTCGGCAGCGTGCCCTACGCCTCCCCCGAACGCCTCGATTTCGGAGAGGTCAACGCGCTCTCGGATTTATGGTCCCTGGGAGTGATGCTGTACGAGATGATCACCGGCCTCCAGCCTTACCACTCCGATTCCACCGAGCGGCTGGAGCGTATGATTCTCTCGCGCATCCCGCCGCCGCCCGCGCCCGACCCGTGTCCCGAGCCGCTGCGCCGCATCCTGTCGAAAGCGCTGGCCCCCGATCCATCGTTGCGCTATCAGAAAGCCGGTGAATTCGCGGCTGACTTGCTGAAATTCAGGCATGGGGCTGAAGTCAGAATTTCCGATCAGGACCTGGAGGCAACCCGGCGCACCTTCCGCCAGAGCACGTACTCCGGCGATGCCACGCGGCGAACCAGCCAACCGGTGGGGCAGGCGTTTCCTCCTGCCAATCCCAATCGCAAGCGCTCGCCCGTAACCCGCTCGTTCACCTATTTCATGCGGGCCGTGGCGCTCGTGGTGCTGAGTAGCTTCTTGTATGCCACCTGGGCCGTTGTCTCTGAATATCTTCTGTGGAAACACGGCCAGCAGCTCGAGCGCAACATCGAAACCGAACAACTAACCGACCCGGATCAGATCTGGTCCCGCTGGACGGAACTTTCCAAGCGCAATCCTTCGTCTTTGCTGTTATACGGGCCGCGCAAGCTGGTGCGGCAAAAGTTTTTGGATGCGGCGGATCTTGTGATCGGCAACTATCGCAGCAACAGCCAGGCGGTATACGAGAAGGATTGGGAACGCGCCCGCACCATGGCCGCGCGCGCGCTTTCCGTGGACCCGGACAACGCCGCCCGCTACCGCGTGCGTATAGCGGAGGGCCAAATCGCCCGCATCAATGGCACCGCCCATAACGATAGCGCCGAATTGAACCTCGCCGTGGACAAATTCACCGAAGCCCAGCATCTGATGCCCAAAGCACCCGATCCCGAACTCGGGCTGGCCCGCGTCTATGTCTACGGCTTGAAGGACATCGACCGCGCCTACCAGGCTCTACAGCAGGCCGCCAAGCTTGGCTATCCGCTGGGCAATCGCGAGAAGCTGCAGCTTGCCGATGGCTATCGCGCGCGCGCCGATAGCACGTGGTGGGATTCGCGCAAAGTCCGCGGGATGCCGGAGGAGAAGGATCAGATTCAGCGCGCCGCCGATGATTACAAACGCTCGCTCCAGCTTTACCAGGAGGTTGCGCCCTATGGCAATGCCAATGACGGAATCCTGCGCGTGGGCGTGAGCCTGCTGGCCGTAGAGTTCCGCCTGCACCAGCTCAATGCGGGGCAGGGGCCACCCGGCGCCGCCAGGAGCGCCCGCTAACCATGCCCGTCACCCGCAGCAGCGCGGGCGAGCGCGTAAGCGTTCCGCGCAACTTGCGGCCTACTCCGTTCTGGCGTTTCACGGAATTATACTGGCTGCTCGCCGGAATTGCGTTTACCGCCGCCGGCTTGTACCTGGTTTATCACGCCAAAACGCATGATTTCGCCGATATCGAAAAAGGCCTCGCTTCCCGGCAAATCCTCAACCTGAACCAACTTAGCGCGCGCGAAGATCTGCTGCCCGCGCTGAGCATAATCCCCGATGCCCGCCGCCGCGCCGATGCCGCGCGGCGGATCTATTACCTCTCCGGTGGTCTCTCCAACGTGGGCGCTATCGCCCGCCAGCACGATCTGCTCTCGACATCCGAATTTCGCGCGTTCAAGCCGCTGGCCGTGGTGCGCAGCCCCGCGCAATTTCGCCGCTCCTTCTGGCTGTGGACGGTGGTGTTCTTCGCCGCCTTTTTGCTGGCCCATGCGTGGCTCTGCTTGCGGGGTTTTCGGGGCGATCAGGCGATTCTTCCGATCACGCTCCTGCTCACGGGAATCGGTCTGGTGCTGATGATTAGCCTGCGCGATCCGGTTCGCGACAATCTGCTCTTCGTAGATTTCGCGCAAGGCGTGGCTGGAGGTGCGGCCCTGCTGGCGGTGGCCAGCACACTCGATTATGCGCGGCTTTTCGGCAAATTGAGTTTCGTGCCGCTGCTTGCCAGTTTCGGCCTCTCCGTGCTGTTGATCCTTTTCGGCCGAGGTCCGGGTACGAGCGATGCCAAAGTCAACCTGTTCGGTTTTCAGCCGGTGGAAATCATCCGGCTGCTGCTGGTTTTCTTCCTGGCGGGATACTTTGCGGAACGTTGGGAGGTGCTGCGCCACGCGCGGGAACGGCGGCCGCGCCTGGCAGTCCTCACGCGCCATTTCGATATTCCGCCGCTTGAATACATTTTGCCGGCTTTTGTTTCGGTGGCGCTCTCGCTGGCGTTTTTCTTTCTGCAGAAAGACATGGGACCAGCCCTGGTATTCGCCTGCCTGTTCCTGGTGCTGTATGGCATAGCCCGCGGCAGTGTGTTCCTTCCCCTCACGGGATTCGCAACCCTCGCCGCCGGCTTTATTGTCGGCTTCGCGATCGGCATCCCCCATACAGTGCGCGAGCGCGTCTCCATGTGGCTTTCCCCCTGGGACAACCTGGTGCACGGCGGCGATCAGTTAGCCCATTCGCTTTGGGCCTTCGCGACTGGCGGCGTCACCGGAACGGGCATCGGATTGGGCGAGCCGCAGATTGTGCCCGCCGCGCATACCGATCTGGTGCTCTCCGCATTGGGCGAAGAGTGGGGCTTTGTGGGAATCGCCGCAGTGTTTGCCTTATACGCCCTGCTGATTTACCGCGCCGTGTCGATTGCCCGGCGCGCGCGCGGTGATTACGAATTCTTTCTCGCTTCCGGACTCGCCGCTGCTACCGCCCTGGAAATTCTGCTGATCGCCGGGGGCGCGCTGGGCGTGTTCCCGCTTTCCGGTGTGGTCACGCCCTTCCTGAGTTACGGCCGCACGGCCATGCTGGCCAACTTTCTACTGGCCGGCATTCTGCTTTCGATTAGCGGCCGGGGCATGGGGCAGGCGCTTTCGTCCGCCAATGCTTCCCCCTTCCGCGGCCCCTCCCAAGTCATGCTCGCCGCGTTCAGTGTCGCAGGCGCCGTCGTGCTCGCCAAGGCTGCATACGTTCAAGTGCTGCGCAGCGCCGCCATCATGGGGCAAGGGACGCTCGTCGTCCAGGCCGATGGCGCGCGGCGCTTTCAATACAATCCACGCTTCCAGGAAATCATGAATCAGATTCCCAAGGGCACGATTTATGACCGCAACGGTCTGCCTTTGGCCACCAGCAACTGGGACGAACTGGAGCATCACCGGCAGCAGTATCAACAGCTCGGCATTGATATCGATCGCGCCTGCCCCCGTGAGGAAACCCGCCATTACCCATTCGGCGGCCTTACGTTCGAGCTGCTGGGCGATCTCCGCACACGCGCGCGCTGGGGCGCCTCCAACACTTCGTTCGTCGAGCGCGACCTGGCCCGCCGTTTGCGCGGCTATGACGACCGGCCCACGCTGGTTGCCGTGCGCCATCCCAAAACGGGTGGCATTGATTCCGGCAAGATGGAGCGCGTCGTGCGCTACGATTACCGCGAACTGGTCCCGCTGCTGCGCCATCGCTACGAGCCTGATAATCCCGAGGTGCGCCGCGTGCTCGACCGCCCGCGCGATGTGCACATGTCCATCGATGTGCGCCTTCAGGTGCGCTCCGCGGCCATTCTGCGCGATGCACTGCAGAAAGCTGGACGAGACAAAGGCTCCGCTGTAGTGATGGATCCAGCCACGGGCGATCTGCTCGCCGCTGTTGCGTTTCCGGAGCCGGATAATCTGGCTGTTCCGGATGCCAACGCCGAAGAAACCTCCTTTGACCGCGCCCGCTACGGCCTCTATCCACCGGGCTCGACCTTTAAAGTGGTCACCACCATGGCGGCCCTGCGCAAAGATGCCGGGCTCGCTCACCGCACCTACCAGTGCATCCGTCTGCCCGATGGCCGCGTGGGCAATTACATCCGGGGATACAAGCGTCCGATTCGCGACGATATCGAAGACCATGATCCCCATGGCAGGCTCGATTTGGAGCGCGCCGTGGTAGTTTCGTGCAACGCCTATTTTGCGCAACTGGGAACATACGATGTGGGCGCCGATACGCTGTGGCAAACCGCGAATCTGCTGGGCATCGCATCGGCTGCGCCAGACACCGCGGGCCAATTGAAAAAATTGCTCCCGCAAGCTTCCTATGGCCAGGGGCAGGTGGTGGCCTCTCCTTTTCAGATGGCCCGAGTTGCCGCGACTGTAGCCAATATGGGCGCCATGCCGCAGGGCCGCTGGATTACCGATGAAAGCAACCTGCGAACCGCCGCGCCGCAGCCCGTAATCACGCCTGAGACTGCGCAGACTGTGGCGCGTTTCATGCGCGAAGTGGTCACCAGCGGCACAGGCCGCCGCGCGGCCGGCGCAATTCCCATTGCGGGCAAAACGGGCACGGCCGAACTCGAAAACGCCCCGTCGCACGCCTGGTTCATCGGCTTCGCTCCGTACAGCGATGCCTCCGCAAAACCCGCCCGGAAGATCGCCGTTTCCGTCCTCGTCGAAAACGGAGTTTACGGCGGGACAGCCGCCGCGCCTGCCGCCGCGGCAATCGTGGATGCCGCCGCCAAACTAGGGATTATTCAACCCTAACCTAACCAACATCTTGCACCCTCCCTCCTTCATGTGTATAATACTCATTAGAGATACACATATGCGCACCAACATTGTGATTGACGACAAATTGATGCGGGACACCATGGAAACCACCGGCATGAAAACCAAGCGCGAGGCTGTGGAGGAGGGTCTTCGCATATTGCTACGCATGAGCCGCCAGTCGCAAATTCGGCGCTTTCGGGGAAAGTTGCACTGGAAGGGTGATCTGGATGCAATGAGGACGGACGCTTGATTCTGGTCGACTCCAGCGTCTGGATCGATTACTTTAACGGTTACAGCACCCCCCAAAGCGACAAACTCGACCGTCTGCTCACGGAGGAGCCTTTAGCCATCGGCGATTTGATTCTGGTCGAAGTGCTTCAGGGTTTTGGCGATGATCGCGAATTTTCGGCGGCCCGGAGGCTCCTCGCTTCATTGACCATCATCGAAATCGGCGGAACTGATATTGCCGTGGCCGCGGCGCAAAATTACCGGGCATTACGAAAACGCGGCATCACGGTTCGCAAAACCATCGACACCGTGATTGCCACGCGTTGCATCGAGAGCGGACACGATCTGTTGCACAATGACCGGGATTTCGAACCGTTCGCGCGGCATCTTGGACTCCGTGTAGTCGGCTTCTAAGCCGCCGCCGGGCATGATATCATCATCGGCGAAATCCTATGACACGAGTGTTTATTCCAGCTTTGTTTGTGATCACCGTACCGATATACGCCCAACTGTTGGCCCCGAACAGCGCTGGCGTATCGGCGGGTCACGATGTCTTGCGCGCGAAAAATGTAGATGCCGCCAACGAGTTCTGGAAAGCGCTCGGTGGAGAACCCGTTCAGTTCGCCGGCCGCCTGAACTTGATCAAATTTCCAGGTGTTCTCCTGCTGGAAATCAATGGAGGGCCGAGACAAGCGGCGGCTGTGAATCCAGCTCCTCCGGTGGATTTGGCGGGATCGGAAGGCTCGTCGCTGGAATTCCTGGGTTTCTCGGTAAAGGATTTGAAAGGCTCTCTTGAGAAGTGGGCGTCGGCAGGCATTAAACCGCTAGCGGGCGGATCGGCTACCCAGGTCTATTTAATGTCGCCCGATAAGATCAAGGTGCGGATCACTCAAGACTCGTCGCTCCATGTTCCAATCGCGGCGGACACCATTAAGATGGTGGTCCCGAACGTGGCGGAGGCACAAGCTTGGTATGCAAAATACTTCGGCGCCGAGATGGTGAAACACGGCAACGAAATGGTGGCGAATATCCCGGGATCGAGCATTTTGTTCGAGCAGGCGAAGGGGCCAGTGGCCCCGACCAAGGGGCGGGCGTTCGATCGAATCGGTCTGGAGGTCGTCGGCCTCGAGGCATTCGCTAAGAAGTTGGAAGACGCAGGAATCAAGTTCGACAGTCCCTATCGAAAGGCCAATGGCATGAACGCTGCGTTCGCCGTTTTCCAAGATCCTTTCGGAACGCTTATCGAGTTGAGCGAGGGACTCTCGGCCGTAAAGTAAGTCCCCTCAATCAACACTTACGAACCGCCAAGCGCCTCCAGCCGTTCTATCAACTCCAGGGCCAGCCCTGGGGCGCGCCTGAGGTCATGCGCGGCGCCTTCTACCGGAACCAGGTCGGTGCGCGCGGATATCAGCGCCATTGCGTCGCGCAGTTCCTCAAGAGAGCCGAATGGATCGCTGGTGCCGTGCACAAATAGTGCGGGCATGTGCAATTCGGGAAAAAAGGCGGTCCGCCTGTTGGATGGATCGCGGGGCGGGTGCAACGGATAGGAAAGCAGTAGCAACGCCTCGGCAATCTCAGGCCGGGCGGCCGCCAGCATAGCCGATTGCCGCCCCCCATAAGAATGGCCGCCCAGAAACAGGCGCCCGGGAACCAATTCGCGCACGGCTCGGACGGCCAGTTCGATACCTTCGCGATCGCGTGCCGCTCCGGCCGGAAATGGCGGACCCTTTGGCCGCTCGCGCCGGTAGGGCAGGTTGTAGCGCAACACCAGATAACCGGCTGTTTCGAAAGCCCGCGCCACCCCTGCAAGCAACGGCGCGCGGCAATCCGATCCTGCTCCGTGGGTCAGCGCCAAGCCATGGCCATTAGCCGTCTCCGGCCGGTGGAGCACTCCCTGCACTGCGCTGGTTTCGAACGGTTCTTCCACGCGGCGTTCTTTGGCAACCCAGGCTGCTGGTCAAAACGCCTGCCGGCCGCCTATTCTTTCCTCTTGAGCTGGCTGTCGTTCTCGGCAATGAACTGCCGGATTTC
>JASIAM010000173.1 GCA_030041985.1 Bryobacteraceae bacterium | reverse complement strand
CGGTGACATCCCACATTTCGTGCGCAGTGTTGCCGAAGCTGCGCAGCAGGTAGAACTTGCCTTTTTCGCCGCGAGGCAGATCGTCGCCGCTGCAGACGCGGGCCATCTGCGCGCCGCCCGTGTCGCCGCCTCCGCCGGTTGACACCAGTTCGCCGGGGATATGCGCGAGGTAGCGCGGGTGGTGGGGATCGGTAACGTCAACCACGGAGGTGCCATTGGATTCGTTTTGGCCGGTGAGTGGGTTAAGCTGAACGCCGGCATGGTGGCCGATGTAGGCGATCCAGCGCTCGCCCTGCTTCTGAATCACGGGCTGATAGGCGCTGCGGACCTGGAGATCGTTATAGCCCACCAGCTCCATGTTGCTTTTGCGGGCTTCCGTTTGCGCGGCCACCAGGCCGGCGAGAGCGAAACCAATGAGCGCGGCGTGTTTCCAACCCATAATTACCTCCAGGTATAAGAACGATACAACACCTGGAGGGTCTATGGTGCGCGCGATCTAGGGCAATACGGTAAGGGTTGCGGCCGGGCTCGAAACACCGCCCACAGTAACCACCACCGGCTGCGCACCCTGCGGTGCATTGGCCGGCACTGTGAAGTTGACTTGCATGACGCCGACTAATCCCACTCCAACCCCCGCAAACTGGACGCTGGCCTGGATTCCCGCAACCGTCACGCTGAGCCCCGCCTGCGGCATAGGAAGATTGGCTGCTGCCGTGCCAGCGGCCGGGGCCGCCCCATCTGCGATGCTGGGAGAGACCAATCCGCCGCCCGTGATATACAGGACCAACTCTTGCCCCGGCTCGCCGCTGCCATCGGGAACCGGCGCGCTACTCTGCGTAAGAATTCCCGGTGCAGTGGCCGCTATCTGGATCTGCGTCGAACTGGTCGCACCGTTATTGTCGATTATCAAAGTAGCGGCGCCCACCGGGACCTCATAGGGAATTTGAAGGTTCAACTGGGTGGGAGACACGTAGTAAATGGGCACGGCGATGCCGTTCACTGTGGCGGAAACACCCGCGAGTTGCGTGGGCAGCGGCGCGCTTGCGGTTTGCGTTGACGGGGAGAGCTGTGTTCCGAATACGGCTATAAACATACCGGGAGCGTAACTCTCGGTGTAGGAGAAACCATCGGTGACCGCGCCGATCACCGGAGGGCCGCTCGAAGTCTCGGCGGCTCCAGGACCTTTGCCGCTAGTGTTGATCCAGCCCGACCACAGGTTGTAGCCATCTATGGATCCAATGCCGGTAACCAAATCATATCCGGAACCGGCATCGTAACCTACGCTTCCCCCGGTGCAGCCTCGTTGAAACTGGCTGCACGCGAAGGTAACGATGTTATTGCCGGATGTGATGTCGTGGAAGGCGCTGGGTGTGGATTGCACCTCGCTATAGAGTTGCGGATTGATGTTGCCCTGCCCGGGACCCGACTGCGCTCCGGTCGCTATCAGGCCCTGGTTGAATAACGTAAGTAGCCCCGCGATGTTGGGTGGCCCCGCGGAGGTGCCGCCGACTACCTGCTCGCACGTGGTCGCCTCACGGCCTCTGCCCCCGCCGCAGCCATCGCTCGAGTAAATAATATAGCCATCATGGTCGGCGGAGGCGCTCAGAGAAATATCGGGCACGTCGCGCGCGCCGTCGGCGGGCACGCTGTCGCCGGTCTGCCAGGAGGGCTTGCTGAAATAGACGCTCTTGCCGCCGCCGCTGGCCGAAGGGCACAGTTCCTGGCCGCAACTGCCCTCATCTTCCGTAGTGTCGTTCCACGCGATTTCGGGAATGTAGCCTACAGCGGCGCCGCTGCTATTCCAATAAGTCCCATTTCCTTCGCTAAACTCGGTTCCGCCGATGCCAGTCACCTCCGGCACGCTGGCCGGCAGATTCACCGACGCGGTGCTGTTGGAATCGTATCCCGGATCGTAACAGCCCGCAGCCCCGCTATCGCCGGAAGACGCCAGCCAGGTAATTCCCTCAGAGTTGGCCTTCTCGGCCAATTGCTGCATGCTGGTTGCATCGGACTGCGGGCTCTCGTTCTCGCACTCCCCGTAACTCATACTGATTACCGGCGCCAGATTCTGGTCGATAGCATATTCGGCGGATGTCGTAACATCTTCGGAATAGACGAAGACAATAGTCGCATTGGGCGCTATGCCGCCTGATAACTCGATGTCCAGATCGGACTCGCCCTCGTCGCCCGAAACGGTTCCCGGGTTCTGTGAACCGGAAGCAAGCACCTGTTGCAGATTGATCGCCGGCAAATTGAAGGCTGAGCGATACGCGTCGATATCGGCGGTGAGGATAGCACTTTGCCCCACCACCGCCAGTGACTGCCCGGACCCGTTCCAGCCTTTGGCATACAGGGGATTAACGTCGTAAATCGTGGCTATATCGGAGGGGCCGAGGCAATAGCCGCCGCAAAGGGACTCACTTTCCACCTGTGGCTTATTGGGGGCCTGGAGAATCGCCTTTCTCCGGGAGGCCGGCTTCAGGCGGAAATCATTGAGCCCGCGAATTCCGCTGATCACATTCGAAAATGCGGCCGGTACGGAAGGCTCGGTGGTAGGGGCATAATGCGTCTGCCCATTGATCACGAAGCGGTGCAATTGAACCTGAAAAGCATTTTCAACGGCGGAGGCTGTTCCACTGACTGCAATAGAATCGCGTCCCCGCGCCACTGAGGTCACCTGCAGATTCTGGCTCCGGAGCCATTGGGCGACGGTATTGAGGTCGGACACGGAAGCGCCGAATCGATTGGCGTATTCTTCCGGTGTGAGCCACTTGTGATAATTGGGCGAGGAAGGATTCTGCTGGTCGGCGAGCAATTGTTTCAGATCAGCTTGCTGGGCCGCGGAGGGCTGCAGCATGATGGTGACGCGAGACAGTTGCGTGGAGGGATCAAGCGCGCCTTGATCGTACTGAGGGAGGGCCTTGGGGTGCAAGTGGCCCGTGAGAGTAATCCGCCGGCTGTTGTCGATTTGGGCGGTGATCCGGCTTGGTTGGGCCGGCGCCATCATGGCGAGTCCGAAGATTAAGGCTATTAATCGAAGCGCGTGTGTTTTGAGCATAGAATTCCTCAGCAACCTAAGGACGCGTTATATATACGACGTAGAGAAAAGCCCTGGCGTGTACGGAGAGGCCGGGCCGATCTGCAATTTATGACGAGCACGCGCGAACAGGAGTTTCACAAGGCACACATTTTGCGATATACCTTACATACATGAAGTCGAGCGTTACGAACGTTAAGACAAACGGCGCAAGCCGCCGGGCATTTCTTGCGGCCTCGCTCGCGGGCGCTGCGTTGCGGCCCTTGGCCGCGCAAACCGCCCCATCGCTTTCCACACCCACGCAGCGGGACTGGTCGAAGCAGGAACCCGTCCCGTATCCCGATCCCGACATTATCGCGTTCGACAATCGTTTCCGCCGCTACATTTTAAATTCACAGATTAAGAGGCTTTACACCGGAACTCTTTGGGCGGAGGGAGTCGCCTGGAGCGGCACGGGCCGCTATGTGGTATGGAGCGACATTCCCAACAATGTCCAGATGCGGTGGCTCGAAGAAGATGGTCACGTGAGTGTCTACCATAACCCTTCCGGCTTCAGCAACGGCAACACCTTTGATTATGAGGGCCGGCAGGTTTCGTGCGAACACGGCAATCGCCGCGTGGCGCGTTACGAAAATAATGGAACCATTTCCGTAATTGCGGACAACTTCCAGGGCAAGCGGTTGAATTCACCGAATGATATTGTGGTCCACCCCGACGGCGGCATCTGGTTCACTGACCCTACCTATGGCATCCGCGGTTACTACGAGGGCTTTAAGGGCGATTCCGAACTCAAGCCGGCTGTCTACAGAGTGGATGGGAAGACTCTGCAGATGGACAAAGTGACTGACGATCCCGACCAGCCGAACGGGATCTGCTTTTCACCCGATTATAAGAAGGTTTATATATGCGACACCGGAAGCGGGCGAGATATCCGGGTGTATGACCTGGACGGCAAAACTTTGCGCAACGGCAAGCGGTTCGTGCAACTGGATATGCCGATGGTGGCCAGCACGCGGGATCTGCGGCAGCCAACTGCCACCGATACGGGCGGGGCGCCCTCGGCGGCCGATGGCATTCGCTGCGACATCGATGGCAACATTTGGGCCGGCGCGCGGCCGGGGGTTCAGGTGATCACCCCGGCGGGCGAGCGCATCGGCATGATCCGCCTGCCGGAAACGTGCGCCAATATCTGTTTCGGCGGCACACGCCGCAACCGCCTGTTCATGGCCGCCAGCCAGTCGCTGTATGCGGTGTATGTGGATACGATCGGAGCGCATATCGCGTAGGGCCGCGGCGGCCGCGTTACATCGCCCGGCGCCGATGCCGTCTTCGTCCTCGATAGTGGGCCAGTATCTGGAGTAATATCCCAGAACTGGCGTTTCAAAACCGATGTACGAATTGTGGACTAACTGGCCGAGGTGAAGTCACTTGCTTCTTTACGCAGATCCTCATATCATAGATCGATGAGAAAGAGAATAAGCTATTATAGCGACGGCCTAAAACTGTCCGGAATACTCTCTACCCCTGATAATTCCGAAGGAAGACATTTTCCTGGTGTCGTGCTTGTGCCAGGTTTCATGAGCACGGCGGATGCTTTCTATCCTGGGTTCGCTGAAGAGTTGAACGCAGGTGGCTTTGTATCCCTAACTATGGATTTCAGAGGATTCGGAGAGAGCGAAGGCGTCCGCGGCGAGGTAATTCCATACCTACAGATCTATGACGCTAGAAACGCCATATCCTACTTGCAATCAAGACCGGAAGTTAACCCTGACAAAATCGCCTTGTTAGGTGTAAGTTTGGGAGGCGGAGAAGTAGCATACATAGCGGCTCAGGACCGGCGAGTGAAGTGTGTTGCCTCAATGGTCTTGGTCGGTGATGGCGAGCGGAGAATGCGAAGATTTCGAACTGAGCAGGAGTGGGGAACTCTGATGCAAAAAGTTCAAGAGGACAGGATAAACAGGGTTCTAACTGGCAAGTCCAAAGACTTCCATGGGTTTTTGGGAGAGGGAACCGATTCGGTGCTGATAATGCCTCCTGATTTGCACTCTTCCTTGAAGAGTGCGGAACAGGTGGAAAAGGAAAAAGGCAATAGAACAACTCTAGCAACCGTTGATGGGTGGCTGGGCTACAAGCCGGAAGAGATTATTGACAAGGTTTCTCCAACACCCATTCTCTTCGTTCAAGCTGAGAAGGACGAGCTCGAGGCCAATGACGCCAACATATTATATCGTAAGGCTAAAGAACCGAAGAAGCTCTTCACTCTAGAAGGCGGCGTACACTTCGACGTGTATGGGAAGAGGACCAATGAAGCTATGAAACCGGTCCTCGAATGGTTCAAACAGTACCTTCAATGAATCAAACAATCAGATAAGTATCGCCAAAAGCGAACGAGGAAACACGGAAGTTGTTCGCAACGCCCCAACCACGATCCCCAATCGGCAGGTGCAGCAACTGAGTCAGGAATCCGCGGCTCACGCGGCGGCTGCCCAGGACGAAAACCGAATGATGTTCGGAGCCGATTACCGCCGATCTCGATCTCGTATTCTGTCACCCGGACGGCAACTACATCAGGCCCGATACCATCACTAGCGTAGGCGTGCCGCTTCCGGTCGTTCAGCAAGAGACTGGGCCAATCGATATCTACACAACGGCGCGGGTTTAACGCCCATGCTTCGGCAGGCGATGAAGCAGTCGTCGCCGAAAATGGGAGGGCAGCGATGAAGGCCGCCGGGATCTGAACTCGGGACCTCTTGCACCCCAAGCAAGCAGCCGCCCTCCATTGGCTCCATTGACTTGCCGTAGTTTCAACATCTCGTAGGAATGCCGCGGTGAGACACGCTGGCGTGAGAACGCCAATTCTGAAGGGGGTCGCCGCTCTAAAGCGCTACCAAAAAAAGGATCTCAAACCCTCGCGCGTGGAGATCCTATGTAAGGCGGGCAATCGGGCAACCATTGTGTACGAGTTTCCCCGTTCCGTCGAGATTACCAAAAGGGACGGGAACGTTGTATTCCAAGCCCAGGTGGGCCGACTAGTCGTTACGCGAATATTCTCCACTGTTGAAATGCAGATTCAGGACCAGCTTGAGCTTTAAGAAGGACCTCTCCGCGCAACAACTGCCTACCTCCTCTTCTTCCCCGGGTACGTCTCCGATAATTGCCTTTGCCCACTGGCCGAGAGGGGAACGATTTGCGGCCTGATAGACCAAGTAGGCGAAGGCAATCATCGCAAGGGGAAAAGCTGCTAGTACATTGTGAGATTTCGCCGGAAAACTTTCCGGGAACGCATCCCAGATGAGAAGTACTGCGACGCTAACCAGTGTTAACGCCGCCCATGGCAATAGATAAGGGCCTGTGGAATCGATTAAGCGAACGGTACATAAATCTGGGATTCAATTTAGGCGTCTATTAGGATATATAGCAATACATAGAATTTAGCCTCAATCTTCTTCCACTGAAACAGAGGGAACATCCGCATCCGACGGATTCCGAAACCGATAGCCCACCCATGGTTCCGTTAGAATATACTGTGGACTGGCGGGGTCGATTTCGATCTTTTTGCGCAACGCTTTCACGTAGGAGCGCAGATATTCCAGCTCGTTACCGTACTCGGGGCCCCAAAGAGAGCGCAGCAAGCGGGTGTGCGTCAGAGGGATGCCCTGGTGCTGCATCATATACGCTAGTAAGTCGAATTCCTTGGGCGAGAGGTGCACGTGTTCGCCGTTGCGGCGCAGCAGGCGGCGCTTCAGGTCGATTTCGAGGTTTCCGGCCTCTAAGGTTTCCGGCTCATTTGCCTCACTGAAATGAGTCCGGCGCAGGACCGCGCGGAGGCGGGCAACTAACTCGCGCAGGCGGACCGGCTTGGTTACGTAATCGTCGGCGCCCGCATCTAGCGCCTTGACCTTGTCGTTTTCCGAATCGCGGACGGTAATCATAACGATGCCGATTTGGGGCACCAGCGTACGGATCTTGCGGCAAGTGTCGATGCCGCCTGTTCCGGGCATGTTAATGTCAAGCAGCACCAGGTCAAACGGGTTCTGTTGAACGGCGCCGAGCGCTTCTTCTCCATTGCGGGCTTCTTCGACCGTGAATCCGCTGGCCGTCAAGGACGTTCGCAAGGTTTTGCGCAGCGATGGCTCATCGTCCACAACTAAAACACTAGCCGGCTCTGATGACATCGTTAGTCTCACTCTTCGAACTGGGAATTGTCAGACGGAAGCTTACCTCATTACTATTCGCATTGGCCTCCTCGAGATCGAGTGCGCCTCCGTGCGCGATCGCAATCTTGCGCGCCACGTAAAGGCCGAGGCCCGAACCCGGTGTGTGGGCGCCAGCCGAGCCGCGATAGAAGCGGTCGAAAATGCGATGCTGTTCGCTCAATTGGATGGAACTTCCATTGTTAATAACTAGAACACCGGTTGAGTTCGGTTGATCTTCGATGCAAATGGAGATGGTCGAACCGGGCTGCGAATATTTGCAAGCATTCTCGATGAGCTGAGTAACCGCAAGCCGCAACAGTTCCGGGTCGGCTTGGACCATCACCGGCGCTTCCGGCTTGAGGAAAGAGATGCGACGGTCTGGGGAGTGCCGCCTGTACTGATCCGCCAGTTTCTCTATGAGTGGAGTCAATTCGAGGCCCTCGATACGCGGCCGGACGTCTTCGCGCTCCACCTTCGCCATACGCAGTAGGCGTGACGCCAGAGTTCCCAGGCGGGCGGCCTCGGTTTCCACGGTATCCATCATTTCCAACTGAGTGGGTCCCAACGGTCCGACCTCTCGTATGCCGCCAGCGGCTGCCAGAATGGTCGCCAGAGGAGTCTTGAATTCATGGGCTAAGGCATCGAGGATTGCGGCCCGGTAAACTTCCGATTGGGCTGCCGCGGCGGTTTCGCTGGCTGTGCGCAGGGCGCGGATCCGTTCCAGGAATGTAGATGCCAACGCGGCCAGCGGCTCGGCGGCGGATTCTGGGTGCTGCAGACCTTCAAAAGCGATGCAGCCCATGGTCCGTTGGCCAACACGGAGGAGGCGAGCGAAAACGCCCGAGGCGTGGTCATCCACATCACGCCCCGTCACGTAGGCCTCGCGCACTGAGGAGGCGACGTTCTGCTGCGACTTACCGGCGATACAGGTTTCGGCTGTGTCCGCATCGAAAATGGCGACTGCCGTCATCTCGAAAACGGTTTGGAAGCGCTCCGGCAACGCGCTCGTGATCGCGACCTTCGGCTCCAAGGTTAGTAATTGCTGGGCAAGCCTGTAGAGGCGCGCCTGCCGCTGCCGCTCTAACCGTGTGGATGCGGCTTCCTTAATTACTCTGGAAACAAGACGCGTCACCACTAGTGCGGAAGTCAGGAAAGCGACCAACGCAATCACGTCTTCTCCGTGGGCGATAGCAAACGAGTTGCGAGGGTCCACGAAGAAATATTCCAGAAAAATGACAGCCTCGAACGAAATCAGCACCGAGGCGGGCAAATCTCCTGCAAGAGAGAGCAGAAGAACCACAATCAGCAGAAGGAAACCGCAAACTGCGAAGCTGGCTTGAAGTTGTTGACAAGGAACTGTTACCAGGAGTACCCCGGCAGTCCCCAGGGTACTCCGCTTTGCGAAGCCCTGCCAGTCTCCAGGGAGCCGAATCGTCATTTTGCCTCACGCCCCTAACACCTCTTCGCTGAAGCCTCATGCGCTTCCGCAAGGCAGAAAGAAATAACAAAGAGAGAACAACATCACGCCGACGGTCGATGCAACCGGATCCAAGCAGAGCGATAACCGGTGCCACCTGATTCCCAAGAGCAGAAAAAGGCCAATCAGCAGGATCGTTAACAGGCTAGCCCAAAGGGCGTTTTCAGAACCCATGCCATATTCAGAATTCCAAAGTAACCGTTAAGAAGTCATCGAAAAGGCATAAAGATTTTATGTGTGGGTGAGATCTCCGAGCTACCTGGCGTAGTAGCCGTTGCGAGCGTAGATGCTGGCGCGAGGGACGTCGGATTTCACGCGAATGCGGTGCCATTTGCCGGTTGGGTCCGCGGCGGGCGCCTGATATCCGATGACGTATTCGTTGCGTATCGCCGCGCCGATTTTGGCTGTGGCTTGCTTCGCTTCGTCCGCCTTTCCGGCCCGGAAATGAATGCCGCCTGTCTTGTCCGACAAGTCTTCAAGCAGCGACCGTCCTTGCGCCTCCTGGGCTTGGTCCCCCGCCTTCTTGATCATTGCGGGGCGGAACGGTATAGTCGCTTCTGTTGACGGGTTATCCACAATGACGGCGTAGACTTGAACATCCGCTTCCAGTGCTACCCGCATGAGTTCGCTTTTCGAGTAGCGGCTATGGTTATCCATTCCATCCGACAGAACTAGCATGGCTCGCCTCGGCTGCTTAGCCGACCGCATGCTCCGCAAACCGAGATAGACGGTATCGATTAACGCCGTGAAGCCGCCGGCGGGAGCGGAGTCGATCTGCCGCTGAATTGCTTGCGTATCCGTTGTGAATCCAGACACAGCATCTGGTTCTGTTGATACCGTCAATAGGAAAAACTCATCTTGCGGGTTAGCGGTATTTAGAAACGCCTTAGCGACGTCCTTCATGCCTCCGAGTGTTTGCCGCATGCTGCCACTGATATCCAGGATCACGCCGACCGAACAGGGCGAATCGTCACTCGAAAAAGAGACAATTGATTGCTGTTTCTGGTCCTCGGAAACAGTGAAGTGACCGGCATCTAACCCCAGGATCGTCTTTCCATTGTGATCAGTTACAGTCACCGGCACTAACACCAGTTGCGTGTTCGCCCGAAAATTGGCTGGCACAAGCGCGACCTGTGCATTCAGCGAAGTTGCAGGGATGACAAAAACCAATAAGGAAATTACTTTGAGCATACCAAGAAGTTAGTAACCTCAGTGTGAAACGAAAGCAATGAACAAGTCATAAACGGGCGAGCGTTCTGTAACGAGTACCTTGGTCTTTCATCACTTTTTCATGCCTTTTGTTTTTATGCCTTTTTCACGGATGACGTGGAGAATTTAAAGGGTAGACATCCGGTTCCCCGTCCTGAATCGGGCTGATGACCTCTATGAGGAATTCCCGAGGGGCGACTCACTCTATACGCATAGCCCGACCGACAACTTACGGCATTGGAGTCGTAGGCGCGGTCACTGCCGTGGCGTACATGCTGCACGCGGATTTTCCGATCGTAGGTTGCTTCTATCTGCTGGTCGTGGTTGTGCAATCGGTTTCGGGAAGTTTCATCTCTCCGGGGGTCGTATCCGTAATTGCGGTTCTCTGCCTGGACTACTTTTTCGTTCCGCCGACGTTCTCACTGAGAATTAACCGTCCGTTGGACGCCTTGGCGCTGCTCACTTTTCTGGTAACGGCACTGGTGATCACCCGCCTGGCATCCCGTGCGGGGGAAGAAGCGCAGAAGGCCGAGGCACGAAGGAAGGACCTTGCTCGCCTGTACGATCTGGCATTCCGGCTGGTTTCCGTGGGTGCGGATATCGCCGTGGCGCGAGGTTACCTAAATACTGTCCGAGGAACAGAACAAAATATTCGACCGGTTTTACCGTGGCAGCGCGAGCCAGCAGACTTCTGGTACCGGTCTGGGGCTGTACGTTGCCAGAAAAATCGCTCTAGCGCACGGGGGAGCGCTGGAGTTGGACACGGAGCATCGCAATGGGAACACGACTTTTTGCTTACGACTTCCGGTTTCAAGAGATGGGACGACCGATGAACGCAAAACTAGTGAAAGTGTTGCTAGTCGATAACGACGCGGCCATGCGGCGCACGCTACGGGTTTCGCTCGCTGCGCAGGGATATTCCGTAAGCGAGGCGTGTAGCGGCGAAGAGGCCGTGCAGGAAATGGCACAGAAACCGGCGGATCTGGTTCTTTTGGACGTTGAAATGCCCGGCATGGGTGGGATGGAAGCGTGCCGGCGGATTCGCACAATCGCTCGCCACACTGGCATCGTGATGCTAACTGTATGCGACGGCGAGGAAGACAAAATCGGAGCGCTCGAATCGGGCGCAGATGATTATGTCACGAAGCCATTCAGTATCCGCGAACTTCTGGCGCGGCTCCGTGCACTGAGCCGCCGGTTGGGAGCGAATCACTCCGATGGAGCGCCCGTCCTGAAGATGGGCGAATTGGAACTCGATCTGGAGCGGCGCCTTCTCAAGCGGGCTGGAACCGAGGTTCATCTCTCTCCCACGGAGTTCAGCCTGCTTTCTTACTTGATGCAGCATGCCAACACGGCGATTGAGCACGGAAAACTGCTCCGTGCTATTTGGGGGCCTGAGTACGGCAGTGAACTGGAGTATCTGCGGACTTATATCAAGCGGATTCGAAGAAAGATTGAAAACGACCCGATTAATCCGGAATACCTCCTCACCGTACCTTGGCTGGGTTACCGTTTCCGTGACCCATCCGTAACCGTGCCTGCAGAATCTGAAGAGGTTCACGCCGCGTCCGCGAAGTAGCCGGAAGCTCCTTTATGCCTTTTTCACAAGAACACCTGGAGAATGGGACAAACGGTCACGTTGAATCCGAGGATGCGGTGACTATCCCCGAAATGAATCTTCGGCGCTTGCGTTCGGCCATTCAAAACCACGAGATCTCCTTCCCTTCCCAGGTACCAGTTTTCGTCTGTCAATCACGGTCCGACATCCAATGGCGGATGGTGGAGCTATATTTTATTCGTAATTGGTCGTGCGCGGCTTTAGGAGGGCGTTACGGAGTTACCATGGAACGCGCTCGGCAAGTGATTTCCCAGTGGGTACGGCGGGCGGCCTTGCTCGGTTATCTTCAGGAGGTCCCGGCCCTTGCTGCATCAGTGGCAAGACTCTATGAGCGAGGTCCATCAGCGATGACCCTGCCTCCCGCGATTCCGAGTCCGCAAATCGAATCGGATTCCTTACTGCTCACCGCGTGACCGGGTTCTCTGACCGGCCGCTGTTCTGAAAAGACTACCGATCCGATGAGATCACCCACAGCACTGCTATTGCTCAAAACAGTAACGGCGCGGACCAGATCCGAGCAGTGTTGACGGGATTTAATACGAAATACACGGAGCACCTGATAGGGTGGGGTCACTGGGTGGGGAACCACGATTCTTGTCCGTCCGGAACTGCGGTTTGAGAGGTCGTACGATGTGCCGGCTTATGACGATGGCACCAAGAAGAACCAGCTAATCTTGGCGTCCGACGTGATCTGGTTTTTCTAGACCAAGTGGAGCCGGTAACCTCTCGTCCGGTCGAGAAGCAGGTGTACGGGATGTGCGGGATCCGGCTCTAGTTTGCGCCTGACGTTCTTGATTACAGTTCGAAGATTATGCGGGCCGCGCTTGGGATCGTGAGACCACAGGAGTTCCACCAGTCGTTCGCTCGGAA
>JASIAM010000016.1 GCA_030041985.1 Bryobacteraceae bacterium | reverse complement strand
TGGGGATGGGCCGGCTTTACCACGCACGACCGCAAGCGCTGTCAGATAATGGCGCGCATTACTGCACTGATCTACAACTGGTGGACGATCTTCATGCGGCTGGGAATCCCGGACAAGCACGCGGAGGCGATCACCTCCCGACCGCTGGCGTTGCACGGCATCGCTCGGCGTACACGGCACAGTAATCAAACCACGGTCGAGGTCACCAGCACGCATTCCAAGGCGCTAGTGATCGCCGCGGCACTGAGCAAGGTAAGCGGGTTCCTGAAACGAATCAAAGCGACTGCGCAGCAGTTGACTCAAGCTGACCGATGGCGGGTGATTCTCAGCGCTGCCTTCCAGCAGTTTCTTCACGGCAAGCTGCTTGGAAGCACCGGTCGGCTGGCTGAAGCTATGGGCTAACTGCCGTTTTTAGGATAAGGGGTCGCCTTGGAGGGTTCGTTGCAATCCGGACGCGGCTGGAAGTAAGCGCCGGTCGGATCGTAGCCGAACTGAATCATGGAAATGGGGAAGCCGCCGTGGGCGCTGAAAACGGCGTCGTAGCGCCAGTCGCCAATGATCGCATTGACCACCTTATTGGTGCTCTTGGCGAACGCGCGGTCATGACCAAACGGCAGATCATAGTTCACATAGCCGTTGAAAACGTTGGCCACATCGGCATCACAAAGGCCGTAGTCCAGGCCGCGCACATTGTAAACATAAGACTGGAACGACACGTCGGCAGTGGTTTGCGCGATCGCGGAATTGCCATAGCGGCCGTAATAGCCTTGATTATCAGTGAGGCATTTTCCTCGGGAGTAACTCAGGCTCAACGCTAGCCCCTTGCTGAGCCGCTGCAGCGCCTGGATTTGCAAGGCATCGTAGTTCTGCACGGCGGTTGAAGTATTCAGGCGCTGCTGGCCAGTGTCGTCGTCCAGCTTCAGCGTGGGGTTCCCAGCCAGATAGAAGCCCGGAACAGATGTCATGGGACTGGTCAACATGTTTTGTCCCATGTCGTAGATGGCGGCCAGGTGATCGCTGTGTTGGCCGACATAGCCGGCTTGCACGGTCAAAGAATTGCCGATCTGGCGCTGTAGCGTCAGGTTCCACTGGTTGGAAACGGCCGGACGGTAATTCGGATCGGTGGCATGCAGGCGCACACCGTCGAAGCAGGCCAGGGGAGCGGAGGTCACGTTCTGGACGGTGCAGCCTGCGCCGGAAGCGCCGAGGGCCGCGAAGCCCTGATCGAGGTAAACCTGGTTGGCTGGAATTGCGCCATTGCTTCCCTGCCCTCCCCAGGTTTGTGACAGATCAATATTCCAGGGAGCGTTGGTGGCCAGACGGTTATACTCACCGGTACCCTCCTGGAAACTAGAGCGGGAGAAAGCGGCACGCACTACGGTTTTGTCGTCGATGCTATATGCCAAGCCGAGGCGCGGAAGGAAATTGGCGATGCCATTGTATTGGTTGTAGAGAGCGCGGCTGTTGCCATCCACGCCGGCGAGTTCGATGGCTCCGGTGACCTCGTTGAAATTGGTCATGCGGTTACCAACTTCGTAGATGGGTGTGAAGAGTTGCCAGCGAAGGCCGTAGTTGAGGGTGAGACGCTTGCTGATGCGCCAATCGTCCTGGAAGAACGCGCCGATGGCATCGTTGCGCTGCCCCACGGTGCCGCTGAAGCCAACGCCATAACCCATGTAACTCGGCAGGCCAAGGAAGAAATCGGCCTCCGCATTGCCAGTATAAGAGCCGCTGAAGCCGATCTGTCCGGCAGCGCCATCGTTGCTGGTTGCGGGGATGTAGTTGTTGCGGTAGCGGATTAACTGGAAGCCGTAATGCAGCGTATGCGCGCCCTTGGTCCACACTAGTGAATCAGAAATCGTGATATCGGTCTGGTGGAAAATTTCCGGGGCGTCGGCCGTGCCGAAAGCGAAGGGGCCGTTTTGCTGGCCTCCCAGCGGGGCGCCGGCGAAGTAAAGTCCGGGAAGATATTGGGTGGGCTGGCCGGGAATAATGTTGGCCGCAGCCGTAGTAGAGAGCGTCTGGGTGTTGGCGTTGGCCGGGTCGTACATCATGCCCAGGCGGAAGTCGTTCACGATGGTGGGCGAGATGGTTCTGGTGTAGCCCAGGACAGCCTCTTGCAGGGGGAAGATATTATCGCCGGTGCTCGCGCCGCCGCCGCTGTACAGCAGGGCCTGCGAATTTACTGTGGCCTGCACCACGTTCATTTGCGAGTAGCGGGCGAAGAAGCGATCGTTCGGCGTGGGCGCCCAATCGATCTTGATATCGCCCTGATTGCCGTGCGTGTAGCTGGACTGCATGTCTGCGAGATTGAGCAGCGTGCCACTGCTCCCAGGAGAACCCGCGAGGTTGGGCGTAGGCAGCAACGCGGCGATCTTTTTAGCAACCGGGCTGATGCCGTTAATACACGGGTCCACGCCCATGGTCTGGCCCCCACTACAGATGGTGGCTTGGCTGAGGTTGGAAGGCATGGGCACAGTGGTGCCCGGGTAGTGAAGGTTGGTGCCGAGGTCGGTAAGATTGCCAGTAGCATCGGCGGCAGTGAAGGTTGTGAGGGCTAAGGGAGTGGCGGGAAGGTCGAAACGCGACCCCTGGTAATCGGCAAAGAAGAAAAGCTTATCTTTCTTAATAGGACCGCCAAAGGTGGCGCCGTACTGATTCCAGTGCTCGCGCGGGGTGGGCAGGCCGTTGAAGTTATTGGACCATTCGTTGGCATTGAAGAAGTCGTTGCGGAGAAACTCGAAGGCGTCGCCGTGGTATTGGTTGGTGCCGGATTTGATGGTGGCATTGATGACACCGCCCAGAAAAAAGCCGAACTCCGCTGGAGGGTTGTTGGTGATGATGCTCACCTCGTCGATGGCGTCCACGTTGGGATTGTAGGCTATGGCATTATCGACGAATTCGTTGTTGTCGGTGCCGTCCAGAAGATAATAGTTGGCCTGCTCGCGGTTGCCGTTGAAATTGGGACGAGCGGAATTGAAGACGCTCTGGCCGGTGTTGAACGAGGCAGGGCTGATGGAGACGCCGCCCGGAACCAGCAGCGTTAACTGGTTATAGTTGCGGGTTTCGAGCGGGATATTGGCGATGGAATTGGCTTCCATCACGGCGCCCACTTGGGTGGTGTCTGTCTGCAACAGGGGTGGCGCAGCGGTGACCTCCAAATTCTGGGTCACTTGCCCGATCATCATGGGGAAATCGATGCGCGCGGTCTGGTTCAGTTCGAGCTTAAAGGCCGGGCGCACGGCTGTTTGAAAGCCGGTGGCTTCGACGCGAACCTCGTACGTGCCGGGGGGCACGCGCGGCAGGTTGTAGATGCCGTCCGCATTGGTATCGGTTTTCAGAGTGGTGCCGCGGTCTACATCGGTAGCGGTGACCATTGCACCGGCAATTCCAGCGCCGGATGGGTCAGTGACTTTTCCTGTGATACCTGCCGTC
>JASIAM010000172.1 GCA_030041985.1 Bryobacteraceae bacterium | reverse complement strand
CCGGAGAGGAAGAACTCGGTAACGCTTTTGCCGGCGCGGGCGCGGTAATAAAGGCCGATGGCAAAGTTGAGCACGAAATAAAATACGATGGCGCACCAGTCGATCCAGGTCAGTTGCATAGGTTCATAAAGTCCTGGTGATTTTAGTTAGGGTGCGCGGGCGATCCGGATCGAGGCCCTTGATCTCGGCCAGGTGGGCCGCAAATAGCTGGGCAGGCACGATGTAGGGGATGGGCGTGTAGAGATCCGGGAGGGCCGCGCGCAGACCGGGCTGCGGGGGGAGTTCGATGAGCCGATGGGTTGAGGAAACGCGGTGGCCTGTGGAGGGGCCAACCTCCCCGACGACCAAAGTGTCGGCTTTGAGTTCGGCGCAGCGGTCGAGCACGCTGGAGATGGAGGGCCACGTGGGGCCGGGCGGCGCAAAGATGAATACGGGAAAGCCGCGCTCGATCAGGGCGATCGGGCCGTGCATCAGGTCAGCAGCAGAGAAACCTTCGGCCAGCACATAGCTGGTCTCTTTTAGCTTGAGAGCGAACTCCAGGGCATTGGCGTAATTCAGCCCGCGCCCGACAGTGACGGCGCCCGTCAGGAACCGGTAACGTTCGACGGCGGCGGCGATCTGCTCCTCCCGGCGCAAGATGGACTCTACCCACTCGGGCACCACGCGCAGATGGTCCGGATCGACCGATCCGCCCAGGGCGGCAGCTAACAGGTACAGCACCATCAACTGGCCGGTGTAAGTTTTGGTCGCGGCGACGCTTTCTTCTTTTCCGGCTCGCACCAACAGGGTGAATTCGGCGGCTTGGGCGAGGGCGCTTTTGGATTCGTTGGTGATGCCGACAGTGATTGCGCCATGCGCGCGGGCGTGGGAGAGAACGGCGTTGGTATCGGTGGACTCACCCGACTGCGAGATGCCGACGACGAGCGTTTCGCGGAGATTGGGTTGGCAGGCGGAAACGCCCGCCCCACCGTAGAGGGTGATGATGGAGGGAGCGGCGAGCGAGACCGGAATGCCGGTGGTGATCTCAATAAGGTACCGGCCGAACTGAGCGGCGTTATCGGAAGTGCCGCGTGCGGCTATAACGATGAAGCGGGGCCGGCCAGCCTGGAAACGTGTCTTTAGGGCAGAGGTATCCTGCAAACCATGTTCGAGGATACGGGTGAGCGTTTCCGGCTGGCGCCGCGTTTCCTGGAGCATCAGCGACATGGCCATTCTTAAGCATGATCCCGCCTGAAGCTTCGTGGCGTCCAGTTCCAAACCGTTGCCGAAGGGGGTTATGCGGGGTTCATTACGTCACCGAACGTATTGAGGAGAGGGGATTTGGACTGGGAATGGGGTGTTTTGGCGGGGACGTGAAGGTGAGTCGTTGCAGCGAAGCGGAAGCGGGGAATTTCGACGCGAGTTGGGAACCGCAGGGTTAGTGGGGGGTAACCGTTGGGTTCAGCGGCGTTTGTCTTCCGGACCCCCCGCACCATGCTCCAGGCGTTCGACGCGGCGGTCCAACTCGGCAAATCTGATCAGGAGCTCGCTGTGGTTTTTTTCCATTTCGGCTCGGAGCGCGGCCATTTCGGCCCGCAGCGCTGCAGTGTTCGCGTTAATCAATTCCCGGATGTCGGCCTTCATGTCGAGCATACGGGAATTCGTCTCGAGCATGCGCGCATTAAACTCCTGCATGCGGGCATTGAAGTTGGAATTCTGGACGACATAGCCGGCGATCACTACAAGGAGTGAGAGCACGGGGCCTACAGTGGCTGTGAGGAAGAGCTGCTCGTTCATCGGTTGTTCTGAGTATACCAGTGTGAGTTATTTTACTGTGAATTCGCCTTTGATGCCGCTCTGCGAGTCGGGCGCGATCCATACTTCGAAGCGGCCCGGTTCCGTCACCCGCTTCATTTCCTGGTTGAGGAAGGCGAGGTCGGGTGTGCCGAGGCGGAAGCTGACAGTTTGCGTTTCCCCGGGTTTCAAAGTGATGCGGCGGAAGTTTTTCAGCAAACGCACCGGCTGGGCCACGCTGGCAGTTACATCGTGAATATAGAGTTGCACCACTTCGGCGGCCTCTCGCGAACCACGGTTGGTCACCGCCGCGGAAACGGTCAGCTCACCGCCCATACGGATGGAATTGGCGGAAAGGCGCAGGCCGCTATAAGTGAACGAGGAGTAAGAAAGGCCGTAGCCGAAAGGATATTCCGGCGTAACATCTACGTCGATGTATTTGGAGGTGTAGCCGGTGGGCCGCGCGGGAGTGCCGGCGGGAATTCCAAGTTCTTCGGGCAAAGCAGGCCGGCCGGTGTTGAGGTGCGCGTAATAGATGGGTATCTGGCCGACGGTACGCGGAAAAGTAACGGGCAGCTTGCCGGAGGGAACGGCCCGTCCAAACAAAAGATTGGCGATGGCGGGGCCGCCCATGGTGCCCGGATGGAAGGCATAGAGCACAGCTTTCACCTTGGATGCCATGTCGTGAAAGGTGAGCGGGCGGCCTGCCATAATCACAGCCACGAGGGGCTTTCCGGTTTGGGCAAGCTCGTCCACCAGCGCATCCTGAGCGCCCGGCAGGTTGAGATATGCGCGCGAGCGGGCTTCGCCGGAAAGAATCTCTTCTTCCCCGAGAAACAGCACGGCCGCATCAGCCTGTTGGGCGGCGGTGCGCGCGGCGGCGAAACCTTCGTGGCTGGTGTCGCGGCTATTCGTAAGGCCGGGCGCGTAGAGCACCCGCTGATTGCCGAGCAGGTTGCGCAAAGCGCCGAGGGGTGTAACAACGTCGGCAGAGCGGCCATCCATGACCCAGGTACCCATCTGGTCTACCGGGCTATCTGCCAGAGGGCCAACGACCGCTACCGAATGAATGGATTCGGCGAGCGGCAGAAAGCCATCTTCATTTTTCAACAGCACCGCGCTTTCGGTTGCTACGCGTTCGGCCAACGCCAGCGATTCCGGCGTGGGACTGGTGGTTTGCGGAGCGGGTATGGTTTGGTCGAATAAGCCCAGTTGGAATTTCAGCCGCAGAATGTGCCGCACGGCATCGTCTATGGTCTTGGTACTGACTGCACCCGATTCGACTAGCGGTTTCAGGTGGTCGTAAAAAGTAGTGCTTACCATTTCCATCTCGATGCCGGCATTGACCGCTTCTCTGGCGGCATCGGCTGCATCGGAGGCAAAGCCGTGGGTGACCATTTCGGGGACCGCTTCATAATCGCTAACGACCAGGCCGGGAAATTTCCATTGGTCGCGCAGAATGTGCTGCAACAGAAAGCTGTCGGCGGTGGCCGGAACGCCATTGACCGTATTGAAGGAAGTCATCAAGGTGGCGACGCCCGCATCGATAGCAGCGCGAAAGGGCGGCAGGTAGACCTCGCGCAGCTCGATTTCCGGAACCCAGGCACTGTTGTAATCGCGGCCCGCCTCCACAGCCCCATATGCGACAAAGTGCTTTGCGCAGGCGGCAAGAGATGCGGGATCGCTAAGCCCGCTGCCTTGAAATCCGCGCACCAGGGCAGCGGCCAAGCGGCTGGCGAGGTAAGGATCTTCTCCCGGACTTTCCGCGATTCTGCCCCAGCGGGGGTCGCGTGCAATATCGAGCATGGGCGCGAAGGTCCAGCGGATGGCTTCGCGGGAAGCTTCCTGAGCAGCCGTGCGTGCTGCCGCTTCGATGAGTTCGGGATCCCAGGTGGCGGCTTGGCCGAGGGGGATAGGGAAAATGGTCCGGTATCCATGGATAACGTCACGCCCGAACAGAAGTGGGATGCCGAGGCGGCTTTCGGTGCGTGCGATGTGCTGGGCTTCGGCGCGATCGGCGGGACTGCCCGCGTTCAAGAACGATCCCCAGCGTCCATCGCGGATCTGCTGCCGGATGGCATCGGTGAGGGTGTTCATGGAAGTGGATTGCGACATTTGCCCGAGCTTCTCATCGAGCGTCATACGCGCGAGCAGGGCGTCGACGCGGCGATCGATTTCGGCGCTGGATGGCGCCGCACGAAGACAGCAGCCGAACAGGAAGACACCGGTCAAGAGCCAGGCGGACGAAGCCATACGCCCCCAATTGTAGGCTGTACCGGATGAGGGTTGTAGCAAGTGAAGTGAGCTTAAGAACGAATCAGGCGCAGGCCGGCAGCATCCATAGCGCGGTGGGCTTCCGGAGTTGACATGACGGCGTCCCAAACTGCGGATGTACGTGAGTTTTCGGCCATAAGCAACGTGATGCCGAGGTTAATGCCGATCACATCCGGGTTGTACCATCCGGCCTGGGGGTGGAAAGCATCGCGAAAGCCGTATTTGCACCACGCGTGATCGCTATAAGTCTCGTACATATTTTGTAGAACAGCGCCCGAGAGTTGCGGCAGGATCGCCAGAGAACCGCCGGCCGCGCACGGGACGAGGGTGCCATCGGGCGGATTGTGCGGCGAAACCCAGATAGTGTACCCGCGGCGCGAATCCGACGCGGTGATGCCCCACATATTGGGACCGAACCAGGGATATTCGCTGGACAGATCCATGCAATAGAGGCGGTGCGCCTGGGTAGCACGCTCGGAATTGGCGAAGTAGTTGGCATAGCGATCGACGCGGTTGCGGAAATCGAACCAGGCGTGAGAATACTGATGGACAAACAGCGGCGTATTAGCGTCGATGAAGAAAATGCCTTGAAACTCGGTCATGGGGCGCTTCCAGCCGTCCCAACAGGAAGCCGGAATGGGATAGGTTTCCGAGGACATGGCCAACAGGTACATGGCCAATAGCTCGCAGTAGGCATCCCAGCGATAGGGCAGGAACCCTCTTTCCGGAACCCAACCGTGGGAGAGAGTTTGACTGCCATTGAGCATCCATTGCCAATCGGCACGGCGGAGCAGAGCGGTAGCGAGCGCGCGGATTTGGTCGTCGTCCCAATAGGCCTTGGCATGCAGAACACCACACAGCAGCCAGCCGGTATCCACCGAGGAGATCTCGCATTTCCAGATGCGCTTTCCGGACGCGGAATTCACAAAATGATAGAAGAAGCCGTGCTCCTGTTCCACGCCGTTATTGAGGAATTCGAGCAGGCGGCGTGTGCGCGCGCGCAACAGGTCGCGATCGAAGTATTGGCGTTTGGCGGCAATCGCAAAGGCGCTCAAGCCGAAGCCGGTGGCCGCGATACTGCAGGCGCCAGGTGCATAGGGGAGATTGACCACGGCGCGATCTAAGATCAGTCCTGTGTGCGGATCGGCCTGTTCATAGAAGTAGAGGCAGGCACGGCGCTCAATTTCGTCGAGGAGATCGTCGCTCGCGCCCGATTCGGCGGATTCGAACGCCTTGGCTGGGCGAGCGGCTATGCTACCAGCCAAGCCGCCGATTGCCAGGGAAGAGAGGAAATTCCTACGGGTAAAGCTGAGGCCCAAAGAGCAATTGTATCTCAAAGTACGTTGACCTGGGATGCTGCTGTGAATCTTTCGGTTTCCATGAAGTGATACGAATGGAGGCTGCCGGGCGTTTCCGGACAAAAATGGCTCCGGTACTAGCGGCTCACGCGACATCAATCGAATAAAAACTTTTGATCGCTTGCGCTCTTTTCGACGTGCGGATTCTTTGCTACTCTGAATTAGGCTCGTCGGCGAAACAAACGGGTTTTCCGGGGCTCTCCCGGGACCCACGTGCGGTGCCCACCTTATTAAACTCCACGCCGGAGTTGAACACTTAACAAAAATCCAGACTGCCAAACGTAGCTACCCTTGCGTTGCGGTGCTGCTTGCGTTTGGACCTCGTTTGGCTAACGGTTCGGCTCTCCCGGACTGAAGGGTTCAGTCCGCCCAAACGCACGAAAGGATTTCGATTGACGACGCTTCCACTTCTGGACAGCCCGCTGCTCTACACGGCGAC
This sequence comes from Bryobacteraceae bacterium, assembly GCA_030041985.1. Lineage (GTDB taxonomy): Bacteria > Acidobacteriota > Terriglobia > Bryobacterales > Bryobacteraceae > PSRJ01. Next base: position 25,409 of record JASIAM010000172.1, on the reverse strand, counting down.
CCCGCTGGCGCGCAGCCTCGTGCAGATCGAGAGTTCGCCGCGCGAACTGATACCGTCCCGCCCGCTCAAAGCGGGCGAACAGTACCGGTTTCACTTCGATATGACGAAGTGCATTGGATGCAAGTGTTGTGTCGTCGCCTGCAATGAACAGAATGGAAATCCCGCGGAACTGAACTGGCGCCGGGTAGGGGAAGTTGAGGGCGGTTATTATCCCCACACCCAGCGCCATTATTTGTCGATGGGCTGCAACCACTGTCTGGAGCCATCCTGCCTGATTGGCTGCCCTGTGGAAGCGTACACAAAGGATCCCGGAACGGGTGTCGTTCTGCACAGCGCGGATACCTGCATTGGCTGCCAATACTGCACGTGGAACTGTTCGTACGGTGTGCCGCAGTACAATCCGGCGCGCGGCGTGGTGGGCAAGTGCGATATGTGCCATAACCGATTGAGCGATGGCATGGCGCCCGCCTGCGTGGCGGCGTGTCCGGAGGGCGCGATCGCCATCGAAATCGTAAATATCGCGGAATGGCGCAGCGACTATTTTTCGGCGAACGCTCCCGGCCTTCCTTCGGCCGACGACAGCATCTCGAGCACGCGCGTGACTCTGCCGGAAAGTCTGGTGCCCGATCTGGGCCGCGTGGATACGAATCGTGTGCGCCCGGAACACCCGCACTGGCCCCTGGTGTTCATGCTCGCGCTGACGCAGCTCTGCGTGGGCGCATTCGTCGCGCTGTGGCTGCTGGCGTCCGGCAAAGCGACGGCCAATCTGAACATTGCTGCGCTGGCCTCGCTGGCGCTTGCCGGAGCGAGCCTGGGGGCGTCTACCATGCACCTGGGCCGTCCCATCCATGCCTGGAGGGCTTTGCGCGGACTGCGCCGTTCCTGGTTGAGCCGCGAAGTGCTGATGCTTTCTTTGTTCGCCGGCGCCGCGGCGATTTTCGCGGGCATGCTGTTTTTCGCTGTGCCGGGCCGCTTTGCTGCCGGCCTCGGCACCGGGCTTGCCGGCCTCGCCGGAATCACCTGCTCGGCCCGTATTTATATGGTTCGCGCGCGCCCGGCGTGGTACAGCAGCTACACGATTGCAGAGTTCTTTGCTACCGGGCTGGTGCTCGGACCTGCCTTCATTCACGCGCTGGATGTGCACGTGCCGCCGGCGGTTGTAAATGCCTCAGTCCTCGGCGCCCTCGCACAGCTCGCTGTCCAATCCGCCAAATTTCTCTGGCTCTCCCGTTCTGATGTTTTCGAGTTGCGCTCCTCCTGGCTCCTGCTCGCCGGACGTCTTCGGGGGCTACTCGCGACGCGTCTGGCCCTGCTGATCGCAGCCGGCATCCTCATTCCTCTCACCGCAGCATCGCCATGGACAATCAGAATCGCTTTTGCCGGAGCCCTCGCGGGCGAACTGCTGGGGCGTTATCTGTTCTTCGTCAGTGTGGTGCCGAAGAATATCGCGGCCGCATTCACTGCGTCCACCCGGAGGGCCGCATGAAGTCGACCCGGAGGGCCGCATGAATTGGAAACGCGCCATCGGCCTCGACAATCTTGCCGAGGAGTATCAATTCAGCCGCAGCGAATCAACCGGCTACACTGCCGCCCGCCGAATTCCGGAGCGCTGGGTCCCCACGACCTGTGGCTACTGCTCGGTGGGCTGCGGTATTGAAATCGGCGTAAAGGACGGCCGCGCGGTGGCGTCACGGGCGCTCGCTTCGCATCCGGTCAATCGCGGTAAGCTCTGCCCCAAAGGCCTCGCCGAACACTACATTATTGATGCTGAAAACCGCGCGCGTTCTCCGCTGCTGCGGAAAAACGGCAAGCTGCAGCGCGTGACTTGGGATGAAGCGATCGGCACAATGGTGGAGCGCTTCCGCGCAGTCCAGTCGCAGTATGGGCCGGAATCTCTGGGCGTACTCAGCACAGGCCAACTCGTAACGGAAGAGTTTTACACGCTGGGCAAGCTGGTGCAGCTCGGCTTCGGCACCAACAACTATGACGGCAACACCACGCTTTGCATGGCGACTGCTGTTTCCGGCTACAAGCTTTCCTTCGGCAGCGACGGACCTCCGGGCGCCTACGAAGATCTGGAGCACGCCGATGTGATTTTCCTGATCGGCGCTAATCTGGCCGACAATCACCCGATCCTCTGCCAGTATCTGGAAGCGAATCGCAATAAGACGCTGATCGTTGCCGACCCGCGCGTTACGAAAACCGCCATGATGGCGGACCTGCACCTGCCGCTGAAGCCGCGCTCCGACCTGGCGCTCCTCAACGGCATCGCCCACATTCTCATTGAATACAACCTGATCAATCGCGACTACATTGCGGCCCATACAACCGGCTTCGACGAACTAGCGGCGTTCCTGAAGAAGTACACGCCGGAGCGGGTTGCCGAAATCACGGGTCTCAGTCCGGACCTCATTTTCAAAACCGCGGCCCTCTACGGCCGCGCGAAGGCCGCTTTCATCGGCTGGACCATGGGCGTAAACCACAGCACGATCGGCACTGCGACTGTGAACGCGATCTGCAATCTCGCGCTGCTGACGGGACAGATCGGCCGCCGCGGCGCTGCGCCGTTCTCGATCACCGGCCAGTGCAATGCCATGGGCTCGCGCGAGGTGTGCTTCACGACCGGCATTCCTGGCTACCGCAAATTCGAAAACGCCGCGGACCGTGCCGAATTCGCTTCTCTCATAGGTATTGACGAATCGCGCATTCCGGCCAAGCGCGGCCTCGCCTACCCCGACATCGTGGAAGCCACGATCGCGAAGAAGATTCGCGCACTTTGGATCATCGGCACGAATCCGCTGGTTTCGTATCCCAATCAGGGCGTGCTGCGCCACGGCCTTTCGAATCTGGATTTTCTGGTGGTGCAGGATGGTTACCATCCGACGCCCACAACCGAACTCGCAAGCCTGGTGCTGCCCGCCGCAATTTGGGGCGAGAAAGAGGGAACGTATACCAATTCGGAGCGCCGCGTCAGCAAGGTCAACAAAGCTGTCGAGCCGCCGGGCGAGGCGCGCTCCGATTTCGACATTTTTCTTGCCATCGCCGGGCGCCTCGGTTGCCAGGACTCTTTGTTCCCTGGCTGGACCAAACCGGAGGATGCATTCAACGAATGGCGCCGCGTATCGCGGGGACGCCTCTGCGACTACTCCGGCATCAGCTACGAGCTACTCGCTCGCGAGGGCGCTGTACAATGGCCCCTTCCCGTGGGGGGGCCGCTCTCCGAGGGAGCACAACCCGAGCGCTCGTCGCGCCTCTATGCGGACGGCAAATTCCGGCATGCGGACGGCAAAGCGCGGCTAATCTGCGCCGAATGGGCGCCGTTCCCCGAACAGCCCAATGGCGAGTTCCCCTTGATTCTGAATACAGGCCGTACGGTGGAGCATTGGCACACGCGCACCAAAACGCGCGAGGTGCCGATCCTCGATCATCTCTCTCCGCGCGCGTGGCTGGAAATCAATCCGCGCGATGCCCGGCGCCTGGGCCTGCGCAGTCACGATTTCGTCGATGTGATTTCGCGCCGGGGCTCGACCTGCGGCGTGGAGCTGCGATTGACCGAAATCGTCGCTCCGGGCCAGGTGTTCATGCCGTTCCACTTTTTTGAGACGAACGTCAATGAGGTCACGCAGAGTGCGTTCGACCCGATTTCCCGTGAACCGAATTATAAGCAGTGCGCAGTCCGCGTCGAATTGCAAAGGAGGCACAACCATGACTCTCTATGAACGGCTCGGAGGAGATGCGGCGATACTTGCCGCTGTCGACCGCTTCTACGTCCGGGTTCTTGGCGACCCTATGCTGGCGCCGTTCTTTAAAGGCATCGAAATGTCGAAGCTGAAGAGCCACCAGTTCGCGTTTCTCTCGCAGGCACTGGGAGGACCGCAGTGGTATTCCGGCGCATCGATGGCGCAGGCGCACGCCCATTTGCGCATCGAGCAGAGCCACTTCAACGCCGTAGCGGGCCACCTGGTGGAAACGCTTCGAGAGTTGGGGGTAAAGGACAATCTGATTGCCGAAGTCGCCGCCGAGGTGACTTCGCTCTCGAATCAAATCGTGAACACGGGGGCCGCCGTTGCCTGACAAGCTGGTTGTGGCCGGCAACGGCATGGCCGGTGTCGCTTGCGTGGAGCACATTCTGAAATGCTCGCCGTCCTTCGACATCACCATCTTCGGCGACGAAACGCACGTCAACTACAACCGGATCATGCTGTCGATGGTCCTGGCAGGCGAAAAGTCGGCCGAAGAGATTATGCTCAACGATATCGAATGGTATCGCTCGAACGGAATTCATGCCCACCTGGGGGTCCGTGTTGCGCGCATCGATTGCTCGGCGCGCGCGGTGATCGACGGCGAAGGCCGCCGGACGGAGTATGACAAACTGATCCTGGCCACAGGCAGCAGCGCCTTCATCCCTCCGATTCCCGGAGTCGATAAACAGAATGTGCACGTGTTTCGCACACTGGATGACACGCGCGCGCTGCTGGCCAAGGCGCGCAAAGGACTGAAAGCGGTTGTCATTGGCGGCGGATTGCTGGGCCTCGAAGCGGCGCGCGGCCTGCAAGTGCGGGGCTGCGATGTGACCGTGATCCATCTGATGGAATCGCTCATGGAGCGCCAGCTCGACTCCGCGGGTGGCGAATATCTCAAGCGGCGTATCGAGAGCCTGGGCATCCGGGTGATGCTACCGCGCCAAACAGCCGCCATTCTCGGTAATGGGCATGTGGATGGCCTCCGTTTCGCTAACGGCGAAGAACTGGAAGCGGAGCTGGTCGTCATCGCGGCAGGCATCAAACCGAACGCTGCGCTGGCGCGAGAGGCCGGTTTGAAAGTCAATCGCGGCATCATCGTCAACGATTACCTGGAGACTTCCGATCCGAATATCTTCGCGGTGGGAGAATGCACCGAGCATCGCGGCCAGACGTTCGGCCTTGTGGCCCCGTTGTTCGATCAGGCCCGGGTGCTCGCGGCCACCGTCACCGGCAATCGCGGACCGGTGTTCTCGGCGCCGGCGCCTGCCGCCAAGCTCAAGATCATGGGCGTCGATATCTTCTCGGCCGGCTCCATCGATGAATCAGAACCCGGCGTCGAGGTGATCCGCTATGAAGATCCCTCGGTGGGCGCATACAAGAAACTGCTGCTGAAAAACAACCGCCTGCGCGGCATGATCCTGGTGGGCGATATCGCCGATGAACCTGTTTATATGGACTGGATGCGCAGCGGCACGGATCTCGCGGCCATGCGCCGGCAATTGCTTTGCCCTCCGCCCCCGAGCGATCCGGGTCTGGAAATCGCCGAAATGGCCGATAGCGAAACCATTTGCGGATGCAACGGCGTGCGTAAGGGCGAGATTATCGAAGCCATCCACAAATATGGCATTACGACTCTGGGCAAGCTCAAAGAGCGCACCAAGGCTTCCACCAGTTGCGGAAGCTGTGCGGGCCTTTGCGAGAGACTGCTGCGCGCCGTCGCGCCGGATTTTCAGGAAGAGACCAGAACGACTCTTTGCTCCTGTTTTCCGTTCTCGTACGAACGCTTGCGTGACATTGTGCGCGGGCAGCAACTCAAGTCGGTGGAAGAAGTGCTGGCGGTCTACGGCAACCGCAAAGGATGCGAAGTTTGCAAACCGGCCCTCAGCTACATGCTCGACATGCTGTGGTGCGGCAATCACGACGAAGACCGCTCGGCACGTTTCATTAACGACCGCGTCCACGCCAATATTCAAAAGGACGGAACGTTCTCCGTGGTTCCCCGCATGCGCGGCGGCGTGACCTCTCCCGATGAGCTGCGCCGTATCGCGGATGTCGCCGACAAATACAAAATCCCGATGGTGAAAGTGACCGGCAGCCAGCGCATCGATTTGCTGGGCGTGAAGAAAGCGGATCTGCCTGGCGTGTGGCGCGATCTCGGCATGAACTCCGGGCAGGCTTACACCAAGGGCGTCCGTATGGTGAAAACCTGCGTGGGCACGGAATTCTGCCGCTACGGCGTGCAGGATTCGACCAACACCGGAATCGAACTGGAACGGCGTTTCGAGAATTTGTTTACGCCCCACAAATTCAAGATGGGTGTGGTTGGCTGTCCTCGCAACTGCGCGGAGGCCACCGTGAAGGATCTCGGCTTCGTCGGCCAGGAAGGTAGCTGGCAGGTGGTGGTCGGCGGCGCGGCGGGAAAATCGGTGCGTAAAGCGGATCTGTTGATCACGGTCGAAACCAGCGAACAGGCGCTCGAAGCCGCTGAACTTTTCTTTCAGTATTACCGCGAGAATGGCAACTACCTGGAGCGCAGCTACGATTTCGTCGAACGGCTCGGCATAGAAAAAATCCGCAAAGAGACCGTGTACGCTCCCGCGGAAGAAAAGCGCAAGCTGCTCGACCGCCTGCACCGCTCGAAAGCGCTTTCGCGCGACGCCTGGCTGGAGCGCGATCGTCCGGCAAATCCCACGCAATTCGTGCAGATCGAACCTATGGAAAAGGTTCTGGAGACTCAGCTCGTATGAACTGGACAAAAATCACGCGCGTGGAGAACATTCCTCCGCGGGAAGGGCGGCCGGTGCGAATCGGCAATCTCGAAATTGCGATTTTCAATGTGAACGGCCGGTTCCTCACCATCGAGAACTCCTGCCCGCATCGGGGCGGGCCGCTTTGCGATGGCATCATCAGCGGGACAGCAGTTGTCTGCCCGCTGCACGGCCGTCATTTCGACCTGGAAACCGGGATGCCGATGCGCGTTTCTGAACCGGCGTGTCTGGCAACGTTTCCGACCCGCGTGGAAGACGGAATTGTCCTCGTAGATCTCACCGCCGGCCACAGGGTCATGGAGGACGCCGCGGCGTAGCGGCTGCGGTTTGTTTTGAGCGATCAGCTATCAGCGGTCAGCTTTCAGCCAAAACCCCATGACCCGTAGTCGGTTTTCGGCTGATAGCTGACGACTGATGGCTGACGGCTCATTTGTTTCAAAACTGCGAACGCGGATGCGAACGGGCATCCCGGATGCTCATTCGTGTCTCCCCGTCAGAGCGCATTCCCCAAAATACACAGGAGAAAACCGCGTGACTTTGAAGAACAAAGCCACCACTATCCGGCTCACCGATTTTTCCAGCGCTCCGATGCGCGCGTTCCACATGTCGTGGTTCGCGTTCTTTATCTGCTTTTTCGGATGGTTCGGGCTGGCGCCTTTGATGCCGGTCATCCGCCAGGAGCTTCACTTAACAAAAGCTGAGATCGGCAATCTGACCATTGCTTCGGTCGCTATCACGGTGGCCGTCCGGGCGCTGATCGGATTTCTTTGCGACCGCATCGGGCCGCGCCGTGCCTATACATGGCTGCTCATCCTGGGGTCTTTGCCGGTGATGCTGGTCGGGCTGTCACACAACTACGAAACGTTTCTGCTCTTCCGCCTGGCCATCGGCGCGATCGGCGCATCGTTCGTGATTACGCAGTACCACACGTCCCTCATGTTCGCGCCTAACATTGTCGGCACCGCGAATGCTGCCTCGGCGGGCTGGGGCAATCTCGGGGGCGGCGTCACCCAATGGGTAATGCCTCTTCTGTTCAGTCTGTTCGTGAGTCTCGGCGCCGGCAAGTGGTGGGGCTGGCGCATGGCGATGTTTGTTCCCGGACTCATCATGCTGGCCGCTGGCATCGCCTACTATTGCCTGACCCAGGACACAGCCGACGGCGATTTCAAGGCCCTTCGCGCGCGCGGTGACTTGACGCATGCCTCCGCCGCGCGCGGCGCATTTGCGGCGGCCTGCCGCGATCCGCGCGTCTGGGCGCTGTTCGTGATCTACGCAGCGTCCTTCGGCATGGAGCTGACCATCGACAACATCGCCGCTTTGTATTTCACCGATAACTTTCATCTCGGCCTTACCGCCGCTGGGTTCGTCGCTTCTTCGTTCGGGATGATGAATCTCTTTGCACGTGCGCTCGGCGGCATGGTGAGCGATCGCTGCGCCAAAAGCTGGGGATTGCGCGGACGAGCCAAGCTTCTGGGTTGCACGATCCTCGGCGAAGGATTCGCGCTGATGCTGTTCTCCCAGATGCGCTGGCTTCCGCTAGCCATCGCCAGCATGATGCTCGCCGGGCTTTTCATCAAGATGTCGAATGGCGCCAATTACGCCGTGGTGCCGTTCGTCAATAAAAAGGCTTTGGGCGCGGTTGCAGGAATCGTCGGAGCGGGCGGCAATGCCGGTTCTGTTGTGGCCGGATTCCTTTTCAAAGGCAGCATGGCCTGGCCTCAGGCTCTTCTCGTTTTGGGCGCGGTCATCACGGCCGTCTCCCTCCTCTCGTTCATCGTTCGATTTTCCGAGACAGAGGAAAAATCAGCCAGGCATGAAATCGCCATGCGGCTTTCCGGAAACCTGGCCGCCGTGGGAGCGATGGGAGATTGAACATGAAACGAATTCTATTTGCTATCGCGCTTTTCTCGACTTTGCGCCTGGACGCGCAGACCGACACCGACGCCATCAAGCTGGGTGATGTTGATTTCACGGCGACTCTGCGATCGCGCGTTTATGTCTGGAACTGGTTTCAGACACCCAGCCCGTATCAAAATGAATACGCGTATTCGGGCAATCTTCTGCGCCTGAACTTCGCGGAGAAGACCGGCTCGTTTGATTTCGATGAAGAAATCGCCGTGCCATTTTTGCTCGGCATGCCCACTAACGCGACCGCTCCCGCGCCGCAGGGCGCTTTGGGGCTTGGATCGAATTACTACTCGGCCAATGGCAACCATCAAAACTCGGCCATGGCGTTTCCCAAGCAACTCTGGGCGCGCTATCACATCACGGAATCGCAGAAGCTGCAAATCGGCCGATTCGAGTTTAATGACGGCACGGAACTGGCGCCGCAGAACGCCACGCTAGCGACGCTGAAGCGCGACCGCATCAGCCAGCGGCTAATCGGAACCTTTGGATTCTCCGATGTAGGCCGCAGTTTCGACGGTGTTCACTACGGCTGGTCGCAGCCCGGTCAGGATTTCACCTTCGTTGGAGCCACGCCCACGCGCGGCGTTTTTCAGACGGATGGCTGGGGGTGGAATCGCATCGGTTTCGGCTATGCTGCTTACACAAAGGAGTGGGGACACGGCCCCTATGCCGCCGACACGCGCTTTTTCTTTATCGACTATGATGATTTCCGCCACATTCTAAAAACAGACAATCGTCCGACGGCCGTGCGCAAAGCCGATACCGAAAACATCGACATTCAGACATGGGGGATGCACAGCATTCACGCACTCACTACCAGTGCCGGCACGCTCGACGGGCTCATCTGGTTCGCCGGTCAAACCGGGCGTTGGGGAACCGATACGCAGCGCGCGCTGGCATTCTCTCTCGAAGCCGGATATCAGCCGGCTATTCTTCCCGCTCTGAAGCCCTGGATTCGTGGCGGTTACACCTATGGCTCCGGCGACGGCAACCCCAACGACCGCACCCACGGCACCTTCTTCCAGATCCTGCCCACGCCCCGTCCATACGCCCGTTTTCCGTTCTTTAACATGATGAACACGGAGGATGCGTTTGGCTCGTTGATCGAGCGTCCGCATCCGAAAGTAACCATCTCAAGCAAGTTTCATTCGCTCCGGCTCACTAACCCGAACGACCTTTGGTACTCCGGCGGGGGCGCATTCCAGCCATGGACATTTGGTTACACGGGCCGCGCCACTTCGGGCCGCCGCTCGCTCGGCAATCTATACGACACTAGCGTCGAGTACCGCGCCAATAAATTCATGACCTTCACCGCATACTTGGGCTACACGCAGGGGCTCGCGGTCATGAAGCTAATCTACCCTGCGGGAAAGGACGGGCAATTCGGTTACCTCGAAGCTCTTTTGCGCATCTGAGGTCAAAATAAATATAGGAGTGCAGTCTATTTCGGAATGCCGTTTGGAGGACTGAAGGTTCTCAGTCTGGAAAGCCGGCGCGCGAAGGAAATGGAAACGCTGATCCGCCGGGAGGGCGGCGAACCGTTCGTTGCCCCTTCCGTTCAGGAGCGCGCGCTGGAAGACCATCGTGAATCCCTGGAGTTCGTCGGCCGTCTTGAGGCTGGCGAATTCGATCTTGTAGTGTGCATGACCGGCGCGGGCCTCTCGTTCCTGCGTGAACTGGCCATCGCCGATGCGCCCGGCCTCTCCACGTTGAACCGTCTTGCAGAAGGTCTGCGCAAAACCGTCATCGTCTCGCGCGGCCCGAAACCGGTGTCCATTCTCCGCGACTTGGGCGCCCGCCCGCAAATTGTGGTGCCCGAGCCAAATACCTGGAAGGAAGTTGTGGACGCGATAGCGTCGCGGCCCGAGCGGCGCATCGCGGTACAGGAGTACGGCCGTCCCAACGTCAAAATGATCGCCGCACTGGAAGCGCTCGGCGCTACGGTGACGCCTTTTGCCATCTATCGTTGGGATTTGCCCGCCGACCTCGGACCCTTGTGTGAAGCCGCGCGCCGCCTGGCCGCGCATGAAGTTGATGTTGCGCTGTTCACTTCGTCCATCCAGCTCGACCATCTGTTCGAGATCGCGCGCGAACAGCGAATCGAAGCGGAGGTCTGCGACGCGCTCGCGAACGATGTGGTCATCGCATCTGTCGGCCCCATCATGACCGAAGCGCTCGAATCCGCGGGGATTCCGGTTGACATTATGCCGATCCATCCCAAAATGGCGGGCTTGGTTAAAGCTGCGGCAGACGTTGCTTGTTTGAAACTCATCCGCAAACGGAAGAGTTGCGCCGATCGATTGAGAGATCTTTCCATCTGACGGCTCCGTACGGTCTTTTGGCTCGAAGCCAGCCGTGAACTTGGCCCGCGCGGCAACGCCGCTTCGCGGGAAGGACCCTATAATTAAAAAGACCGCCAGCTTTCCGGGCTGTCGATTGCCGGGTCTCTACGGGTGCTTCGCCTAAAAGTCGGCCGTGGAGACCCGTCTTATTTTGCGCTCGCTGCCGTCAGCGTTGCCCGATTCCGATTGGCGCCGGCGTCACCCGAATAATCGCCATCATGCCTCCATCCTCGTGGCCGAGAATGTGGCAGTGGTAAACGAAGTCGCCGGTCAAGTCGCCGCGAAAATCCATACGCACCTTGACGCTCGGATAGGGGCCGGACCCGGACCAGTAGGGTATCTGGATCGTGTCGAGGTACTGCGGATTCGCCACGGGAACGCCATTTTGTTCCAGGAGCAGGAAATGGATCTGATGAATGTGAAATTCATGATTTTCCATAGCGCGGTTTTCGATCGTCCAGTCCTCGACTGCTCCCTGCGTGGTGACAATCGCCGGTGGATTGTCCGGACTGAAAAGTGCCGGAGTCTGCCCGTCCACGGTGATGTAGAAATTCGTGGGACTGTTCGGATCAGTCGGGTCCGAAAGCACCTCGGAAAAATACAGTTTGCGCTCCGCCGTTGGCGTGGTGAGGTACAAACCCTCGAAGCGCTGCCTGGGAGGCGGTGCGGAGACGAGAGGCACGAGTGGAGGCTCGGGCGCGTCCTCGCTTGCTTGAATGATCGCGATGTAACGGGTAGGATCATTGTCGCCATCCGGACCGGTGTCTACGTTGAGAGTCATGAGGACGGGGCTCCGAACGGTGGAAGACGGGCCGGTGACGATGAACTCCGCCCGCGCGGCCGGAGCCAGCAGAATGTCTGTTTCCGTGAAACTTCTGCCGCGAGCTGTGCCGTCCTGCGAACCGCTTGGGACGCCGTCGAGAGCGATGACTTCCAGCGGTTGCGGCGTCCCATCATATTGCAGTTGGAGATCGATGATCGTATCGGCCGAGGCATTCAACACGCGCCAGAACTGCCTCTCTAAAGGTCTCATTTGGATCAAAGCGGGCGTGAAGTTCGGATACGGAACCGGCGTGTAATTTAACGAGATATCCCAGGAGGGGATACTGCCGCCCGGCGCCGGATTGCCTGGGACGGGGTTATCGCGGATGATCAGGAGTTGCTGCGGCAGCCCGGCAACCATCGGATTTACATTCTGAATGCCTTCGACGATCAAAGCTCCGGAAGCACCGCCCTGAACGGCCGCCTCCGAGATGCCATGAACGTGCGGATGATACCAATAGAGGCCAGGCGGCTCATCCGAGGGGAATTGCACATCGTACTGAAAGGTCTGCCCGGAATTGATGAGCGTGCGAATGACTTCGTCCTGATGGCAGGTGGGCGGTGTGTTTGTTCCATGGTAGTGGATATTGACGGAAGACGCAGTCATCGTCATGGCTCCGCAAGTGCTCGATGGCCCGCCGGTGATGGTCATTCCCGGCATCGCGGCCATACTAGCGGATGAGCTGGCTGGAGCCGGAACGTTATTGGTCAGGGTGATGTGAAGCTGGTCTCCGGGAAAGATGTGTAGCGTGGGTGACTGAGCGCCATCGCTCGCGACGAAACAGTATAGGGTATTGCCATTCTGATCTGTGGTGGTTTGATAAGTGAATTTTACGTCCAGAATTCCGTGCTGGCTGTATAAGTCTTCTGGCGCGGTGATCGTGCTGCCGGCCGCAAAGCGCGGACAGGGCGTCGAACTCTGAGCAAAACCGCAGATTTGTGCGGCTCCGAATAGAAGCGCAGCCGAAATGACGCGCAGGACAAGTGATGAGATTGTTTCGAGCTTCATGGTTGTCGACGGGGCCTTTCTAAAATGTGAACTTTGCGCTTGCTTGGACGAGCCGGGGAGCGGCTGCATTGACGGCATAACCGAAAGTCGAGCTGCTGATATTGCCGTCTACGGCTTGCGGCCCGAAGAATTGGGCTTGGTTGAAAATATTGAAGGCTTCGATCCGCAACTGGAGTGATTTCGCTTCGGTCAGGTGCACGCTCTTCATCAGCGCTATATCGAAGTTCGCCATTCCGGGGCCGTAAAAATAGCGCCGGGATGCGTCTCCGGGAGTGCCCAGAGCGTTCTCGCTGAACAACGTGGTGTTGAAGTATGACTGGCCGTTGCGGGGATTGCGGTTCAGGTTCAGGGGCCCGGGCGCGACATCGGGCTCATCGACGCCATAATTGTTGATTCCGTTTGGCTCGGCGCCGAGTAGAGAGTTATCGCCGTAATTGATGAGGGTCACGGGGAAACCTGTGCTGAAACGCGTGATGCCGGAGATCTCCCAGCCTTCGGTTGCACGATTCGTGCCGAACAGCCGTGCAAACGGCAATCGATAGCTGTAGCTGACAACGAAATTCTGGGTAAGGTCGAAAGCCGAGAGGGCTCTGCTCAGCGAAGGATTGAGCGGATTCACCTCTTCTCCGAGGCTGGACGATTGATCGAGAGACTTGCTATAGGTATAAGCAGCCAGCACCTGCAAGGGACCGCTGCTGTGGCGGAAAGTAACCTGAAGTGAGTTGTAACTGGAATTGCCGATAGTGGTCTGGTTGGTGTCGCTGCCGAAGTTTGGTCCCAACGGTCCCCGCGTCCCATTGATTACCTGGCCGGACGCAGTCACAAATGTATTGCTCTCATTGAAGGGACCGCAGGGAGTCTGGCCCGGAGCGAGGTTGGCCGGATTGCTCAACTGCAGGCACAGCGCGGGATTGCCAGGATTGGCTTCTTCGAGCACAAGCAGATGATGCGCCTGGCTGCCGACATAGTTGACGCTGAGCAGGCTGTTCTTCCCGAAGCTGCGCTCGATCGACAGCATGTACTGCTCGTTGTACGGAATCTTGTTGTTGGTTGGATATCCGGGAATTCCGCTGATCGGCTCGAATTGCGGCCAGTTGATATTCGCATCGGGGTTGCTGGCAGTGCTGTTTAGCGGCGCAAGCTGAACGGGGAAATATTGGCCAAGATTTTGGCCTGTTGCCGCCGTAACGAACGGCGTGGCAAACAATGGCGGAGCGGGGCTGGTATAGGTTGTTCCGTAGGGTGCATTGGCACTGAGTACACCGATGGTGAGGGCTTCGATCGCGCTATAGAACATGCCGTAACTGGCCCGAATGCTGGTTTTGCCGGGGCCGCCGAGGATCTTGCCCAACAGAGTGCTGTGATCCGCATCGGGCGCGTACGCCAAACCGATGCGTGGCGCGAAATCCAGATTCCCGGGAGGCGCGAGCGTACGCGGCACGCCGGGATCCGTTGGAAACAAAATACCCGCCGGGGCGCCTGGGAAAACAACGGACTGCTCGCCGGGAACGAAGGTTGAAATCTGATTATATTTTTCGTACCAGGGCTCGATACGATCCCAGCGCAGGCCGTAGTTCAACGTCAAGTGCTTGGTCGCGCGCCAGCTATCCTGCGCGAAGATCCCAACATACTTGTTCCGTCCGTAAAACGGCTGGAGTTGGCTCTGGTTATATTGGCTTGCAATGCCGAGCAGAAAATCCGCGAAATCGGCCCCAGTCTCACTGCCGAAAAACAGAAAATTGCCATTCAGTTGCGCGATCGGATTGACGTTGACCTGGTCGTAATGAAAATCACCGCCTACGCTAATGGTGTGCGTCCCGGTCACCTTTGAAAAGTTATCGCGCCACTGAAAGGTGTTGTTCATCTGCTTCAACTCATTCGTATTGGCGCCGATGGAGAAGTTGTTGAAATCAACGCTTTCCACACCTTCTGTCTTAGGCGACAAGGGGACAATGCCCGGCGTGTTCGCGCCCACTGTGAAGCCCTGCGACTCGAGACTGACCCCGACGCCGCCCACCGGCTCGCCCAAGTTCGTAGCGTCGCGCATGAAGCTGAAATGGAAATCGTTCAACGCCGTGGGACTTATCATCTTGGTGTCGCCAAGAGACAGCAGTTGGGAGCGGCCCAGGTTCAGGGCATTAAAGCCCGGCACATTCGCGCCGCCTTGCGCCACCGGATAGGGATTGTTTTGGGACCAATCGTCGGCAAAATAATAAGCCGACAGCATGCCCCAACGCGTGCTGGCATCGATCCGGTACGCGCCCTTGTCGTCGCGCAGGGTCTCGTTATACGCCGAAGTCGAGAACGTTCCATTTGGATTGTTTGGCAATGGAATGTATTTGAGGAGATTGATCGCCGGCGCGGACCACGCGCTTTGCGGAATTGTGGCGTTGGGCAGCACGCATTGAGCCGGATTGGTGCATCCGGGAAAATAATATGGCTCGCCGGCGCTTACACCGTAACCGAGATTTTGGGAGAGTTGGCTTGCCCAGTACGGGCCGCTGACCGTAGTTGGCACCGTCTGGCCATTGGCGTTGACGGTGGTAAATGAGCTTGCCAAATCGGAGAGATTGCCGGTGCGGTCCTGAAGCGATGGAACCGGAATCTCGCCCGTGTCGATGCCCTGGATCAGCCGTGTCCCTTGATAATCGGCAAAGAAGAAGACTTTATCCTTGCGAATCGGTCCGCCGAAAGTTCCGCCGAATTGATTTTGGTTGAAGGCGCCGCGAGTGGGAGAAAAGAAGTTGCGGGCATCGAGATCGGTATTCCGCAAAAACTCAAACAGATCTCCATGGAAGCCATTAGTGCCTGACTTGGTGACCACTTCGATCTGTCCGCCGCTGAACTCACCATGTTCTGCATCGAAGTTGCTCGTCAGAATGCGAAACTCGGCGATGGAGTCCAGATTCGGAATGATGGCCGCGCCCATATTGACGTCTTCCTCAACGTCGCTTCCGTTCAGCACGAAACTGTTCGCAAATTCCCTCTGCCCGTTGATGGAAATTGTGCCCGGATTTAAATCGCCAGAGGGAGAGAGGGCCGTAGCGCCAACATCCTGGACCGTGTCGGCCGTGATTGTAGTGATGGGCGCCACGCCGGACTGGAGCGAGAGCAGGTCCGTATAGCTCCGGCCGTTGAGCGGAACCGAGGTCATCTGTTGAGCAGTGATGACTTCACCCATTTGGGTATCCGCAGTTTCCACACGCGTAGTTGACGCAGAAACGGTAATAGCTTCGCTCTGCTCGCCGATGATCAAGGACGCGTCCACCACGACTTTGCTGTTCACGTCGAGGACGATACCGGTGCGCCGGAGAGGCCGGAAACCAGTAGCATCTACTTGCACGTCGTAATGGCCGACTGGCAGACTCGGAAAGGAATAGAAGCCCCGGGTATCGGTTGAGAGGCTTTGTTTAACTCCGCTGGCGGTTTCGGTCACAGTGACCTTTGCCGCGGGAATGGCTGCTCCCCGCGGATCGGTAACCGTTCCTAGAATGCTTCCTCCGTCCGCTGCAAACAATGGCCATGCTTGGGTTACCAGGGCTGTAACGAGCAGACTCAAAAGTTTGGCTGGTATGAATGCTGGCCCACGTTCGGATCTGACTTTCACTCTTTCTCTCCTACAATAAGAATTCCTGCGGCACCGCACTGCGCTGAGCCGGGTTCCTGGTTAAGGGTGTGGGTCGATTCAGCTTCTGGCAGAGACGATCCCGCACAGCTTAACAAAGCGGCTTAAGGCGCCGATTGCGATCGGCGAATTAGTTCTTGACCTTTTGGGGAAATTCGCGGCTGACAGCCACCACAATGAGGCGGGCGCCAGCACTCCGGAGTCAATTGCCGGCTTCAGCGGGGCTTCGCCAAAAGTCGCCCGGGAAACCGTTCCCTTTCTGTGCCGGGTGAGCTAAGACCGGCGGACTAATCTACGGTTATCCTCTGCTGCCTCCCACCTCCCATCCGCGACGCCGTATCCACTTGCTATTGATTAGCAACTAGAGCCGCTCATCTTTGGACCATATTACGGAAGCTGGCGTCTGAAGTCAACTTAAAATTTGCAAGTAAATTGCATCTAGCTGAATGGGAGGAAAAGGGCGGAAGCCGGCGGCGCTACACGGAACCGCGCCGCTTCACAGCTTCACCCGCAACTCCACCCATACCCGCCGCGGCGCGCCGGGAGAGAAGAACGTCGCACTCTGCACGGGAGCGCTGCCCGCATAGGGGCCGGTACAGTATGCGGGAAAGGGTAGCGACTGGATAGCACCTTGGCCAGTCAGGATCGTGTTGGAGATCCATGCCGCCGTATAGTATTCGTGGTTGAACAGGTTATCAACCTCTACTCCAAGCTGAAGTCTCTTAGTCAAATCGTAATGTGCGAGCAGGTTGGTGATCGCGTACCCGGGGGAAACGCCTGGCCCGAGATAATAGACGCCGTCGGCTGTGTAGGCATTGTTCTCGTTGCCGCGTGCGTAAGAACTCGACGTGACCACTTCGTTCAGGATGATCACGAATTTGGACGTAGCCTGAAAGTCCAAATAGGCTTTCCCGCTTTGTTTGGGAATCAGGGGAATGCGATCGCCAGGCTGGACAGTGATGGTGCCCGGCAGCCCCGGATATCCCTGCAATGCGAAATTATTCGTGTTATTGGCGGAACCATCCAGCGTTTCGGTGCTCTGGTACGTGGCTGATAGGAAAGTCCAATCGAGGCCCCAGTTGAATCGGCCGATGCGCCCATCGAGATCGGCATCGAAGCCTTCGCGAAGTGTTTTGGCGAAATTTTGGAAGTAGCCGGTTCCGATTATAGGGGCCGCGACGAAAAGAATATCGTTGTGATTTTCGGCTCGGAAGGCCCCTACGTTCCAACTCGCATTGCGGAGGAACGAAATCCGCGGTTTGCCGCGCAGTCCGGCTTCCCACGTGTCGGTGACCACCTGCTGGAGCGGCGGGTCCGACGACAGCGCATTGGGCAGGCTACAGGGCGCGCTTGGATCGGCGCAGCCGAGTTCAATCGAAGTCGGCGCCCGGCTGCCCTGGGAGTATCTGGCGTAGGCGTTGATGGTAGAGAACGGGCTCCAGGTAATCCCGATAGCGGGATTGAACCGGTCAAATACATAATCGCCGCTAAGCGAGCCGGGTCCCGGAGCGCCGTTGAGCCGGTCCCAATTATTCACCGTGAACCGGTTGTACCGGCCGGAGACTGTCACATTGACCGTTTTGGCAAGCGTCAGCGTGTCGGTGAAGTAGAGGCCCCAGTTGGGAGTGAGACCGTGCAACGAGACGGCGGCGTTGATGGCATTCACACTGGACGATCCGTCCTCCCATGCCGGGACACTGGTGAGGGTGTAGTTCGGATTGACGTAAGCGTAACCGGTGGTCTGCGTGTAGCCGATGCTGCCCCAGTCAAAAGAGGCTCCCGCCGCAAACTGGTTCCGTCCGATCTTGGGCGTGCTGGCCCAAGTGAGTTGCCCGGAGAATCCGTGCTCGTTCTGCACTTCTTTGGAATAGATGTTCACACCATCACAGGTTCCGTCCGGATTGCCCAACTGCAGGGCTTCGGCGATGCACGGCCACATAGGAAAGGGTGTGTTGGTGACGTTGGCTCCGCTGGTTGGGAAACCGCTGTAACCAGCCGCGCTGAGGACCGACTGCTCCGCCGGAGTGGGCTGATAGATATCTGAGCCGATCACGTCCGTGTTGAAATTGGCATCAATGGCTTCCGTGCGGATGTTGCGAAACCAGGCGTTGCCCGAAAAATTCAGATTATCGGAGAAGCTATGGCGGGCCATGAAATTGAAAGCCAGGCCGCGGTTGGCGGTGCTGTCGGGAATGGAATAGACGCTCGAATAATTCTGTTGGAGCAGGCGGTAATCCTGCAGGCCGTTCCCGATCATCGTATTGTAGGCGTAGGAAGTGGTAAGCGCGAGGTCTGTCTTGCCATTACGCCAGCCGAATCGCCCGAACCCCTGGCGGACGTCAGAAGGCGAATCGACGCGCCACCCCGATTCGTGGAATCCCAATCCCATGAGGAACCAGTTGAATCCTGTAGGCCTGCCGCCACCCCATTCGCCTTCCACCTGCTTGCGCCCGCTACTGCCGTATAACAGACTGCCGCTCAGGCCTGGATTGTTCACCCCGTCCTTGGTGATAATCGAAAGCGCTCCTCCCAAGGTGTTCAGCCCGAACAGTGGGTCTGAGCCAGGCACGAGTGTGATCTCCGAGATAGCATCTTTGGGAATCAGGTCCCAACTCACCACATCACCAAAGGGCTGATTTTGCCGGACGCCATCGACGTAGACCGAAACACCCTCGGGCGTGCCGAGCAGGGGCGAAGCCGTGTAGCCACGGAAATTGACGTCAGGTTGAAATGGGTTCTCCTGCATTTCGTTGAGATAAACTCCGTTCAGCCGACGGTTCATGAAATCCCCCAGTTCGATCGCCCCACTATCCTGGATATCGGCTGCGGTCGCAGTCTGCACGGGCGCTGCGATCTGGTCGGTCGAGAGGTCGGTCCCGGCAAGCGGTGTGGTCGCGACCACGTCTACTTTGGACGAAACCGACGCCAAGGCCATAGTCACAGTGCGGGTCAGAGGCGCTGCGGACTCGAGATCCAACGACAGAGACTGAGTGGCAAAGCCGGTGCTGGAGACTTCCAGGCGGTATCTTCCGAGGGGCAATACGGGGAAGGTGTAGACGCCTTGTGAATCCGTCTGAAAGGTGCGCTGCTCGCCGGTGGCGAGGTTCTCCAGCGTCCCGGAGGCCGTCACCACCGCGCCGGAAGGATCTTTAACCTCCAAACGGATTGGTCCCGTCGAAGCCTGTGCTTGAAGCAGGATGGGATATAACAAGGCCGCTGCGGCGCACAACGAGGTGTATAACTTACGCCGGAGCGCATTTCCAGTAGGATGCATATCCATGTATTCCCACCGGCACGTTCCTGTTCAAACAATTTTACGAAAAGTTTCTAATGACGCATCAGCGGGCCGGAACCGGCGCTCAATTCCAATCACTCGGATTTTCCGATTGCGGGAGGCCTGTCGGTGTGAAAATACTTCCGGTACGCAGCGATCCAATCCGACGAAATATCCCGTTGAGCACTCGCCAGGTCCAATTGTCCCGAGCATACTAGCTCCCGTAGACGGTCCTCCAGGGAATCTTTCACATAAGCGTTCCAGGCGGTGGCCGCATAGGACTGGGGCCACAAATTTCGAATATCGTCCGCACCGCCCAGTGCCGGGCTAATCAGGTAATCCACTTCGTAGGCTCGGGGCTCCGCGCCCGAGATTCCGTACTCTTCAAAGACCTTGCGTCGTACGGACGCCGGCACAGCACGGTTTTTCGTTAGCGTCGATTTGCAAACCTGCTCCCGGCTGACGAAGGCCACCGCTCCCGGCGTAAGGCTGGGTTCGGGCGAGGAGATCTGCGGAGACAAATGGGCGCGAGGCCGAAAATGATAGCCAGCCACGAACATAGCTCCCAGTAACAGCGCCGCAGCCGCCTGTTTCCACTCGATGGCCGGAAACCATCGATTTGCGCGTGTCTCGCAACCGGAAGCCACTTCTGCCAGACGGGCCTTGAGAATGGCCCTTGGCCCGGCGGCCGGTGGCAGCAGCGGGTCAAGATCTCCGCGGTGAAGGCGGATGAAATCCACGATGGCCTGCTCCATTTCCTGTTTGTGGGAGCGGCAGAGCCAACATTGCGAAAGATGTGCAGTAACCTCGATCGCCCGATCGGGCGGCAATTCGCCATCGGCGGCCAGAAGAAGGTCCTGATCAGTCAGGTGAGAGTCTGGAGTTGGCATAGAGTCACCGTCCATCCGCGCGGGCAAAACGCGCCAGTGATCGTCCCAACGAAAGCGATACGGCGCCCAGGGACATATCCAGAACTTGCGCAATTTCGCGATAGGTAAGACCCTCCGCGCGAAGACCGAGGCAACGGCGGTCCTGTTCGGGAAGCGCTCTCCACACATTGCGTAGCCGCACGCGCCGTTCATCCCCGGCCATCCGGTCCTCGGGGTTGGGAGCCTCATCCACGAAGAAATTTTCCGCCGCCATCCTGTCATACTCGACGAGGGTTTGCCGGTTCCGCAGAGTTGCATTGCGTTGTTTCAGGGCCAAATTGTGGGAAACCTGAAAGACCCACCCACGCAGGTTGTGGCGAGGTTTGCCGCGCTGCAAATGGAGAAACAGGGCAAGGAATGCCTCCTGGATAACCTCCTCTCCGTCCGAAGCAGACAAGCCCATGCTCAATAGATATCTCATTAGCCTGTCTTGCAATTGATCGAACAGGCTCATCACTTCCTCCTCAACAGGAGATATTCTCAAGGAATCGTTGCATGAGCGAGAGCGAGCCGCAGAAACCACTGCTGCCGTCACATCTATTTATTCTTCGAGACAGACTTTTGTTCAAGCAATCTTGCCTCGGCTCGCGAACGCAAATTGGGAGCGATCCACCTCAGCCCCAAAATACTTTGAACAAAAATGCGATGGCCGGAATACAGATATAGCCACGGAAAAGCTGATCACCTATCATGCTGACAAAGGCGAAAAGTTATGGGGAGAAGGTATTCCTGATGCCTGGATTTATCGTAAAAACTTCCGCTGTTCTCACGATGGTTGCCGCTCAGAGCGTGGCGGTAGCGCAATCACCCAAAATCGTCGACGACCGTGCTCTCCTCAACGCCACTGCAAACGCTGACGAGTGGATTACCTATGGCCATGACTATGCCAATACCCACTTCAGTCCACTCAAACAAATCAATACCAGCAACGTCAGCCGGCTGGGCTTGGCGTGGTCTTGGGAAACCGAGTCACCTGCGAACGCCCGCATCGAGGCGACGCCACTGATTTCGAATGGTGTTATCTACGGGAGCCTCGGCTGGGACGTGCTATTTGCGGTAGATGCGCGAACCGGAAAAATGAAATGGCGGTGGGATCCGGAGATTTCCCGCCAGCACATGTTGCGCCTATGCTGTGGCCCCGTGAATCGGGGGGTCGCACTTTACCAAGGCAAAGTGTATGCCGGGTTGCTGGACGGCAGAGTGGTTGCGCTCGATCAGGAAACGGGCAAGGTGGCGTGGACGGTCAAAGACACGCCCAACGAGGACACCATTCTTACGGCGGCGCTCTACATTGTCAAAGGAAAACTGATTGTCGGATCGAGCGGCGCCGAGCAGGCCGTCCGCGGTTACTTCTCCGCATATGATCCGGAAACGGGCAGAAGGCTGTGGCGGTTCTGGACCGTCCCCGGCGATCCTTCAAAGCCCTTTGAGCATCCCGAGCTCGCCATGGCCGCAAAAACCTGGACGGGGGAATGGTGGAAGATGGGCGGTGGCGGCACGGTCTGGGACTCGATGGCATACGATCCCGGCCTGGACATTCTATACGTCGGTGTCGGCAACGGCGGCCCGTGGGATCGCAACCTGCGCAGCCCGCAAGGCGGAGACAATTTATTTCTGGGATCGATCGTAGCAGTCAAACCGGACACGGGACGCATGGTCTGGTATTTCCAGGAGACACCGGGCGATGACTGGGATTACACTTCCACGCAGCCGATCGTCTTGGCGGATATTCCGATCAATGGGCAACAACGCAAGGTTCTGCTTCATGCGCCGAAGAACGGCTTCTTCTATGTCATCGACCGCACCAATGGTCAATTCATCTCCGGCGCCAAATACGCGAAGCGGGTCACTTGGGCGGCGGGATTAGATAAGAATGGACGCCCGATCGAAGCCAACGGCGCCCGTTATGGCACGGAGCCTGTTTTGATTTCGCCGGGCAACGGCGGAGCGCACAACTGGCAGGCGATGGCGTTTAGCCCACTGACGGGGCTGGCATACATTCCGGGGACAGAGAGCGCTGCGGCCTACGCCAGGGATCCCAATTTCAAATACACTCCCGGCACCCAGAACGCGGGCATGAGCACGATACAGCGGCCGCGCGGACCGGATGGAGCGATTATTCCCGGCATCATACCCAAGCGGCCCATTAAAGAACCGGAGGGCGCAGAGAATCAGCCGGCTGCTACCGGCGGATTCCTGGCTGCGTGGGACCCGAAAACGAACACCGAACGTTGGCGAGTCAATGCCGCCGGTGGATTCATGCGCGGCGGCGCAACTCTCGTGACGGCGGGAAACATCTTATTTCACAATTCCATCGCCTACAACGCCGAAACGGGAGAAAAGTTGTGGCAGGTTGACCTCAAGGGCGACAATGTCGCTCCGATCACATACATGCTCGATGGTAAGCAATACATTGCGGTGCTGGCGCGGTCAGCCCCCAACAATCGTCTCTTCGTCTTCGCTTTAGACGGCAAAGAGCCGGTTCCGCCCCTAGCCGCGCGGCCTTGATTCCGAGTCGAAGCAAGAAGGATGCAGTATGAGAAAACATCTCTGGATAGCTGTTGCGATGCCGCTAGCCGTGTGGGTTGCTCTCGCCCAAAAACCCAGGCAGGTTGACGACAATGCGCTTAAGAATGCCGCGAAGAACGGCGACGAATGGCTGACCTATGGCCGCGACTACGCGGAAACCCACTACAGTCCTCTCAAACAAATCGACACCACCAACGTGAAGCGTCTTGGCCTCGCGTGGTCTTGGGAAACGGAGTCGCCATCCGGTGGCCGGATCGAAGGCACGCCTCTGTTTTCCAACGGTATCCTCTACGGAAGCCTTGCCTGGAATGTACTGTTCGCGGTGGATGCGCGCACCGGGAAAATGAAATGGCGATGGGACCCGGAAATCCCGCGCCAGCATATTTCCCAAATTTGTTGTGGACCGGTGAACCGGGGAGTCGCGTTATACAAAGGCAAGGTTTACGCGGGCCTGCTGGATGGCAGACTGGTCGCGCTGGATCAAGCGACCGGCAAAGTGGTATGGCAGGTGCAAACGCTCGATGATCCCGGAGCGATTATCACTGGCGCCGTGCGTGTGGTGAAGGGGAAAGTGATTGTGGGGAACAGCGGGGCCGAGCAAGCCGTGCGCGGCCACTTCTCCGCCTACGATGCGGAAACCGGGAAGATGGTGTGGCGGTTTTATACCGTTCCTGGTGACCCCTCCAAGCCATTCGAACACCCGGAACTGGCGATGGCGGCCAAAACATGGACCGGCGAGTGGTGGAAGATGGGCGGCGGCGGAACTCCCTGGGATGCGATGGCGTATGACCCGGAGGCCGATATCCTGTACGTCGGCACCGGTAACGGCGGCCCGTGGAGCCATGTCTATCGCAGCCCCGGAGGCGGGGATAATCTGTTCCTCGCCTCCGTGGTTGCCGTGAAGCCGGACACCGGCAGAATGGTGTGGTATTTCCAGGAGACGCCTGGCGACGATTGGGACTTCACTTCGGTCCAACCGATCATCCTGGCGGATATCACGATCAACGGGCGGCAGCGCAAGGTGCTGATGCATGCTCCGAAGAACGGCTTCTTCTATATGCTCGACCGGATCACCGGGGAATTCATCTCCGGCGACAAATACGCTAAACGAGTCACGTGGGCGAAGGGCCTCGACAGCAAAGGCCGTCCAATCGAAGCCAAGGGCAACCGCGCCAGCCTGGATCAGGCAGTCATTATTTCGCCCGGCCCCGGCGGAGCGCATAACTGGCAGCCGATGTCCTACAGCCCCCTTACAGGGCTGGTCTACATTCCCGGTCAGGAAAGCAGCTACACCTATCGCCTGGCTCCGAGCTTTACCTATAATCGGGGGTCTCGCAACATGGGCATGCAAGGCGGCCTGGGTCCGCGCCTGCCTAATGGACAGACGGGCCCTCCGGCGCCGGAGCAGGCAGCCACTACACCCGCGCGGGAGCCCGAAGGCGCGGAAAATCAGCCGCAAGCGAGCGGTGGATTCCTGGTCGCCTGGGATCCCAAAACTGAGAAAGAACGCTGGCGGCTGACTGGCGCTGGAGGGCTCAACGGCGGTGGAGGAACGCTCGCGACGGCGGGGAACCTGGTGTTTCATGGTCCGGTCGCTTATAACGCCGAAACGGGAGAGAAGCTGTGGGAAGCCGATTTGGGAGGGACCAATGTCACTCCGATCACTTACAGTTTGGATGGGAAGCAGTACCTCACGCTGTTTGCGCGAGCCTATCCCAACAACCGGCTCTTCACATTTGTTCTGGACGGCAACCAGCCGGTTCCGCCAGTCCCGGCGGAAAACGCTACCAAGTAATCGGACTCTAGGATAGATGTTCATGCGGACTATCAGCGGAATCACACGCATTAGCGCCGAAACCGGGGAGAAGCTTTGGGAGGTGAATATCGGTGGCAATCCCGTAAGCCTCCTGCGCCCGCCGGCAGAGGCCGAGGACGCGGTGGACAACCGGCAGCCGCGAAGCAGTAGCGTACAGAAAAAAGCCTGAACAAAACGCGCCCAATCGGAATGTAAGATAGGAGGGCAAAACCAAGTGGTGGTCCGTGGCTTTTGGGTTTTGTGTTTTCTGTCTTTCCTGGTCCCCCTGCCGGTGCGCGCCTGCAAATGCGACGCATCGTACTCCCCATGCCATGAAGTGCGCGCGAGCGATCTCGTATTTATCGGGACGGTGGAATCGATTGAGCCGGTCTTTCTGAGCCGCTGGAACGAGGCTGCCCGGGCGTCCGTGCGGTCCTTGAACGACGCCTACACAGACGCGCAGCAGCACCCGTCGGCAGCGGCCCTGAGCCGTTTGAAGGACGAGTATCTGAAGATCTTCCCCGCCTTGACTCCGGATGACAAACAGAAGCTTGCCGGCGCGAACTCAACTCAGGCCGTGAGTTCTTTGTTCTATTCGTCCCTGGACCGGGGCATGCGGGTGCGCCTGAAGGTCAAAACCCTCTTCAAACATGAAGACGACGATG
>JASIAM010000171.1 GCA_030041985.1 Bryobacteraceae bacterium | reverse complement strand
CCGCAGCCTTTCGCTTCTCTCTAAAACGGGACCGGCTGCTCGTAACGGCCTTTCGCTCGCCCGCAACGGCTTCTCATTTCGCAGACACCTTTCCGGCGGGGTCAACGTTCCCGGTCTATCACTTCGCAGCGCGCCTGATTGCCTGCAAACCCGTTCGGCTTTCCGCTTCGCGGCTGGCTCGGTTTGCCCCTCTCCGGCCGTTTCCTCGCTTCAGCCCGTTGCCTGCCGACTCCCAGACGTAACCGGTTACCTTCGCCGCCTCCACTCCCCTTCAGGACTTTTTACTTCCCTCCGGATCAAGGCGTTCAGCGGTCGCTGGACCGATCGGCCCACCTTCCGGTTCCACCCGATTTCCTTTCGCTCTCCGCTTCCGTTGCTCAATCAGCCGGAAGCGGATCTTCGTTCAAGGTTCGCTGCTTTCCCGGAGGCTTGCTGTTCCTCAAACTTCTTGGAACCACTTTCACTATGCGCCCCTGCCGCGCGCACGTCAATCTATTTCTGTAACCTGTTTGACACTTTGCTCAATCTTTTTAACCTGCCTTTTCAGAATGTTACGAGAAGCGAGAGTAGAAGGAACTGTGCATAAAACAAGCGGGCATTCTACTGTTTGATGAGGATCGGCCCGGACGAAAGCACCAGTTCGGCGTGATTGGTGGACTCGATCGCGGAGCGCGCCATGCGGGCCAACACCAGCACACAGCCGATCTGCTCGCCCACTGTGGTAAGCACTTCCATCTCGCCGCCGGTGTGCGGATGGGGCAGGCGATGCTGCACGTTGATTACCCCCACCACGCGGTTGCGGGCAATGATCGGGGCCGACAGGAAGGCCTCGAAGGTATCCTCCGGCAGCTCTCCGAAACTCTTGAAGCGTGGATCGCTGTATGCTTCGCGCGAAATGGACAGCAGGCGCCGCTCCCGCGCGACCCACCCGGTTAATCCTTCGTTGAGACGCAGTCGCACTTTTCCGATTGTGGAAGGGTGCGGCGTATTGGAAGCGCAAAGGACCAGTCCTTCGTTGTCGAGCAGATAAACCAGGCACGAATCGCCTTGCGTGAATTCCACGACCAGAGATACCACCCCCTGAAGTACCTCCTGGAGGCTCATCTCCCGGACCATGAAGCGGCTGATTTGCTGAAAGAGCCGAAGCTGCTGTTCGGTGCGCTGCAGGCGCCACTCGAGATCCTTAGCCTTTGGCACGCCTTTATTATAGCCATGAGGCCGCGGCGCAGCAGTTCGCTTTTCTACCTCCCTAACAAGTGCCCCAGAACGCACCCAGGCCACGTCAGCGCGGGCGCTGGTAAAATCGAGCCGCAGGTCCACGGCGTGTTCCGGAACGGGCAAGCGGGCCAGCCAGCACTGTTCGTCCAGCCTTTCTTACAATGAAAATTCGCCAATGGCTAAGCGCGGCGCTTTGATTACTTTCGAAGGGATGGATGGTTCCGGCAAAACCACGCAGTTGCGCCGGTTGGCCGCTCGTTTGCGCGCGGAGGGGCGGACCGTGCTCGAAACCGCGGAGCCCGGCGGCACCGCCATTGGCCGCAAGATTCGCCAAATCCTGTTGGACTCGAAGAACCAGGAGTTGAGCGCCACCGCCGAATTGCTCCTCTACTTCGCCTCGCGGGCGCAAGATGTGGACGAGTCTATCCTTCCTGCGCTCGATCGCGGGGAAATCATACTGGCCGATCGCTTCACCGATTCCACTTTGGCCTACCAGGGCTGTGGCCGCGGCTTGGGTGCGCAAACGGTGGTGCTGCTCGACCGCATCGCCTGCCGCGGCCTGCGGCCCGATCTCACTTTGCTATTGGATATGAGCGTCGAAACCGGCCTCGCTCGCGCCCGCGCCCGCAACTCCATCGAAAGCAGCGCCGAAACCCGCATGGACGAGCAGTCGCTCGCGTTTCACCGCAAAGTCTACGAGGCGTACGGCGCGCTCGCTGAGCGGGAGCCGCAGCGCATCAGGCGAATCAACGCCGGCGCTCCCATCGGCGAAATCGAGCACGAAATTTGGAAACAAGTCCAGGCGTATTTCGAAAAATGTCATGTTTGAAAATTTCTGGGGCAACCCACACGTAGTTGAAGCCCTCGAGCAGATGATTGCCCAGGACCGGCTCGCGCAAACGCTGCTGTTCGCCGGTCCTGAAGGAGTCGGGAAAGCCACCCTGGCTCGCAGGTTGGGAGCACGCCTGCTTCCTCACCCGGAGTTGCTGGAGGGCGACGACCTCAGCCTGCCGGAAAATCTGGAGACCGTTGCCACGCGTGAGCGCCTGCCCTCGGAGAAACGCAATGACGATCCGCTGCTGTTCGCCTCTCATCCCGATTTCGTCACCTTCGCGCCCGATGGCCCTTTGCGGCAGATCACCATTCAGCAGACCCGCCTCTTGAAAGAGCGCGCGCTCTTCATGCCGCACCACGGCAAGTACCGCATTTTCCTGATTGATCACGTGGATCGCGCTAACGAACAGGCGGCCAATTCTCTGCTAAAAATCCTGGAAGAGCCGCCGCCGCACCTGGTGCTGATCATGACCGCGGAAAATGCTTACGACTTGCTGCCGACCATCCGTTCACGGTCTGTGCCCTTCTATTTCGCGCCACTTACTCCGGACCAGATGCGCGCCTTTGTACAAGCCCGCGGCCTGGATGAGCCGGAGCGCCGCTTAGCTCTGGCGGCGGGCAGTCCAGGTATCGCCATCTCGCTCGACCTGGAGGCATTCGACCGCCGGCGCGCAGCCATGCTGATGCTTTTGAAGGCCGCCGCCGGTGCGGCTTCGTTTAGCGCCTGGGCGCCGGTTTCCGAAACCATAGGGCGCGGCAAAAGCGAGAAGCTGGAATTTTACTTAAAAGTACTATACGATCTGCTGCGCGACCTGGTCATTCTACAGGAAGCGGGGCGAGCCGCTCCCATCAAGAACCAGGATATTCGGCGAGAACTCGAGCCGCTCGCGGCCCGGGTGGAATTTGCCTGGATCCGCCATGCAGTAGAGAAAGTGGATGAGATCGTCACCCTCCTGCGCCGCAATATTCAGAAGACCATCGCGCTCGATGCTCTGATCGTCGAACTGCGCGCCGCGTAAACGCCCGGACAGTCCGGGTATGTCACCCGTGCGCCTCCCCACCCGCAATGGCAGCCGGGCAGATCGAGTGCTACGATCGATACGGCCAATGGGGCTGATCCAAACTTCTTAATTTCACATTGGAGGACTGTATGCTACAAATTGAAACAGAGTACGCGATTTTGCGTCGATAAGAGTAGCAGAGATGAAAGAAGGTAAGTACATCTCGATACCCGGAACCAAGATGCACGAGCTGCCGCCGCTATTGGTTCAGCACGGGGAGCCGGAGCACGGGGAAGCCGATAGTATGACTGCCCTTGATTCCATGATGCTCGAAGCCGAAGAGATGCTACCCCCTATTGATGCCGAGGAGAGTT
>JASIAM010000170.1 GCA_030041985.1 Bryobacteraceae bacterium | reverse complement strand
TCAATAACGGGTTGCATACATCGTGCCGGATTGCATACAGGGAGCGTTCTGGCGCGCCCTTAGCGCTCAGAACTATTCTATCGAGACGAGTTTTCCCGGCGGTTTGTTCCCGCCAAACCGGCCATGGGCAGCACGTCTTTAGCAATCCCAAACAGGCTGCCGCTGAGGAAGTTGTTGAAGCTGATACCGAGCAGATCGCCCGTGCTGGCCAGCGTGATTCGCTGCGGTTCCGCGTAAGCAGTCACCAGCAAGGGCTTGAGGTGTGTAAGATCGGGGCCTTTGGCGCCGAGCATGGCCGCAAAGGGAGCGAGCGTAGTTCCTATATTCTGATACACCACCGCGGAAAAATCCGTATAGGAGTCGTGCGGCAGCAGCGAAGTGAACGGCTGCGACCGCGCCAGGCTGATGCCAGTGACGCTCGTCTCCAGCGCCCGTTCGACCAGCGGACGTGTAGGGGCGGCGATCAGGTATCCACTGGAGAACGTATAGTGTGCCTCGCTGAGCGGATTGGGCTGGCCCCAACCCAACAGGTACCACGTCCGGCCATTCGCCATCTCGTGCGAAGTGCGGAGCGGAACCGCGCCCGTAGCCGCCGCTGTCTGGTTGTAAGCCGCCACCCACTTCTCCAGGCCAGCCTCAAACCACGCCGGATCGTTAACTTCCGCCACCAGCTTCCACGAGGGCACCGGCAACGGCGAGCCGTCGAGCGCGATGGCGAATTCCCCTCCCATACTCGCAGCAATTTGCCGGCGAACAGCGGCGTCCTGGCCATCGCGGGCCGCCTCGGACCGGCCGTGATGAAGCCCGGCAATTGCTTGGCTCACTTGATCAAGCACCGCCGCCGGGTCCGTAACCGTAAAGGCCGCCGCCAGCGTCGCGTCCGGCGTAATGTAATCCATTGCTCCGATCGGCGCAGGCTTTGCGAGCCAGTTCGCCAAACCTTGCCGTGCTTGATCAAAGCCCAAAGTCGCCCGTGTCTCTATGTTGTCCGCCACGCGCATTTGTTCCGCGATCAGATAGTGCCCGCCCAAATGCGGTGGTTCGCCCGGTAGCAAGCGCGGTCCCGGCGGGGGCGGCATGCGCGTCAAATCGGCGCACACCAGCAAACCAGCGCCGCGCCCGTAAGCCTGCATGATCCGCTGATAGAACTCCGTTTTCTGGAAACTCGAATCGAGCGGAATCGCCAGCGCTTTCGGGCTGGGACTCAACAGCACCAGGTCGCCCCGAATTTCCATCGCCAAAGGAAGCCCCGCTCCTTTGAGGAATTCCTCAAGCCCCGGACGCTTGATCTCGGCGAGCACCACAGGAGCGCGTGCGGCTTCCGTCCCGAACACCACGATTTCATTGCCGATATATTCGTTGGCCGCCCGCAGTTTTTCCAGCATCGGCTCAACCGATGCTCCCGGACCCGCCAGCCAGGCGCGCAATTCCGCATTCTCCGCCGATTTCTCCCGAAACACACTTTGCGCTTCCGCAAAATAGCCGGAGAGATTCGGAATCGCGGAATAAAAAACTGTCGAAGCTGGCAGCAGCTTCAACAGGCGGCTTTGGTAGCGCACCTGAGTGGAAGCAACCCGGGGGAGGCTCTGCCGCAGCAGGGCGAGCGCGCCCAGCAGCCGGCGGTTGCGGCTCCAGCCCAGATCTTCCCGTACCGGCAGCGGCTCGAGCACATCACTGGTCGACAACTGGTCTCCGGGGTGCAGCAGCGTTTGCCGGTTGTCGCTGCTCACGCTCACCTCGCCTTCCACCACCGACACGCGCGAACCCTTCACCCCCGCGCTCACGCTGAACAAAGTGCCTTGCACCGCCACGCGGCAATCTGCCGTCGCTACGTAAAGATGGCCGGAGCGCCTGTGAGCGGCCTGCACGATCACGCTGCCGCGGCCCAGATGCAAAGTGATTTCACCTGCCGCGCTGGAGGTGGAAAGGTCGGAGCGCTCCCGCATCTCGGCCAGCGAGCCATCGCGCAGCCCGATACTGGCGCGCGAATCGCGGGCCGTGCGAACCTCCATTCCATCGGCAATCGCCTCGCCCGGAGCCATCACCCGCAAACCCGCCGCCGAGACTTCGTACAACGTCCCGTCAATCGACCGCACCACCGCCCGCCCGGGCGTGGAACCGTACTGGAACACCGCGAACCACCCGGCTACACCGCCCACCAGAACAATGCCTGCGGCAATGGCCCAACGGAAGGAGCTGGCCCTGGTTGGCTTCTCCTGGCGCGCCGTTTGCGGGCCTATGCTTTGAGCCGTCTGCGGCTCCGTGCCATAAAATGCCTTCCGGCAACCCACGCATTCGCGCAGATGATCCTTCACCAGCAGCGCGCGTTCGTCCGGCAGCCGCCCGGCGCGATAATCTCCAAACAGCTCTCGAAAACCGGAGCAATCCGCTATGTGCCCTGCAATCCGCCGCCAGACCCGTTCCGCCGCCCGATCCACGGCCGCATCAGGGATGGCTTCGCCGCTGATTTCCGCGATTGCCCTTTCCAGTGCCTCATCCATAGGAGCATGACCCCTAGCAGTATCTTCCGGAATCATGAGCCGCCTCCCACGCTGCGAAATTCCTTCTCCAGCCGGCTCCGCATCCGCGATATCGTCACTGCCACGGTTCCCGGCGTAGTGTCCAGTAACCGCGCGATCTCCGGATTCTCTTTCCCTTCGAAAAATCGCAGGACGAACATCTGCGCCTCGCGGGGGTTCAGGCGCGCCAGCGCGCCGCGCAGCCATTCGCGAATCTCCCCGCCGAAGCGCATGCGGTCGGGCTGTTGGTGGGCGGATTCGGCCAGAACCGGCGCGCAATCTTCCAGGGGGACCTGCCGCGCGCGCTGCCGCGACCGTACCACGTCGAGCGCGGCGTTGATCGCGGACCGGTGCAGAAAGCTGGACAGGTTTTCCACCCGTTCGCGCTCCGGATCCCGCTTCCACATGCGCAGAAACACGGTTTGCAACACGTCCTCGGCATCTTCGGCGTTTCCCGTGACCCGGTACGCCGCCCGGAACACGGCGGCATAATTGTCGCGAAAAACGCGGTCAAATTCGTTTAGAGGCAGGCTGGCCGGTTCCATGCGGGCGACCGCTGACGTTTCCATTATTTAATTCCCGCAATCCGGCATTGCCTGAACTCCGCCTATCTCACAGACGCCACTCGAAGCAGCCTATTAGCAGCCACAAAAAAAGCCCCACGTCACCAGACGTGGAGCTTGAAGTCTACTGCAATCTGTCTCGGAGGATGACAGACCGTGACGATCTTAACATTTGGTAATAGTACAAATCAATTGGTAAGTCGATTTTTCGACCATTCCATTGCCTTTAAGTACTATGTAAGTTCTTCCATGACCTGCTCCAGTACAGCGCGGGTTGGCCGGACGCGATTTTCCGGAAGTGTGCTAAGAGGCTCCTCAATTAGATTTAGTAAGTCTAGTAAGGTGGGCTTAGCGGTATTCACATAAAGTAAGCCCGTCAACACTTCTCCTTGCGCTTCAGCCGTTTCCAGGGCTGCCAGCGCCCCCATTCGGCTCGTAGGATCGTATTGCCGGTCCAGTTTCCGGATTCGCAGACGTGATCCATCGTGCAGTTCCACTTCCTGAACGCCACCCTCCGCAATATCGACCGCGATTTCCGAATAGTACGGAACAAACTCCAACTCGTGCAGCGCCTCCTCATGGTCCTGCACATAGGAATAGCTTTTGGTCGACCCCTCGTGATCATTGAAGGTCACACACGGGGAAATCACATCAATCACCGAAAGGCCCCGGTGCGCGATGGCCGCCTTGAGCAAGGCTTGCAGTTGGCGCTTGTCGCCGCTGAAGGAGCGGGCTACAAATGTGGCCCCCCACTGTAATGCCAGAACGCAGCAATCAAACGGAGGCAGTTGGTTGGGAGCACCAGTCTTGAGTGTCGACCCGAGATCGGCCGTAGCCGAAAATTGCCCTTTGGTAAGGCCGTACACGCCGTTGTTCTCGATGATGTAGATCATCGGCAAATTGCGCCGCAGCAAATGCATGAACTGCCCGATGCCGATCGAGGCGGTATCACCATCGCCCGTCACTCCCAGGCCGATGAGATTGCGGTTCGCCAGCAGCGCTCCCGTAGCAATCGACGGCATGCGGCCATGCACCCCGTTAAAACCGTGCGATTGCCCCAAAAAATAGGCCGGCGATTTGGATGAGCATCCGATACCGGACAGCTTGGCCACCTGCCACGGCTCGACGCCCATCTCGTAAAAGCATTCGACAATCCGCTCGGAAATGGAGTTGTGGCCGCAGCCCGCGCACAGCGTGGTTTTGCTGCCTTTATAATTCAAGACTTCCAGGCCAAGCCGGTTCGTCTTTTTCTGAGTCGAAGGGGGATTTAAGGTTGTGCTCATGCAGGCTGATTTCCGTTCGTGGAGCGTCCTCTGAGAATCAGCTCAGCTAAACGTTCAAGGTTTGCCTCGGTGCGAGCTTGCGACGCCTCTATTCGTGCCATCGTGATCTCATGTTCCTCCAGCCATTTCTGATGCTCTTTGATGCGATCCTCGTGCCGGAGCATCATCGCGGAGTCAACCTCCAGTGCCTCCCGCAGCTCTTGGACTAGTGCTCTCAATTTCGCCCATTCTTGCTCGTCATACATGGCCATATCCACATTCTCCTACGCCCGCTCCATCTCCTGCCGGACCACTTCGTCGGTTAGTGTCCGGGCATCGAGAGGCAACCCGCCGTAATAGCGTACGCTGCGTAGTTTGGCGATCAACTCCGGTTCCAATTCGAGGCGCATCAGGCCCAGCAACTGGGCATCGCGGTTCTGCTCTACCACGTAGACCCGCTCGCACCCCTGGACAAACGCCTTCAGATCCTCGGTGAACGGGTAGGCGCGCAGCCGCAGGCAATCCGTGGCAATCCCGTATTCTTTCCACAACTGGTCACTCGATTCCGCCACCGCGAACCCCGAGCTCCCGATCGAGATCAGGCCAACCCGCGCGCCTTCGCGGCGATCGAGCAGCGGCGCGGGCACATACCGGCGCATGGTTTCGAACTTACGCGCCAGCCGGTCCATGTTATTGCGGTAATCGTCTTCGCGCTCGGTGTACTGCGCTTTATCGTTGTGGCCGCTGCCCCGCGTGAAGTAGGCCGCCGCCGCATGGTGCGTACCGGGCAACGTGCGGTAGCCAATCCCATCACCATCCACGTCGCGATAGCGCGCGAAGCTCCCCAGCTTGTTCAGATCCTCTTCTGTGAGCACCTTCCCCCGGTCGAGCGGTTTCTCCGGATAGGGGAATGGCTCTGTCATCCAGCTATTCATTCCCAAATCCAGGTCGCTCAGCACAAATACCGGCGTCTGAAAACGTTCCGCGAAATCGAATGCCTCTACCGCCATGGAGAAGCACTCCTCAGCGGTGCCGGGGAAGAAAATCGGATGGTGGGTATCGCCGTGAGACAGCAGCGCGGTCGTCAAAAGATCGCCTTGCGATGTGCGCGTCGGTAAACCGGTGGACGGTCCCACCCGCTGGATATCGAAAATCACGGCCGGCAATTCGGCGTAATAACCCAAGCCCACGAATTCCGACATCAGGGAAATACCGGGACCGGAAGTGGACGTCATGGCGCGCGCGCCCGCCCATCCCGCGCTCAATGCCATTCCCACGGCGGATAGCTCGTCCTCGGCCTGCACCACCGCATAAGTGGCCTTCCCCGTTTCCGGTTCGTGGCGGAACCGCTTCAGATAACCGATCAGAGACTCCACCAGCGACGACGAAGGCGTAATCGGATACCACGTCACCACGGTCACGCCTGCGAACATGGCCCCCAGCGCACAAGCCGAATTGCCATCGATGATAATCTTGCCGGCATTCCGGTCCATCCGCTCCACACGGTAGGGATCCGTCTTCGTCAGTGTGTTCCCTGCCCAATCGAAACCCGCCTGCGCCGCGCCCCAATTCAGGTCCGCAGCCTTGGCCTTGCGCTTGCCGAACTGCTTTACCAGCGCGCGGTGCACTTCCGGCATCTCGATTCCCAGCAGCCACGCCACCACGCCGTCGTAAATCATGTTGCGCACCAGCTTGCGCAGCTTCGCCTCAGGACACACCGGCGCCACCAACTTATCGAAAGGGACCGGGTAGAAATGCAGATCGCTCCGCAACTGATCGAGCTTCAGCGGCTCGTCATACACCACCGCCGCGCCGCTTTCCAGCTTGAGCACATCTTCGCGTGCCGTTTCCGGGTTCATGGCCACCAGGAAATCGATCTCCTTGCGGCGGGCCACATACCCGTCCTTACTGGCGCGGATGGTGAACCACGTGGGCAACCCGGCGATATTGGAGGGAAACATGTTCTTTCCCGATACCGGAATGCCCATTTGAAAGAGAGCGCGCAGCAGCACCGTGTTGGCCGTCTGGCTGCCGGAGCCGTTCACGGTGGCGACCTGAATACTGAAATCGTTGCTTACCGCCGGAGCGTGATTGCCTGAGGGGGCTTCATGGCCCGTTTCAACCGGGGAAACCTCTAGCGTTGACACCTATGCCGATTCCTTCTCTGAGTGGACTGAAACTGCAAACTACTTTTTAGGATACAGCGAAACGAGACCCCGATTTCGCCGCACCACAGCCGCTCACTGTTTCGAGTGGACGCTCAATTTGAAAAAAATAGATTGTAACGGATTGGCTCCTTCCGTCACAACCCGGTATGATGCTGGGAATCGAAGATCTCGTGACAACCGGAGCGGCCGCCGTGTGCGCCGCCCGAACTGAAGAGGATCCCGCCTATACCGAATTCATGCGGCTCGCCAATGCGTCGCCTGCCATGGTCTGGATGGCGGATGGAACCGGCCTCTGCACGTTTGCCAGCCCCACCTGGCTGGCATTCCGGGGTAAGACCCTCGAACAGGAGGCGGGAGCCGGCTGGGCCGACGGAATTCATTCCGAAGACGCACTCTCCGTCTGGCGGGATTATTGGGCAGCCTTGAATGCGCGCCTCCCTTTCCGCATCGAATACCGCATTCTGGGCGCTGATGGCAGCTTCCACAGGGTTGAGCGCTTTGGCTTCCCTTTGAGTGGTGGCGATGGAGAACTGCGCGGCTACGTGGGATGCATCACCCTGCTCGACCGGCCTCTACTCGCCGACCCCGAAGCACGCCGCCGCCTGGCCGCTCTTTCTCTGCGCGAGCGCCAGGTTCTGGAACTGATCGCTCTCGGCCGTTCCACTCGCCGCATCGGGCAAGACCTCGGCATCAGCTACAAAACCGCCGACTCCCACCGCACCCACCTGCTTAAGAAATTGGGAATCCACGAAGTCGCCGGCCTGGTCCGTTTCGCCATCCGCGCCGGTGTCATTGCGCCGTAGTGGTGCAAGGTCTTCCGTCCGACGGCCCGAAGTGCAGGACCCGAAGTGCTGACTGAGCTGACACGGCAGGCTGTCACGCAGAGGCGATTCGAAGCGGTCGCCGAATCGCTGCTCGAAAAAGCGGTCCACCTTCCGGCTACACACACCTTCGACCAGGTGGCATGCGAGGCGGGTGAGCGCATCCGCAAATGGCGCAAGGACGTCACACTCGACGGATTGTCGATCCGGGAGTTGATTGACGAAGACCGTCGGTGGGCCGATTTGTTCTCGATAACGTTAGATAGATACGTCAACTCCCGATTTTGCTTTCCGGCCTCAAGAGATGGGGTGGAAAATGAGCTTCGCAACATCCTCCGGTGCTTCGATGGATTTGGTGCCCCGGCCTTAGCACAGCCACCATCGTGAAGCTGATTTTGGCAACACGGAACACCCAATGTTTTCAGGCTTTCCGCGCACGTTGCAAAACTTACCCTTTGTGAGGATGGTAAGGCGCGCCACGCCAATAGCGTGACGCGCGGCGTGAAGGTTCGGCCAGCGGAAACTGCATTGGTCAAGGCCGACGGTTTACAAGTTTTCTTCGTGCGGGCGCCTTTTGATTTCACATCACCAACATCAACCCAAAAAGCACTACGGCTGACAGCAGGAGGATCGAATAACCGGGCTCGGGCACGGCAGTGATGGTTAAGGTGGAGCCTGTTTGTATCTCCGTAAATGTACCGCTGGTTCCGTCCGTCCCTGCGAAGAAGAAGGGGATAACATAGGTGCCCGGCCCCAACGGGTTAACTATCCCCATGTTTATTTCAAAGCACGGGGCCCCAGCATTTGTACACTTGATATTCCCGGATTGCTCGCCTGCGTCACCTAGCCCAATAAGCGGGCCGTAATTCACCCCCATTGAAAAGAAGTCTGCGGGTGCGGTAAGAAGATTCACGACGTTTGTATCGTCCGGGATATAACCACTGGGATCGATAAGGGTCCAATCTGTACCGGTTACTCCAGTCGCTCCTGTGAATGTGTAGCTTATTATGTCGGCGTATGCGAATACAGCGCTAAAGACAAGAACCATCAGTAGGGTCATGGTTCTTCTCAGAGTTCTCGCCTCTGTTAGTCTTATCATCGTTCGCAGCCCTCCGGGCACGAATCGTTGTACTCCGATTGGTTGATTTTTTCAGCTTTGATTGCCTCAAATTGTACTAGCCGTTATGTGAAACTGGTTGTGTCACGCCTTCGAGGAGTGGAGGCCCGGCCTTTGCGCCCGGTGATAAATTCTCAAAACTTAACCTTTCTGAGACGGCGTTTTTGGGTCCACCCGGCCACAAAACGCCCGAACCACTGTAATGCCATCGCGCGCCTGCAGTCCCATTTCTGGAAGATCGCTTCCAATAATGGCCGAAGTCTTCGACTTAACCTCCCCATTTATCCGCGCAGGTTCGTCTTGATAGAGGCTTCTGCCCGGCGCCGGACGCTCCTACGTTTGACCCCGCCCAACAGTGTCACCCACTCCCCTTCAGCATCTCCCTTGCGCAGTTATATCCCGGCGCTCCCATGACGCCCCCGCCCGGGTGTGCGCCGGACCCGCATAAAAATAGGCCCCGGATCGGCGTGCGGTACCGTGCCCAACCGGCTACCGGCCGCATCACGAACATCTGATCGAGACTCATTTCGCCGTGAAAGATATTGCCGCCCGTAATCCCAAAGCGCCTTTCGAGATCGAGCGGGGTCAGCACCTGCCGATGCTCCACGATCGACGCCATATTGGGCGCATACTCCTCAATCAGGCGAATCACGCGATCGCCGAATGGTTCGCGCAGTTCATCCCAGGTGCCTTCGCGCAGCGTGTAGGGCGCATATTGCAAGAAAATACCCATTACGTGATGCCCCGGCGGCGCGAGCGACGGGTCGTACATGGTGGGGATGGTCAGCTCCAGCAGAGGCCGCTCGGAAGGCCGTCCGTACTTGGCGTCATCCCAGGCGCGTTCCACATATTCGATATCGGGGCAGATGTGCATGGTGGCGCGATGCTGCGGGCCGGGGGAACCGGGCAAAGCGCGGAACTCGGGCAAGCCGGAGAGCGCCAGGTTGATCTTCACGCTGGTGCCCTCGATGCGAAACCGCTGGATGGCGGCAAGAAAATCGAGGTCAAGCTCTCCGGGATCCACCAGGCGGAGAAAGGTAACTTTCGGATCGAGGTTAGAGGCCACCGCGCGCGCGGCAATCTCCTCTCCGCTTTCGAGTACCACGCTGCGGGCGCGGCCATCCCGCACAAGCACTTTGGCAACCGCGGCTTCGGTTCGGATTTGCGCGCCCCGCGCCTGCGCCGCCCTCGCAATTGCTTCAGCCACGGTTCCCATGCCGCCGCGCACAAAACCCCACAGCCCGCGGTGCCCCGCCACGCCTCCCATGCAATGATGCAGCAGGATGTAAGCTGTCCCCGGCGAGCGCGGTCCGCCATTGGCGCCGATCACGCCATCGGTCGCCAGTGTGACCTTCACCTGCTCGGACTCGAACCACTCGTCAAGCAGTTCGGCGGCGCTCTGGGTGAATATTTTCACCAGCGCCGTAAGATCCTTCCCGCTTAGACCGCGCAGCTTGCCGGCAAGCTTCAGATACTCGACAAAGTCCAGCGGACCCCGCGGCGGAAAGGGTGGAGGAGTGGTCAGCAGGAGCGATTCCACTACGCGTGCGATGCGTTCGAGTTGATCCTCATAGGCGGGGTAAACTTCAGCATCGCGGCGGGAGAATTTCGCGATCTCCTCGAGCGTCTTCGCGCGATCCTGCCACATGAAAAAGCAGCGGCCATCGGGAAAAGCGGAGAAGAACGCGGGATCTTTGGCATCCACACGGTAGCCGTAGCGCTCCAGTTCCAGTTCGCGGACAATCCGTTCCTGCAGCAGGCTGGAAAGGTAGGCGCCTGTGGAGACCCGATATCCGGGCCAGATGGATTCCGTGACGGCGCAGCCGCCCACCATTTCGCGGCGCTCGAGCACCAGCACCTTCTTCCCGGCTCGCGCCAGGTAGGCAGCGGTGACCAGTCCATTGTGCCCGCCCCCGATGATAATCCCGTCGTAAGTAGTCATTCCCTGTCCGAAACAGATTCTGTCCAATGATAATGGACGGCGCTGTTTCCCAAATGGCGTGTACCCGCTCCGGATCGGTTCTGGGTGCGCGACATGAAAGTGCAAGTCAGGCCGCCGGACGACGGGCCTCCCAGTAATCCCCGAAGCGACCGTTGAGGTGACAGCAGCGCAGGGCGATGATCGCGTTGGCTCCGCGGCGTGTCCAGAACCTGCCGGATTGCTTCAGACGAGAACCGATGACAGTCTTGCAGCCGGCTTCGATCACACCGGAGCCGACGAAGAGATGTTGCCGACGGAACTTGGGGTAGCGCATACGCTCGGCATTTCGTTCAAAATAATTCGCCTCGGTGCGGATCTTCTCCCGGACTTCGGCATGCGTAGATTCCAGGGAACGCAGCGCTAACACCAGCTTCTCGATTTTGCCTTTATCGAGCAGTCGTTTCTGGTGGCGTTTGATCCAAACTTGCTGGTTTGCGGAATCGTTGGGGTACAGCGCACGAGCCAACTCCCACAGATGCTGCCACGCGTGATAGAGATCGACGATCTGCACAGCGGCGGGAAAATGCACCTCCGCCAGATTCCAGATCCATTCGGCTCCATCACCCATCACCACCTTCTTTTGCGCGCGGCTCCAGCCACGGTTCAAGGCCTCCCGGTAGAGGCGCTTGCCAAACTCTTCGGCCGTCTCGATAGCTCCGGTATAGGTGGTCGAATCCGGATCGCGAACGGGATAGCCGTCCTGGTCCCAGGTGGTTGGGGGGAACACACAGCCGAGCTTGGCTTCGCGCGTGTGCGCTGGTTGGCCATCGGTTTTTCCTTTGCGGCCCTCGGTTTCTTTCTTCACCACCGGCACGCCGGTCCCGTCCATTTGCATATACAGAATCGGAATCGGCTCGCCCACGATGATAGGCAGATCCAGTTGCACAATCTTGCCAATTTCGTTCTGTTGGCGG